>NZ_PDYR01000025.1:0-15549 GCF_002743165.1 Sporosarcina sp. P19 | reverse complement strand
GGCGCGTAGGAGGGGCGACTCCTAGAGGATCAGCTCGACAGGTGAGACAACTAAAGGGAGCGCAGCGACCTAGTTGGCTCACCGCGAGCCCTCAGGAACGCGTCCCCTCCGAAGCGCAAATCCCTATCCCCAACAGCCCGACAGCCTAACCATCTATCCACTCCATAAAAAACCACACCATTTTAAAACGGTGTGGTTGGTATGATCTATTAACGTACGCCTAGTGCAATCTTGGCATAGCGTGACATGTTATCGCGTGACCATGGTGGATTCCAAATGATATCTACCACTGTATCCTTTACCTCTGGGAGTTCCATTAGCTCTTGCTCAATATTCGCTACAATCTGTGGACCCATTGGGCAACCCATTGACGTCAGTGTCATTGTAACTTTCGCGACTCCTTCGTCAAGCAACTCTGCATTGTACACCAATCCAAGATTGACGATATCAATACCCAATTCAGGGTCGATGACGTTTTCCAACGCACCAAATAAATACTGCTTGATCTCTTCTTCTGTGTTCATCGAAATGCTCCTCTCTGCTGTGTAGTAATCTTATCTTACCAACATACTACCTTGCACGCAAATGCAGTGCAAGCCAATCGACTGCTGCAAGCATTCCTGGACGTGAAACAGTGTGCCCGGCATTTTCATCAGGCATCCATTTCAATAGCTCCGGCTCGTCTTCGTAATCCTCTTGAATTTCTTCGTAAAATTCTTTCGTAAACTCAAACGGCACCATCGTATCTTGTTCCCCGTGCCAAATGAAAAGTGGACGATGATGCAATCTGCCTGGATTTTGTGATAGATCCACTTGGTCAAGGGCTGCGAATAGATGCTGGCGTTCTTCTTGAGACACTGGAATTTCCCTACCGCCACGCTCTGCGTAAGAAATTTGTCCTTTGGCTAGGCGCGTGAATGCAGGTGAACCCATCATCACGGACGCTGCGTCGATCCAATCGTAATTCGCAAGGCAACCGAATGTCGTGATTCCGCCCATTGAAGTGCCCCCCATGCCAATGAGTGTATCATCATCGATCAATTGTTTTTCATAAAGTTCATCATGTAAAACATCTGCTTCTTTAATAGAAGTCAGCACGATGTCCCAAAAACTTAATGCTAATTGAAATTCATCTAAGGATTCCGAGCGCTCACCATGCAGTTTAGCTTCGGGTAAGATGACACGAATTCCTCGTTTAGCTAGATTATATGCGTAGTGTAAATTATGTTCTTTTGCACTAGTGAATCCATGAAAAAATAGTACAACAGGAATGCGTTCTTTCTCTTTTGACTCTTCTACGATGTGAAGTACGGGGATCTCTTGCCATCTTTCTGAACGAATAATCATGACGATTCCTCTTTTCCTACAATCATTTACTGTTATGTTAGAATAGCAACATATACCAGATAATACAAAACCTTCACCTCATTGCTCATTCTTTTGACTTACTTACACGGTTAACGATAAACTGTTAAGACATAACACTCTGGTAGTATAAGCAGTAATAGGAGAGGATATCTTGAAACCACATTTAATAGTAGTAGACTTAGATGGAACATTATTAACGGATGAAAAAGTGATTTCACCCAAAACAGAACAGACACTTCGCACAGCTGTTTCGCAAGGACACCATGTTATGATTGCGACAGGACGACCATACCGCGCTAGTGAAATATATTACCAACAACTTGGTCTGACGACACCAATCGTCAACTTTAATGGCGCTTTTGTCCACCACCCTACCGACCGTTCATGGCAAACGATTCACGAAACAATTGCCTTGCCAGTCGTCAATGAAGTAGTAGATGCCATGCAAAACTTCTCAGTCGAAAATATCGTCGCAGAAGTGATGGATGACGTCTATGCCCACTATCATGATGAGCGCTTTTTAGACATTTTAAACTTTGGCAACCCACTCATCACATCGGGAGATATTCGGAATTCATTAAAAACCGAACCAACTAGCTTGTTAATCCAAGCCGATTCTCTAACAGTCGATCCAATTCGACAGCATCTAGAAGACTTGCATGCGGAAGTCATTGATCACCGCCGTTGGGGGGCTCCATTTAATATTGTGGAAATCGTGCGTCACGGCCTCAATAAAGCAGTAGGCATTGATGCGGTTTCGAAATGGATGAATGTGCCGAAAGATCGCATTATCGCCTTTGGAGACGAAGACAACGATCTTGAAATGATTGACTATGCGGGTACAGGTGTCGCAATGGGGAATGCCATCGACCGTTTAAAATCCATCGCAGACGAAATAACAGACACGAATAATGAAGACGGAATTTCACGTATACTGGAAGAACGTTTATCCTTACAGAAAAACATTGTCGTATAAGGGGGAAAAGAAATGAAGATTTTTGCGGATAGCGCATGTGATTTACCTTTAGACTTCTTTAAAGAAAATGAAGTTGAACTATTCCCATTAAGCGTTCTTCTAGACGGCAAAGAATACGAAGATATCGTCGAGATCAACTCTAAGGAAGTTTTCGATGCGATCCGTCAAGGACAGCAACCAAAAACTTCACAAGCTTCACCCGATCAAATGATGACAACCTGGAATGACCTTGCAGCATCCGGTGAGGACGGCATCTATATCGCCTTCTCGTCCCAACTGTCAGGAACGTACCAAACGGCAGTCATGACGAGTGATCAAGTGAAAGAAGACAACCCTTCCATGAACTTGGCAGTCATCGATACACACTGCGCTTCACTTGGCTATGGTCTACTCGTCAAAGAAGCCGTACGCTTGCGCAATGAAGGCATCGGCATGCGAGAAATCGAACAAGAAATTCGCACAATGGCCACACATATGGAACACCTTTTCACAGTAGAAGACCTAGACTACTTGGCAAAAGGCGGACGCGTATCCAAAGCAAGCGCATTTTTCGGGGGACTGCTCAACATTAAACCACTACTTCACGTAGAAGACGGAAAACTCGTGCCAATTGAAAAACACCGCGGACGCAAAAAAGTTCTACGGCGCATGATCGAAATGATGGAAGAACGCGGCAGCAACCTACAAGAACAAACCATCGCCATCAGCCACGGCGACGACCTAACCACAGCCATAGAGTTCCAAGAAATGATCCAAGAAGTCATTCAACCAAAAGCAATCGAAATCCACCAAATAGGCTCCGTCATCGGCTCCCACGCCGGCCCCGGAACCATCGCCCTATTCTTCCTCAACAACACAAAAAGCGAATAAAAAAAACAGCCCGCATAAACCGCAGACTGTCTAGAACCCAAGATGAATTCCAGACTAGGAACTTATCTTGGGTTTTCTCCTTTATGAATTAACGCATTAAGTTTAATGTGCTAGCCTAGTTGATCGTAAGTGGAGGGCGGCGACTCCCGATGGATCAGCCCGATCAGGTGAGACAACTAAAGGAACGTAGTGACTAGTTGGCTCACCGCGGGCCCATGGGAAAGCGTCCGCCCGGAACGTCGATCAACGGTGCCTTACCCCTTACTTCTTCTCTCTAACAACTTCTTCAGTCCGTCCCTGCTTGCCCTTCCGTATAACCATATACAAAAACAACGCAAACAGAACAACTACCATAATAGAAGCTATTAGATAAGGCGTATTAAACCCTTTATCCTCTTCAATGATATAAACTTCCGCTAACTCACGATCAAGTACGACATGATACTTATTATCCTTCGTCTCCTTAATCAAATCCTGACCTATTACACCGCGAAGCTTCTTTTTCTCCCCAATCACCGAAGGATCCAGCTCAAAGCTCTGCACTTCCGACGTATTATTGAGCGCAATAATCCACGTCTCCTCTTCAGAAGAACGTTCAAACACAACAAATCCGTCTTCATTATGCAGGAACTTGAAATCTCCTGTACGAAGGGTTTCCGAGTCATTACGAAGAGTGTTCAGATCTCCAATCCACTCGTGTAACTCCATATCTGTCTTAAAGTTAAAGAACGGATGGGTTTCTGGTGCCTCTTTACCATTCACTGCAATTTCTGTTGCATAGGGAACTAATGGAACGCCCGGGAGCATGAATTGTGCAACCGTCGCTACTTTCCAACGTGTCGGTGGGAATTGACGAAGTTCCACCATTTTATATGTAAAACGTGGTCCAGTTAAATCATCATACTGCAGTAATTTCCCTGCGTCCTCATTGCTAAACTGCTCTAGTGAAGACGTATCCGGGTCTACTTGCACAAATGATTCTTGGATCGCTGCACTTCGTTTTTCAGCCGGCATACTGTCAAATGATGCATCACTCTGTTCATTTGTAATTACGTACAGACCTTCGTTCGCATCTTTCACTGCTTCGATCATTTTATTCAGGAACTCCGTATCCGCATCATTAAGCAATGTTAGACGAAGCCCGTCCAATTCATAATCCGAAACAAATTGTACAGCGAATTCCAGCAGTTCTTGCTGTACAGCAGGATCGCTTACTTCACCTACTAAAGGGAAATCTGCCATGATTTTCAAGTCGTTCGCATGCATTTCTTCAATTAACGCGGTGAACTCTTCCGCTGTACCGAAGTGCGGTTCAATCTCTTGATAATCAAGAACTTCATTTCCATCATACGATGCCGTTTTAAAAACCGGTCCGACAGAAATCATCGTAAAGTGCATATCGATCAAGTGTTGCAATCGATTGCTGATTCCTGCAAAGTCGCCACCGTTAAAAATAGCTGGATTTTTTGCGTCGGCATCGAAATCATTAGATTCAATCCCATTATTGAAACGGTCGACAAGTAAATCATAGATACTTTCATCGCTGAAAGATCGATCGGTATCTGCAAAAGCGGGTTGTGCTATCGATAGGGCAAGCATACAGGTTGCCAGTAGTCCGATTATTCGTTTCACTTTAGTAAATCCTCCTCATACAAACTCTTCTTTTAGTTTATCAAACGGTAGCAAGCCATGCTATTCTTTCTTATGAAAACTATTGACGCGTTCTGTAAATACGGCAATCTTGTGAAAGTATGATGCCCATGTCAATTTAAAAAAGCAGTGGAGGAAAAACCCTCCACTGCTTGCGCATAGTCATTCGTTATCGTTTTCAGTAAAGAAATTCGGATCCCGCTGTCTACGCGCACTAACTACAACGGAGACCGCAAACAACGCGATCAGCAACAGAATTACCATCAAAAATATCCAGCCGGCCTGTGTTGTCATTTGCTCATCTCCTCTAGTAGTCAGTAGTTATTAGGCGAAAAAGTTGAAGCCCATTGGTAATTTGAAACCTATGAACATCGTAGCAAGTAACGCGATGATGAAGAGAATCCACATAAGCCCCGTGTTCTTCCCTTTATTTCCACGAACAAGAACCATTTCCATAAATCCGATTGTCAAAATACCCAGGACAAATTTGATACCATATAGCATGGAATCAATAGTCATATGCTTAAAGAATAACGCAGCTCCTGTGATGATGATCAAGACGTAGAACAGTCGTAAAATCATATGTGTAATCTTTTTTCCTTTTGTTCCATTTGCCATACTTGCTGCTACTAAAAATAGTACAATACCTACTACCCATGTAAAAATATGCATGTGGGTTGTATCAGTTAAAAATCCCATTACTTCCACCTCATCATTAGTATAGTCGATTGATATTCTACCATATCTTTCAAACTACGACTATTCTGTTGCTTATTTCATAGACCTGCGTATTATTCGAAACGGTTAACTAGTGTTCCGATTCCTTCGATGGATACTTTTACTGTATCGCCTTTTTTCAAGTACGTTGGGGGTGTCATACCTTTACCAACACCAGCTGGCGTACCTGTTAAGATTACATCACCTGGCTCTAATGTGACGTACTTAGAGATTTCAGCGATCAATTCATCAATTTTAAAAATCATATTGGAAGTATTGCCGTTTTGGCGCACTTCATCATTCACTTTTGTTACGACGGATAAATTTTGCGGGTTTGGAATTTCGTCTTTTGTCACCACATAAGGCCCCATCGGACAAGAGTCGTCTAAACTTTTACCTAAGAAGAACTGTTTGTGCTCCGTCTGGATATTGCGTGCTGTAATATCATTACCAATCGTGTAACCAAATACGTAATCATATGCCAGTTGCTTTGGAATGTTTTTGCCTGTCTTGCTGATCACGACAGCCAATTCTCCTTCATAATCCAATGAATCCGTCACTTCACTATGGATCGATAACGTTTGCTCGTCCCCTGCGATGGCTGTTGGAGATTTGGTAAATAGCATCAATTTCTCGGGTGCTTTTGATCCAAGTTCCTCCGCATGGTCAAGATAGTTCTTACCCACACATAACACGTTTTTCGGTGTGCGTGGAATTGGAGACAACCATTCGATGTCAGTAAACGCACGCTTAAACTCCTCTACGTTTCCTTCAGCTTCAGTTTTCTCTACCAATTTACGAACTTCCTCTAAAAAATCCATTCCATGGGAAACGCCTTCAATCATCGTTTTCGGGAAATCAGTTTGTTCCAACGCTTCAGCCATTGCGAGTAAATCCCATACAGCTTCCTCACGTTTAACTTTTGGTCCGAATAAAGTCTGTCCTTCGTAACGGAATGACAATAATTTCATTTCAATACCCAACCCTTTCCATGTGAATTCACATATTCCTATGTTACGACAAAATCTACTTTTTTTCCTCTTTAACGACGAAATTCTTTCCGTAAGACCACTTCCGCCACACAGCTTCAAGTGGTCCCATTCGGAATTTCGTTAACCAAACCTGCGCTACAATGAGCTGAATCGCAAAAATTCCGATTGCCAACCATGTGCCGGTCACTATATCTACTTTACCATATAGACCGACTCCATATGAATAAAATACCATCGTCGCAATCACCGACTGCATAATATACGTTGTAAATGCCATTCTACCAACATTTGCAAAAGGTTGCGTAATATTCTTTAAAAATGGAATTTGAAACAGTAATAAAAATAATGCCCCATATCCAAGCGTCAAAATTGGTCCACCAAATACGGATTGAACGAGTAAGATATTTTCGAATTTCGGACCGTCCCAACTCGGGATGTTCTTCAATACAACGCCAATCGGAATAAATACTAGCATCGCGACTAGCAACTTCCCTTTCAGCGCATACATACGCTCGATGACTTTGAATTTCGATAATGCAGCACCAAACATAATCAACGGCAAAATGATAAAGACCGCTGTAATCGACCCGATGATTTCAAACGTGAAAAATTCATTCAAACGGAAAGCGAAAATATCGCCGAACGCACCGTTTGCATAAGCAGCAATCGCTCGTTCGATTTGCTGAACATCTTCAAATCCATCCAACATATTTGATGAAGTTGCACTACGAGTAAGTGCCAAAATACTGTATAACAATAATGTCGGCACAAAATAAATAACGAACGAAAGTGCCAGTAACCACTTCTTCGGAATTCGGATTACCGCGATCATAATGAATCCCATCAACGCATAGGTGAACAATATGTCACCCGACCAGATCAGCACCGCGTGCAACACGCCAAAAACCAGTAAAATCCCCATACGTCGTGCCATGAATGGTGCGAACTGTGTATTGTTTTTCAATGATTTTTCATACTGCATATTCACACCATAGCCAAATAACATGGCGAATAGTGGATAGAAACTAGCTTCTATAAACACATCGATAAAATGAAACATCGACTGCTCATGCGGAACGGTAAACCACGAATATGGATCCATATATGCATACGGCGAATGGAAATGAAGCATATTCGCAATCAAAATCCCGAGTAACGCAATTCCCCTCAAGTAATCGAGTGCTTCCACCCGTTCAGTTAGAGGTGTAGGAGTCAATTTCAAACGAATTCCTCCTGTAAGCTAATTATTTTTGCTTCGCTGAATAAATAGAGCAACATTTCTTTAATCTCAATCGAAAGAATGGATTCCAGTACGTTTTTATACAAATTCAACTGCGTACCATAACGGACTTGCATTTCTTTTGCAATCGCCTGATCAGAATGAAACTTACTCATATCATCCGTTTTATAATCAACAAGTACCCACTCGCCGTCTTCATGGAACAGACAGTCGGCAATACCTTGTAGCAACTGGAACTCGCCTTCAACAGCAGGAAGTGCATACGTGAACGGTGTTTCCCGCAACACTTGATCGGCTTGCTTCATCCGTTTGCCAAGTGTCGTTTGGAAAAATGCCACAATCGCTTGAATATCAATCGCAGCCGCTTCTTCTTTCGTCAGCAGTTCACGTCTTTCGAGCTGCTTAACAAATTCCGTTGCACTCGTATGATCTAGTTCCGCCTTTAAATCAAGATGCTGCATGACAGTATGCATCGCCGTTCCAATTTCTGCTTTCGTTAATGAACGCTTCTGCAGAAACGATGGCCGTGAATGAAGGTTCGAGATACGTTTTGTGACGTCAGGTTCCATTTCTTCAAACGGATCGGCATCTCCTCGTTCGATCTCCAGCAACGCAATCCGCTTCAACTCACTGACGGATTGTTTGGAGGACAACTCCACCGCAAAGTCAAACGGATAATGCGCATCAAAACGACTTCGCACTTCTTCTACCAGCTTCGGATCCGCCACGGCTGCTTCTTGATCGACAGGTATCCAGTCCTCAATCTCCACTTCATTCGTACTGTGGAAAGCAGAAAACGGGTAGGCATTTACTTCCCATGATGACGGGTCATCCATTAGTTCCCCGCCAGTCGTCTTACCGAACTTACCAAAGTCCATATGACGTGCAACGGCTGGGCCTATCCAGTCGAGATAACCGGCTGCCCGTGAACGTGTGTATTCCGGCAGTGGTTCATTTTCATCCAACAACTGTGCTTGTTGCCACTTGTTCATCGTTTTTTCGATGTCTTTAACCGAGGCAATCAATTCCAAATGCTCTTTAGCACGTGTCATCGCTACGTAGAGCACGCGCATTTCCTCTGCCCGCATCTCTAGTTCCTTTTTCTCTTTAATCGCTAGGAACGGCAGCGACGTGAACATAATTCGTTTATCCGGATCGATCGCTTTGACAGCGAGTCCGAAATGCTGATCAAATAAATACGGATTATGGAAGTCCATTTTATTGAACGGACGTCCCATTCCCGCTAAAAATACATACGGGAACTCCAACCCTTTTGATGAGTGAATGGTCATGATCCGCACGACGTTTTCCTTTTCGCTCATGAACCGTGCTTCCCCGAGATCATCGCCGCGTTTACGCATGCGGTCGATAAAGCGAAGGAAACGGAACAATCCACGGAAAGACGTTTTTTCATAAGCCATCGCCCGGTCATGTAACGCACGTAGATTGGCTTGGCGCTGTTTACCGTTCGGCAAGATTCCAACCATTTCATAATAATGTGTATCTTGATATACTTGCCAAATCAATTCCGATAACGAACCGTGCCGCGCCATATTTCGCCAGTCTTCAAGTAATAGGAAAAAGCGTTGAAGTTTTTCCTGTGTAGCAGGATTCACTCCTGCACCACCTGTCTGCATGAATAATTGCAGTGCGTCATAAAACGTCGCATTACGATTGACGAGCCGTATTTGCGCTAATTCATTTTCGGTCATGCCAACGAATGGCGCACGTAACACCGACACGAGTGGAATATCTTGGTATGGATTATCGACGACACGCAATGTATTGAGCATAATCATCACTTCAATAGCGTCAAAATAACCCGAAGATAAGGAAACATAAACAGGTATCCCTGCGGCTTTTAGTTCATCCGCAATTTCACTCGACCACGTCATCGAGCGCATGAGAATGACAATATCCCTGTATTCGAGTGGACGTTGCTTACCGCTAAATGCATCCGCCACTTGTGCTTGCTCCTCTTTCCACGCCTTAATCTTCTGCGCAATACACCGCGCTTCTACTTGAGACTTCTTCAGCTCTTGCTGTGCTTCTTGCTCTTCAGACATGTCATCTTCTTCATTTTCATACAAAATCGTCAATCCAGCTGAAACGTCTTTTTCGGGATATTGCGCACCGTACTTTAGTGCGGCCGCATCGTCATACTCAATTTCTCCAACACGTGTCCCCATAATCTGACTAAAAATAAAGTTCGTTGCATCGAGCACTTCTTTACGGCTCCGGAAGTTGGCATTCAAGTCGATTTTCAATCCTTGATCCCCTACATCTGATGTAAAGCGATCATACTTTCCTAAAAACAAGCCCGGCTCTGCCAGACGGAATCGGTAAATTGACTGCTTGACGTCGCCTACCATGAATAAATTGCCGTCTGTTTCTCCGCCTTTCTTCACTAACTGCAATATCGCTTCCTGCAAGAAGTTCGTATCTTGATATTCGTCCACCAATACTTCTGCAAATCGATTTCGGTAATCGTTCGCAATATCAGAAGGAACGCGCTCACCGTCTACTTCTTCTGATAAAATCTGTAACGCATAATGCTCGAGATCCGAGAAGTCCACTAAGCCGCGCTCTTCTTTCAATGCTTGGTAACGCGTCGTGAAATCTTCTACCAATCCGACGAGCGTGTGCATAAGTGGCGCCATCAAACGGATTTCTTCTAACAATCTTGCAGGCGTTCGAGTAAAGTACGTATCTTTCAACGTATTGACGATTTTCTTCACTTGATCACGCATCGATTTACCACGCGCAGCCAAGTCTTCGTCACATGTATCTTTACGAATCGTACCTGCCTTGACCCACTTCAACGTCTGGAAATATGCAAAGGCCTCTTCCCATTTACCGTGAAGCATATAGTCAAGTGCTCCATCAATCCACGCTTCATCGGCTTTCGCAGTTTCAAGCAAAGGCAGCGGTCCGTCATTCATTTCCGCCACTCGCTGTAAATCGCGTGTGACCGTTTTCGCTTCTTCAAGCGTATGCTGGATCGATACTTTCAGCGAATCGATGAATGATAAGCCATCGATCGTCGCATCTTCTCCAATTTCATATTGTTGCGGAATGAGCTCTAGCCACTGTGATGGATTTGGATGTACACGGGAGTAATCATAAAGTTTATCAATCAGCGTCTCGATCGCCTGATCATTACGGTCTGCAGTGAAACTATCACTTAGACGATAAATCGCTTCGGGATCCGGCTGACTGTAGGCATCTTCCAAAACAAGTGCAATCGTGTCATCTCGTAAAATCGCTGCCTCCGTTGCATCGGCAATACGGAATCCCGGATCTATATCGAGCACATACGAATACTGCCGAACAACTTGCAGACAGAATGAGTGCAAGGATGAAATCTGTGCTTTATTTAGTAGATTCAACTGTCTGCGCAAATGGACGGAAGAAGGATCCTTGACGATCGCTTCCTCGAGCGCACTGGCCATACGATGACGCATTTCGGCCGCTGCCGCATTTGTGAACGTCACTACGAGTAGCTGATCCACATCTATCGGCTGTTCCGTGTTCAATACTTTTTCAATCATCCGCGTGATGAGGACTTTTGTTTTCCCTGAACCTGCCGCAGCAGATACGAGAATATCTTTTCCGGACGCGTGGATGGCTTTCCATTGATCGTCCGTAAAGGTCTCATGTGGCGGCTTATCTGGAATTCGCATCTGGATCGATCTCCTTCCTCATCTTTTCTAATGAATCTTCCGGCTTATAGGCCGTATAGTTTCGTGTAGGCTGTGTCGGATCAGTGCTGTCAAACTGACAAATCGACTGATACGAACAGAACGTGCACGGCATATGTTCTTTCAGACGGTACGGATACACTCGTGTATCACCTGACAACATGCCGTCCCCTGCCTGCTGATGTTTCTTACGGACATATGAACGCAAAATATTAATATCTTCAGGAGGTACGACTTTTGAACTCGAATAAAACGAGCCGTCTTTCTTTAAGCGCGCTGGAATAATTAATGACTCACTTTCGATGTTGTCATCCATTGCCAACGCAACGTCTGCATCTTCCAGTATATAACCTTGCATTTTATAGGATTTCAATAATTCTTTTTCCACAGCATCTTCGTTCAACTCTTTCGTCAAACGCAGCATCGGATTGTGAACGTACATATACAACACACCAGCGGGATTTGCGTAGACGCCGAGCCAATCTTCCGCATGCTCGAGTGCAACGTCTAAATACGTCAGCATTTGCAACGATAAGCCGTAATACACTTCGGTCAAGTCAAGTGCACGAGCCGACGATTTATAATCGACTACTCGCAAATACGTTTGGTCGTCTTTTTTCATCGTATCAATTCGGTCGATTCGCCCTCGAATATGCATCTGTTGACCATTTTTTAGACTGATTTTAAGCGGTGCAATTTCTTCATCCGGACCAAAACCTGCTTCGATCGCAATTGGCGTGAAGCTTGAATTACGCGCCTGAGACTGCAGGGCACGGATCGTCCGTTGAATGATTTGCATCAACTTTCGCTGAATATATGCATAGCGTTGACTCGACAATAAAATTCGGTGGAAGAACTTCGGCGCGAGTGCATCGATCGCTTCACGGCCTAACTGCCAGCACTGTTCTTTCGTCACCGCAGCCCAAGACAAACCTTGGCGCATAACTTCATCGGAAACCCACTTTAATGCCGCATGGAATAAATCCCCGATATCCGGTGCTTCAAGCTGGAATTCAAAACGTTCTTGCAAATTCAGTCCATACGTCGTGAAATGTTGGAACGGACAACTGTAATACGATTCTATTCTAGAGACACTCGTTGTAAATGATGATCCGTATAAACCTGCTGTCAATTCTGTATCTAGCAACTCGGTCTTCTGTCGCTTCAACGCTGGTTGTACGATCGATTCTATAACTGAAGACCACAGTGGATCTTCTTTATAATACGCAAGAACCGCTTGCCATTCAGGCGCGATTTCTTCCTGAGTCGAAGCTTGCCGCATAATTCGAATCGCATAAGACAGCGCCACTTCAGGATGTTCGATATAGGCGAGCTTATCTTCCACTTCAGACAATTCCGTTGGTTCCATTACCGCGATTTCGATAGGAATATTCGCTACAATCTGCTGTAATCTAGGAATGTAAAGCGAGGGAATCAACGCTTTCCCTTCTTCATCCGCAATGGGATAGCTGACAATCAAACGCGCACTCGCTCCGGTAAACGCACGATATGCCATATAGGATTCGCGCATGAGTTGAAGCTTTGTCGTAGGCGCAAGCGTAATGCCAATTTCACTAAACAACTCTCGGTCACTGTCCGACAGCAATCCTTCATGATCATTGCGCAGTGGCAATATCCCTTCATTCGCACCAAGTACAAACACTGCTTCGACACCCATCGAATTAAATAACTCCATAGTCGTCACAGTGACTTGATCAAGCGAAGGCGGAATCAATTTGAATTCAAGTGTATCGAAACCTTCATCCAGTATTTTAATCGCTTCTGCAATCGGTAGTTGCTTCTCTCCAAACATCAAGACAAACTGATCCAACACATTAATCCAACTCGTCCATGCTTGTTCATGTTCCGCTGCTGCTTGCAAACGATTATTTGTATGTTCCGTTTGTTGCAACTCTATAATCTTATCGTAGATACGAAGAGACTCTATTGTGTAAAACAATGCTTCCGCTACATCCCGACCAGTTCGAGCAGACTGTAACTTCTGCTGCAATTGCTCGATCGGCTCGCGGATCATATCGCGCGTCTCAGCAAACTCCGCTTGTGTCGCCAGTTCTTCATCTGTCTGTACAGTACGGACTTTTTCTAGACCTCTATAGCGACTAACTTTCCAACGCTCTTCATCTTGCCAGCGAGACTTGCCGTGGATTCCTTTAGCCAATACGAAATTCTCCAAGCGGTCTGCCCGCTCTCTCCATACTTGCTTGCTTTCATTGACAGGGAAAAACAGATCGGTCTTCACTGCCCTGAACACTGCTTCATATGACCAATCAGTACGCACCGCCTCAAGCAATGAACGCACAAATTCGATCAATGGATGATGAAGCATCGGTTTCTTCTGACTAACGAACACCGGAATATCATATTGCGTGAATATGTTCTGAATCAATTCGTTATAGACATCCGGTTGTCGATTTAACACCGTCATCCCTCGGTAACGCTTGCCTTCACGCATCATCTTGCGAATCGAACGCGCCACTGCATGAACTTCCGCGCGGCGATTTGACGCTTCGATGATCTGGATCGCCCCTTCCGATTCAAACGATTCAGGAGGATAGTGATCAAACTGCTTTTCTAAATGGGCCAGTTCTGGATTTGTAAAGCGCTGCAACTCCGTCAAATGAACGCGTTCTTCACGATCGACAGACTCACTGTATGCTAGTTGCTGAAGCGTTTCGTACTGTTGCTGCGCTGTATGGAATAATTCATGCTCGCCGTTATGCACTTTTTCCTCCATTGGCAACACGACCGTCACACGTTTCGTATATTTCATTAATTGCGTAATAATCGTATATTCCTGAGTCGTGAAATCACCGAAGCCGTCTATGTAGATCGATGCATCTTGTAGCCACTCCGACTGTGCCAACTGATCTGCTAGCGCATTGAGTTGCCCTTCACTGTCCATATAGGTCGTGCCAAGACGTTCTTCAATTTTCTCTAGCAACAACTGCAAGTCATGCGCCTTATCCTGCAAAATCCGAGGCGCTTGCTTATCTGCGAGTGACGTTTTCAATTCAGTAAACGCTTGCTGATCAATACAATATTTACTGAATTCCTTCATGATGTCACTAATCTGCTCAGCGAATCCATGCTTCGAAGCCGCTTGTTTAAATAACTTGAACGAGTCTTTATTGTCTTCTAGCACACTGCGGACGAGCATGCGATAGCCGAAGCTGTCAACTTCTTCACGCGTGATGCCACCCACTTCTTGTAGAACCCGCCACGCCAGTCGTTTGAATGTCAGAACTTGGGCACGAATCATGCCGGACAGTCCGGATTTGACGGACAGGCTATATTCCATAGAATAAGATAACTGATCGGGTACGATGACGATAATAGGCGCCCCCATCGGCCGTTCTTTCAATTCTTGCGCGATCTCTCGTTCAATAAAAGTCGTCTTTCCTGTTCCGGAACGACCTGTAATAAAGCGCAATGTCATATTTTTCTCCCCTTTCGTTGGAAGTTGGATTTATATAGGGTTTTTAAAGTAATTAGTGCGTAAGTGACCATGGATTACGTTTCTATTTAGCATGCCTAATAAGCGGCGTGCGGTTGTGGTTCTTGCATGTGCCTTTCTTTTTCCTGTTCGTCCAGGAGGTTGTGGTTTAGCTAGCAATCTAAGTGGCAAATTCATTGTACCCACTTCGGCGCTGGTGGATGGCTCTCACGATGAGCCACAGCAGGCGCCTTCGTTGCGTCGTGTGTAGGCCAGTTCACATAGTTGTTTATAAAGTAATTAGTGCGTAAGTGACCATGGATTACGTTTCTATTTAGCACGCCTAATAAGCGGCGTGCGGTTGTGGTTCTTGCACGTGCCTTTCTTTTTCCTGTTCGTCCAGGAGGTTGTGGTTTAGCTGGCAATCTAAGTGGCAAATTCATTGTACCCACTACGGCGCTGGTGGATGGCTCTCGCGATGAGCCACAGACAGGAAGTTCGCCTGTCTCTGTCTCCTCGCTACGCCTACCACAGCAGGCGCCTTCGTTGCGTCGAGTGTAGGGCAGTTCGTAGACTTCTTT
>NZ_PDYR01000024.1:0-20338 GCF_002743165.1 Sporosarcina sp. P19 | reverse complement strand
GCTTTACTCAAAGAGTCTAGTAACGATGGCGAAGAGGTCACACCCGTTCCCATACCGAACACGGAAGTTAAGCTCTTCAGCGCCGATGGTAGTTGGGGGTTTCCCCCTGTGAGAGTAGGACGTTGCTAGGCACGAAGCCATTCCCTTTGGGGAGTGGCTTTTTTGTGTTTTATAGTGGAAAGAGATTGAATTGAGGATGATGTATTTGTACTTTACGCACTCATAGATCTGGGTTATTCGCTTTATTTAACATGATAAACGCTCTATTGTGCTGCTTAACTGCTCAATGTATTAGGGGTAGTGCTCTATTGTTCCACTTAACCGCTCAATGAGTCACGACGAGCGCTCAATCACACCGCGTATCCGCTCAAAGAGTTACGACAAGTGCTCAATCGCCTCGCATACCCCCTCAAAGAGTTACGGCAAACGCTCAATCACCTTGCGTAACCGCTCAAAGAGTCACGACACCCGCTCTATAACCCTGTTTAACCGCTCAATGAGTCACGGCACCCGCTCTATAACCCTGTTTAACCGCTCAATAAGTCACGTCCACCGCTCTACATACCTGCATATCCGCTCAATAGGTCACACCAACCGCTCTATCACCTACACAAACATGGCTACATCCACCTCCATAATGCTCTAAAATCTTCAAACCAAACAGGATACTAGGTATTCCTTGCGTAGTCAGGTAAAATATACTAAAAGAAAAGAGGCGATTCTGCATGACGACAGTTTACGATTTTACAGTTGAAACTACTAGTGGAGAAAAGAAATCTCTGAAGGAATTTGAAGGAAATCCAATGGTCATTGTCAATACTGCGAGTAAATGCGGTTTCACAAAACAATTTAAAGAACTACAGCAACTGTATGAAGAATATAAAGATCAAGGGCTGGTTATACTGGGCTTTCCATCGGATAACTTCAATAACCAAGAATTTGATGATATTGATGAGACGATGAACTTCTGCCAAATGAATTATGGCGTGACGTTCCCCATGTTTGCTAAAGTAGATGTAAAAGGGGATGAAGCCGAACCTCTATTTACGTATCTTACAGAACAGCAAAAGGGTGTATTGACGGAAGGTATCAAATGGAACTTCACGAAGTTCTTGATTGATTCTAACGGACAAGTAGTCGATCGTTTTGCACCACAGACGAATCCATTAAAGATGCAAAAGTCACTAGATAAAATATTTAGCAAATAATAGGAATAATGAGTTTATAAACTTCTGTCTTGACACGTCTCATTGACGCTGATAACCTTTTAATAATCTGAATAGACAATAGTAATTTTAGGAGGCAGAAAGTTAATGTGGGAATCAAAGTTTTCTCGTGAAGGTCTGACGTTCGATGATGTATTATTGGTACCGGCTGCGTCTGATGTATTGCCAAAGGCTGTATCGCTATCTGTGAATTTAACAGACAGCATCAAGTTGAATATACCTATCATCAGTGCGGGTATGGATACAGTAACGGAATCCAAGATGGCAATCTCGATGGCTCGTCAAGGCGGAATCGGTGTTATTCATAAAAACATGAGTATTGAAGAACAAGCTGAGGAAGTTGTTACGGTTAAACGTTCTGAGAATGGGGTTATTAAAAATCCATTTTTCCTTACACCGGAACATCAAGTTTTTGATGCAGAGCATTTAATGGGTAAATATCGTATCTCAGGTGTCCCGATCGTTAATAACATGGAAGAGAAGAAATTGGTTGGTATTTTGACGAACCGTGACCTGAGATTCATCCAGGACTATTCCATTATCATTGATGAAGTCATGACGAAAGAAAACTTGGTGACAGCTCCTGTAGGAACTACACTTGAAGATGCTGAGAAGATGCTACAGCAATATAAAATTGAGAAGCTTCCAATTGTAGATGATAAAGGTATTCTTAACGGTTTGATTACAATTAAAGATATTGAAAAGGTTATTGAGTTCCCTAACGCAGCAAAAGATAAGGCTGGGCGCTTACTTGTTGGTGCGGCTGTTGGAGTCACGGTAGACACTTCTACGCGCATTGAGAAGCTTGTACAGGCAGAAGTCGACTTAATAGTCATTGATACGGCACACGGACACTCTAAGGGTGTTATTGACACAGTGAGAGAGATCCGCGGAAACTATCCGGACCTTGCGATCGTTGCAGGTAACGTAGCAACGGCAGAAGCAGCTGAAGCATTGTATGAAGCAGGTGCTGACGTAGTGAAGGTCGGTATTGGCCCTGGTTCTATTTGTACTACACGTGTAGTTGCAGGCGTTGGCGTACCACAGATTACTGCTATCTATGAGTGTGCAACTGTTGCGCGTAAATATGGTAAGACAATTATTGCAGACGGTGGAATTAAGTATTCCGGAGATATTGTCAAAGCATTAGCAGCTGGTGGACATGCGGTTATGCTTGGAAGCTTGCTTGCAGGTACTACCGAGAGCCCAGGAGAATCTGAGATCTTCCAGGGACGTCGTTTTAAAGTATACCGTGGTATGGGTTCTGTTGCAGCAATGGAAAAAGGTTCAAAAGATCGTTACTTCCAAGAAGATGAAAAGAAACTTGTCCCTGAGGGCATTGAAGGTCGTATGCCGTATAAAGGTCCATTGTCTGATACAATTCATCAGCTTTTAGGAGGAATTCGTGCAGGTATGGGATACTGTGGTTCGAAGGATCTTGAAGCACATCGTGAAAATGCACAATTTATTCGTATGACAGGTGCTGGTTTACTAGAAAGCCATCCACACCAAGTACAAATTACAAAAGAAGCACCGAACTATTCGGTACGTTAATTTATTATGTAAGGGACAGGGGGGATTTCCTTCTGTCCTTTTTTGTTGTTATATGAGGAATAATAAAATGTAAAGAAAAATAAGATGATTTCCATAGGGGAATATATGTTTTTTTGCCATAAGCATACCTGACCTACTGGGAATATGGTACACTAATTTTTGATATTGTGACGACGGGGGTAAGATGAGTGGAAAAAGTAACACAGAGATGGTTGGCAGTTTTACTGGTGCCAATGATGTTGTTGATGACGTTAGGTGTGCAGGGATCTGTAGCAGCAGAGGAAAGTGAATCTTCGCTTGACCTCCGTGTAAACGGTGCTATTTTGATAGATGCAGACAGTGGAAAGGTATTATACGAAGAGAACTCGGATAAGCCGCTCGGCATTGCGAGTATGACCAAAATGATGACGGAATACTTGATGTTTGAAGCTCTTGAAGATGGAACGATTACATGGGATCAGGAATACAAAGTTACTGAGTATACGTATAAGGTTTCACAAGATCGTCGTTTAAGTAATGTACCGCTTCGTCGTGATGGATCTTATACGATCCGCGAACTTTATGAAGCAGTAGCGATTTATTCAGCCAATGCGGCAACCATTGCGATTGCCGAGTCGATTGCAGGATCTGAAGTGGACTTTGTCCATCTAATGAATGAAAAGGCTGAAGAACTTGGACTGACAGATTATAAATTCGTCAATTCTACGGGTTTGAACAACAGTGACTTACAAGGCATGCACCCAAGTGAGTTTGGTGAGAAAGATGAAAACGTTATGCCGGCACGCTCTGTTGCCAAACTAGCGTATCATTTATTGAAAGAATATCCGGAAGTACTAGATACAACAAAAATTGCGAAAAAGACATTCCGTGAAGGAACAGATGACGCCATCGATATGGTGAACTGGAACTTCATGTTGCCAGGCCTAGTATATGAATATGAAGGAATCGATGGCTTGAAAACAGGTACTACGGAATTTGCTGGACATTGTTTCACAGGGACTGCCGTACGTGATGGCCGACGTGTTATTGCTGTTGTAATGAATGCAGTGGATGATAAAGGCGTTGGATCTTATGAAGCACGTTTTGATGCTACTCGTATGTTATTCGATTACGGCTTTAAGGAGTTTAGTGAAACAGAGCTACTTAAAGCAGGACACCAGTTTAAGAAGCAGAAAACACTAGATGTTATGAAGGGCAAAGAGAAAAAAGTAGCCATTGCTACAAAGAAACCTATTAGTATGTTAGTTCGCAATGATGAAGATCAAGACTATACAACTGAACTCGTATTAGATGAGAAGCTAGTGAAAAATGGACAAATCCAAGCACCAATTAAAAAAGGTACGGTTGTTGGTCATGTTAAGCTAGTGAAAAAAGATGGATCAGATTATGGCTTTATTGATGGGAAAATAGTTGATACGGAAGTAGTCACGACTGAAGAAGTGAAGAAAGCTGGTTGGTTCTCGTTAACTATGGGAGCAATCGGTAATTTCTTCTCTAGTGCGTGGAATAGTTCTACTGGTTTCGTAAAAGGCTTATTTAATTAACTACAAAAAGACAGCGTACCTATTCAGGTACCGCTGTCTTTTTTATGTTCCACACATTAAGCAACCTCGATATTGCTAGTTTGATATCATTTTCAGTTAATCCTCCGAATCCAATTAGGAATGAAGGGGGGGATTGATCGGGCATTACCTTATAGGTGTCTAGACCACGAACTTTAATTCCTGATTGAAGAGCTTCATCGATTAGTTCCTTTTCCGTTCTATTTGTATGTACGTGAAGCAAGATATGCATTCCCGCTTCATCACCCGAGAATGAAATGCTAGGTTCATACGACTTCAATAAATTCGTTAATGTATGCATTTTTCGACGATAGATTTTACGCATCCGGTTCAGATGGCGCGAGAATTGTCCATCTGCCATGAAACGTGCCAAGATATGCTGATCGATCCGCGGTACGGAAGAAGAGTAGGGGATGAAAGCCTGACGGTACGTATCAAATAGTATTGGTGGCAACACCATGTAGGCGATCCGTATAGATGGCATAAGTGATTTGGTAAACGTACTTAAATAGATGACGTTTTCTCCTTTATCCATCCCTTGCAAGGAAGGTATAGGACGTCCACGGTAACGGAATTCACTGTCATAATCATCTTCAATTATGAAATTATCAGGATTCGATGCGGCCCAGTTCAAAAGAGCAGTTCTGCGAGCCGCAGACAGCACTGTACCGGTTGGAAACTGATGGGAAGGGGTGACGTAGGCTATTGAAGCATCAGACCGTTGTAGCGCCTTTACGTCAAGTCCTTCATGGTCAACTGCAATGGGGATCGTCTTTCTGTAATTTTCGGAAAAGACGTGCTTTGTCATTAGATAGCCTGGATCTTCAATCGCATAGCGAGCCCGTTTTCCTAGTATCCGAATAATCAAAGGCAAAAGCTGTTCTGTACCGGATCCAACAATAATTTGTTCAGGCGTACAGTCTACTCCCCGCGAATGGTATAGATAGCGGGCAATTTCCTGACGCAACTCAATATCACCATGCGGGTCTCCAAGTAATAATAAGTGCGCATGCGATGCATCCATAATATCTCGTGCATATTTTCTCCACATGATGAACGGGAAGTTTTCCGTATCAATGGAACTTGGTGAAAAGTCGTAATGGACAGGTTTGGTTATAGGAGTCTCAGATAGGGTCTCTAATTTCACAGGCTGTACATAGGCGAGTTCCTCTAATGCTTGTACGAAATAACCCTTTCGTGGTTCCGCCGCGATAAAACCTTCTGCTGTCAGTTGATCATAAGCCATTTCAATTGTTGTCTGGCTAACGCCTAGAAACTCTTTCAGTTGACGTTTGGAGGGAAGCTTCATGCCAACTGGAAACTTACGGTCGATCATGTCTTGTTTTATTTGATTATATATTTGCTGATAAAGCGGGATATTCGAATCTTTTTGAAGCTCGATAAAAATCATATCCATAGTGACCCCTCTAATCTGACCATGTTGTTTAATGTGAAACTGGCTATTTTCATATGGTCAAATTCAATTATACTGAAAATAACAAAAAGGGGGAAATGAAATGAATTTTAATTATGGCGGCGTCATTATGGATGTAATCAATGCAGAGCAAGCAAAGGTGGCGGAAGCAGCCGGGGCTATTGCGGTTATGGCACTGGAGCGAGTACCTTCTGATATTCGAGCAGCAGGCGGTGTTGCACGTATGGCAGACCCACGAATCGTAGAAGAAGTGCAAAAGGCGGTATCCATTCCTGTCATGGCGAAAGCACGCATCGGTCATATTTCAGAAGCACGTGTATTGGAAGCACTGGGTGTGGATTTCATCGATGAAAGTGAAGTACTAACACCTGCAGACGACGAGTTCCACCTACTGAAAAGCGATTTCAGCGTACCGTTTGTTTGTGGAGCAAGAAACCTCGGCGAAGCTGCGCGTCGTTTAGGTGAAGGGGCAAAAATGCTTCGTACAAAAGGCGAACCAGGAACAGGAAATATCGTAGAAGCCGTGCGTCACTTGCGAATGATTAATGCTCAAGTAAGTAAAGTAGTCCATATGAGCAAAGACGAATTAATGACAGAAGCCCGAAATCTGGGTGCTCCATATGAGATACTACTAGCTATTAAAGAAGCTGGTCGCTTACCGGTTGTGAACTATTCCGCTGGGGGTGTGGCAACGCCTACTGACGCAGCATTGATGATGGAACTTGGAGCGGACGGAGTATTTGTAGGTTCAGGTATTTTCAAATCAGAAAATCCGGAAGCATTTGCACGTGCGATTGTAGAAGCTACTGCTAACTACCAGGATTATGAGTTGATCGCTAAGTTGTCAAAAGGGATTGGCACACCGATGAAAGGTTTGGAAATTTCGCAGCTTGCAGAAAGCGAATTGATGGCAATTCGTAGTTCATAATTTGAGATTTTGTTAGGGGATTAAAGACCGAGAATGTTAAACATTTAATCTGCTCGGGCTACGTCCAACCGTGAGCCAGCTTGCGAGGTACACTAGTTGTCTCATGGTCACGGCGGCCCGATAGTTGTGTCTACGCTATAGAGTATGAACCAAGTTGAATCTTTTCAGAGTAGAAATTGGTTAGCATGGCATTAGTACCAAGAAATATTTCTCGGGAAAGTATCTTATGTTCGAATTTCTATAAACTAAAAAAAGAGAAGCCTTTCGCTCTTACATTTGCGATGTTTCTCATACAAAAACGTACCATGCCTCTTGTCAATAGTCAGAAATTGTAGTATGGTATATCTAATTTCACATACATTACGATGATAGGAAGCAGTAGCGACAATGTTTTTTTTAGAGAGCCAGCGGGTGGTGAAAGTTGGTAGAAACTGTTGTGAATCCGTCCTTGAGTAGCAAAGCCGAATCAGAAGGTTTTGCCGGTCAGTTGAGCCGATATCTCAAACAAGTGGGCTGGGCAATCAGTCAATTTGGGTGGCAACGCGGGTAGTTCTCGTCCCTATTTTAGGGGATGGAGGGCTTTTTTTATTGCTTTTTATTATCAGTAATGTAAATACAAGGAGGCGGATGGCGTGCTAGACAGTAAACTATTGCGTGCGAATTATGAAGAAGTAAAAGCAAAACTCAGTAAACGTGGAGAAGATTTAACCGACTTTGAAAAGTTTGGTGGGCTTGATGAGAAACGTCGCGAAATTTTATCAAAAGTAGAAGTGCTGAAAGCTGAGCGCAATGAAGTGTCACAGCAAGTAGCACAAATGAAGCGTAATAAAGAAGATGCGGATGAAGTCATCACAAAGATGAAAAAAGTCGGCGAGGAAATCAAAGCTTATGATCAAGAACTATCTAAGGTAGAAGAGGAACTGAATTATGTGCTTATGCATATCCCAAACATTCCGCATGATAGTGTGCCAGTAGGGGATAGTGAAGATGATAACGTAGAAGTCCGTACATGGGGAGAGATCCCAACGTTTGGCTTCGAACCTAAACCACACTGGGAAATTGGAACGGATCTTCAACTACTCGATTTCGAACGAGCAGCAAAAGTGACAGGTAGTCGTTTTGTGTTCTATCGCGGACTCGGTGCACGACTTGAACGTGCATTGATCAACTTCATGCTTGACCTTCATCAAGAAGAACACGGCTATGAGGAAATGCTACCACCGTATTTAGTAAACCGTACAAGTTTGACTGGAACGGGACAACTACCGAAGTTTGAAGAAGATGCGTTTTTAATTGAAGAAGAGGACTACTTCTTGATCCCGACATCTGAAGTTCCTGTAACCAATTTCTATCGCGATGAAATCTTAGAAGGGGCTAAGTTGCCGATTGCATTCACAGCGTATAGTACAAATTTCCGTTCTGAAGCAGGGTCTGCAGGTCGTGATACGCGTGGCTTAATTCGCCAGCACCAGTTCAATAAGGTGGAGTTGGTTCGCTTTGTGAAACCGGAAGATTCATACGATGAGTTGGAGAAACTGACTGGCCATGCGGAAAAAGTATTGCAGTTGTTGAAGTTGCCGTATCGGGCTCTCAAGATGTGTACAGCAGATTTAGGTTTCACGGCTGCCAAGAAGTACGATTTGGAAGTATGGATTCCTACACAAAATGTCTACCGAGAAATCTCTTCTTGTTCTAACTTCGAAGATTTCCAGGCACGTCGGGCACACATCCGTTTCCGTCGTGAGCCAGGTGCGAAGCCTGAGTATGTTCATACGTTGAATGGTAGTGGTTTGGCTGTTGGTCGTACAGTGGCAGCAATTTTGGAGAATTATCAGCAGGAAGATGGTTCTGTTGTGATTCCAGATGTGCTACGACCGTATATGGGTGGAAAAGAAAAGATTGAAGCGCCTAAGTAAGTGGAAATGCGTTAACAATCTGTGTTTAACATAAACGACAGGTATGTCTCTTGAAATAGAAATACTAATTAGTGAAAAGAAGCCCTACGCTTACGAGTTTTACTCTAGGCGTTGGGCTTCCTTTTTTGCGGCTTTTCTTTTTTCTCTCAGTGTTCGAAAGAAGGTAGTAAGGAGTTGTCCGCATTCTTCACCGAGGACACCCTCGGTTACGATGCATTCATGATTGAATCGGGAATCGTTAAGTAGTTGGTAAAAGGTATGGACGCAACCTCCTTTTGGGTCACGCGCGCCGTAGACGACTCGTGGAATGCGGGATTGTAGTATGGCTCCTGCACACATAGGGCATGGTTCGAGTGTAACGTATAGTGTAGTGTCTTCTAAACGCCAACTCCCAACCTTCTCACAAGCTATTTGGATGGCAGAGAGCTCGGCGTGTGTGACCGCATTTTGAGTGGTTTCACGCAGATTATGAGCCGCAGCAATTACTTCTTCTTTATGTACAATGACTGCGCCAATTGGCACTTCAGCCAGAGCGGCAGCTTTTTCTGCCTCTTCTATTGCCAGTCTCATGTAGTATTCATCATCTTTCATCGATTCATCACTCCTTATCAACAGTCTATCATGCAGAACATCAAAATCAATTAGCGAAATGTTTCACGTGAAACAGACGAGAGTAAAACAATAAACAACTCAATATAAGTCGCATTCTATATGGTCGAATATGATAAAATGGAAACGTAACAAATTGAAAGGGTGAGTGGTACATGTTTGTCCCGTTTATTGCGGTAGAAGGTCCGATTGGTGTAGGGAAGACTACGCTCACGGCAGCAATTGCTGAGACCTTTTCATATAATCAATTAAGGGAAATTAGCGGAGAAAATCCTTTTCTCGATCAGTTTTATCAAGACAAAGAAAAGTGGAGTTTCCAGACTGAAATGTTTTTCCTATGTAATCGATATGAACAATTAAAGCAAATCAATAAAGAATATATATCACAAGGGTTACCCGTGGTGGCAGATTATCATGTATTCAAAAACATGCTATTTGCACAACGTACTTTGGAATCGAAAGACTTTGTGAAGTATAAAGAAATCTATCAGATTTTGACGAGAGATCTTCCTATGCCAAATATCATTATTTCATTGTCAGCATCTATTCCTACATTGCTCAATCGAATCAATGAGCGTGGTCGATCGTATGAAGCGGATATGGATTCTGACTATTTGTTGCAACTTTCGGAAGATTATCGTACCTATTTATCGGAGTTTGAAGCGATACATCCCGACATTCCAGTTATCCATGTAAACGGGGATGAAGTGGACTATGTGCGTAATCAAGAAGACATGAATGCGATACTAAGAAAAATTTTCGAAGCGGTTCAGAAAGGTTTGAAACTAAATGAAGTCACCTAATATACCCCGAAATAGTGTCTTTGCAGTAGCCGGAATGGTAGGAGTAGGGAAGTCTACAATGGCACACGCGATTGCCGAGAGACTTGGTTTTCAAGAGTCCTTGGAAAACGTAGCAGAAAATCCATACTTAGAGAGATTTTATGATGACTTTGAACGTTGGAGTTTTCATTTACAAATCTTCTTTTTAGCAGAACGTTTTAAAGAACAAAAGCATATCTTCGAAAACGGTGGCGGTTTTGTACAAGATCGTTCCATCTATGAAGATGTAGGGATCTTTGCCAAAATGCACGCTGATGAAGGAACTATGGAAGCGGTCGACTTTGAAACCTATATGAATCTATATGAAGCAATGGTATTGACGCCATATTTCCCACATCCGAATGTTCTCATATACTTGGAAGGGCCATTACCTGTCATTCTCGATCGTATTGAAATGCGTGGCAGGAATATGGAGCTGCAAACACCAAGAAGTTATTGGGAAGAGATGTACCGTCGCTATGAACAGTGGATTGAATCTTTTACCGCATGCCCAGTCATTCGGCTAAACATCGAAGAATATGATTTGTTAGGAAATGAAGCGGATATTGAGTTGGTTATTGAGAAAATTGCTGAGAAAATGAAAAAAACGACACCCCGTGTATAAGGAGTGTCGCTTGTATTAATGAGCAGGGACTTCTGTAAAGAATTCCTGATATAGCTCTCGAAGGACAATGTTTTCATCTTTTTCTTGAATCCCGAATACTAAACTGACTTCTGAAGATCCTTGGTTGATCATTTCGATATTTGCACCTGTTCGTGCGATAGCAGACGCAGCGCGTGCTGCCAATCCTCTTGCGTGGCGCATGCCTTCACCTACAAGTACTACCATGGAATAATCGCGTTGGAAATGTACGTCGTCGGGACATAATTCCTGTTCAATGCGCTTCACGATACGTGCTTCTTTTTCCGGTGTTAAATGTTCATCGCGAATAATGACAGACAAGTTATCAATACCTGACGGTGTATGTTCAAATGGAATTTCTTCTTCTTCTAGAATTTGTAGTAAGTGACGTCCAAAACCAATTTCCAAGTTCATTAAGTATTTAGCAACAAAGAGTGTAGAGAATCCTTTATCGGCAGCAATTCCGACAACGGATTGAAGATTATGGTCACGGTCTCGTACAATCATCGTGCCTGGCGCACTGGGATTGTTTGTGTTCTTGATACAAACCGGAATCTTGTGACGAAATGCGGGTACTAAAGCTTCCTCGTGAAATACAGAAAATCCTGCATATGCAAGTTCACGCATTTCCCGGTATGTCATCGCATCGATTGCACGTGGATTTTCAATAACTGTGGGGTTCGCTGAGAAAACCGAATCCACATCAGTAAAGTTTTCATAAAGTTCTGCATTTGTTGCTGCTGCTAGTAGAGCACCTGTAATATCGGAACCACCACGGTTAAACGTACGCAATGTTCCGTCTTCTGTGTAGCCGAAGAAGCCTGGGAATACGATGATGCCTTCTTTATCACGTAGTTTACAGAGCTTTTCATTGCCTTCTGGAAGTGCACGTACACGTTCTGGACGATGGTTAACAAGTAACCCACCTTCACGTGGATTTACGTATTCTGCTTCGATGCCGATATGTCGGAAGTAAGCCGCAATCATTTTTGCGTTATTGTCTTCCCCAGCAGCTTTCAAGCTGTCTACATATAGAATTTCATCTGACTGATCTTTATTCAGACGCCTAATGACATCTTGTTCAATTACTTGTGCAATATCTGCATCTAGGCCGAGTCCTTCTGCAATTTCCTTGTAGCGGTCCACAACCATTTGCAGTGCATTTGTTGTGTCTTCACCGGCAAGTGATATATTTGCCAAATCAATGAGCAAATCAGTTACTTTAATGTCGGAGGAAGTACGTTTGCCTGGTGCAGAAACTACGACGATCTTTCTTGATGGGTCGGATGCGACAATATCGACCACTTTACGGATTTGTTCCGCGGATGCGACGGATGTTCCGCCAAATTTACAAACTTTCATTGAATACCAAATCCTATCCATTTTGAGATTATCTATCTATTTTTAGAAGATTCGTGAAAACAGGTTGTTATTAAAGGCAGAATTCTCTATAATTGTCCTTATACGAAGAACGATTGTTTTTTCATAGTGTACATATAGTTAGGAGAATCGTCAAATGAAAAATGAGAAAAATGAAATTAATATCGGTTTGCTAGGTTATGGAGTAGTGGGAAGCGGTGTGGCAACAATCTTGCATAATCACCAAGATGACCTGCGACACAAGCTCGGCGTTCCTGTGTCTATTAAGAAAGTCCTTGTTAAAAACTTGGATAAAAAACGTAATGGCGTGATACCTAAAGAAATGTTCACTACATCACTCGAAGAAGTGTTAAACGATCCTGAAATTGATTTGATTATTGAGGTGACAGGAGGTTCGTCTGAAGCAATTCGACGTGCACTTGAAGCGGGTAAGGGTGTTGTCACTGCGAACAAGGATGTCATGGCGGAGTCGGGACCTGAATTATTAAAATTAGCAGATGAAAATAAGTGCGACCTATTATATGAAGCGAGTGTAGGTGGTGGTATTCCACTAATCCGTACATTGGAAGATGGATTAGCGTCGGACCGAATTACTGCCTTGACTGGAATCGTCAACGGAACGACAAACTTCATTTTAACAAAGATGAAGCATGAAAATAAGACTTATGAAGATGCATTAGCGGAAGCGACAGAATTAGGCTTTGCGGAAGCTGATCCTTCAGCGGACGTAGATGGTATTGATGCAGCGCGTAAGATGGTTATTCTCGCGTCTTTATCTTTTTCCACAGAAGTGCATCTGGACGATGTATTTGTCCGTGGTATGAAAGAGATTGCAGACGGAGATCTTCAGCTTGCGGAGCAATTCGGTTACACAATTAAGATGACGGGTTCTGCTAAAAAAGATGAAGAAGGAATTGAAGTGGCTGTTGAGCCAGTATTTGTTCCTAACTCTCATCCTCTTGCTACAGTTAATAATGAATTCAACGCAGTGTATGTGTATAGTGATTCAGTAGGCGAGACAATGTTCTACGGTCCCGGAGCCGGCTCATTACCTACAGCGACTTCCGTAACAGGTGACGTAGTGGCCGCTTGTCGCAATATTTTGCTAGGCGTAAACGGTAAGAGAATGCACGCACCACAATTTGAGCGCAAAGTAAAATCAGATGATCAGAAGCATGCCCGCTATATCCACCGTATTACCGTACGTGATGAAGTGGGTGTGTTGACGGAATTGACATCTATTTATAGCCACCACAAAGCAAGTCTAGCGACAGTTGTCCAAGATTCCGATTTACATGAGGAAGGCGCAGATTTGATCTTTATTACACATAAAATTTCTCGTCAACAGCATTTAGATATTTTAGCAGACTTAAAAGATACACCTGCGGTCATTGACATTTCTAGTCATTACCGTGTGGAAGGAGAATAAGAAATTATGAGAAGATGGAATGGATTAATAGAAGAATATAAAGAATGGTTGCCGGTGACAGAGAATACTCCTGCATTAACACTGCAAGAAGGAAATACACCGTTAATCCATCTCGAGAACTTATCAAAGCAGTGGGGAATTAATCTGTATGTAAAAACAGAAGGCACAAATCCAACTGGTTCATTTAAAGACCGCGGAATGGTAATGGCAGTTGCAAAGGCCAAAGAAGAAGGGAAAACAGCGTTGATCTGTGCTTCAACGGGTAACACATCTGCTGCAGCTGCTGCATATGGCGCGCGTGCAGGTATGCGTACAATTGTTGTTATTCCTGAAGGCCGTATTGCACTGGGCAAGCTGGCACAGGCAAAAATGTACGGAGCGGAAATTGTAGCTATAGAAGGAAACTTTGACGAAGCGCTTCGTATGGTACGTGAACTAGGAGATGGGAAAATTGCGTTGGTAAACTCCGTGAATCCTTATCGTCTTGAGGGACAGAAGACGGTGGCATTTGAAGCAATTGAACAACTCGGTAAAGTACCAGATATCTTCGCTTTGCCTGTTGGAAACGCAGGTAATATATCTGCAGCATGGAAAGGTTTCAAAGAATACGCAGAGAAAAAAGGCACGGGTACACCCAAATTACTAGGAGTTCAAGCAGATGGTGCAGCACCCATCGTCTATGACCGTGTGTTCGAAGAGCCTGAAACAGTGGCAACAGCAATTCGTATTGGTAACCCTGCAAGCTGGCACTTAGCGACTCAAGCACTCGAAGAATCAGGTGGAGACATCTTGTCCGCTACTGATGAAGAAATCCTTGAAGCATATCAATTACTAGCTGCAACAGACGGGATTTTTGCAGAGCCTGCGTCTTGTGCAACCATTGCAGGCATTAAGAAACGACTTGATGCTGGATTAATTGAAAAAGGAACGACAATAGTTGGAATCCTAACAGGTAATGGATTAAAGGATCCTGAAACAGCAATCAATGTCAATGCACATAAACCCATGATGACAAATGAACAGTTCAATAACTTCTTAAAAGAATTGAAAGAGGGGAATAACTAATGACGGAAGCCGGTTTTTCAGTGACCGTGCCAGCCACAACGGCTAATCTCGGACCCGGCTTCGATCATTTAGGTCTTGCCCTTTCACTTAACATGAGGATAGAAGTCGCATCGGCTGACGCGTGGTATGTTTTGTATCAAGATAAAGAGTATGCTGCACTGCCAACGGATGAAACAAATCTAATTGTACAGACCATCCAGCATGTAGCGTCACGGTATGATCAAGTCATTGCCTCACAAAAGTTAGTAGTACATTCAGATATTCCTTTAGGAAAAGGCCTAGGCAGTAGTGCAACGGCAATTGCAGCGGGTATTGAAATCGCAAGTGAACTGGCAGGTTTGCAATTGTCTCCAAAAGACAAGTTGCGGATCGGCAGCGAATTAGAAGGACATGCCGATAACGTCACCGCTGCATTGATTGGGGGAATGACAGTGTCGTACTTCACTGATGATGAGATGGAAGTACTGACATTCCCAGCACCCCCGATCGGTGTTGTCATCCTAGTGCCACCAGTAGCTTTAAAGACAGAAGCATCACGGGGATTGCTACCTGAGCAACTGACACATAAAGTAGCAGTACGCGGAAGTGCAGCGGGCAGTGTGATGACCGCTGCTATTGCGCAATCGGATTGGGTGACGGCGGGACGTATGATGGAACGGGATCTATATCATGAACCCTATCGTAAAGTTGGATTCCCTAACTTTGATGAAATACGTTTGGCTTGCAAGGAAGCAGGTGCGTACGGCATGACAATCAGCGGAGCGGGACCTTCCCTTTTTGTAGCTGTACCACCAGGAACAGAGCAACAAGTGGCCGCTTCATTAGAACAAAGCTTTCCACATTACCAAGCACTTGCACTGCAACCGGCAGAGACAGGTGCATACATCACAAAATAAAAACAGCGTCAGGACTGATTCAGTCACTGGCGCTGTTTTATTCGTTATGGATGAATATCTAGTAAGGTTTTTATTTTTAGGCAATAAAAAAACGTTACATCGAGTAACGTGTGCAGTCAAAATATGGCGGAGGAAGAGGGATTCGAACCCCCGCGGGCTTTAACACCCCTGTCGGTTTTCAAGACCGATCCCTTCAGCCGGGCTTGGGTATTCCTCCGTATCAGACAAATAATATCTTACCATGTCATTTTTAAGACGTCAACCATTATTTTTTCTTTTTTCTTTACGACGGTAAATGAAGCGCCAATAATAGAAACTCATCAAGGCAACGGTCTGTATTAGAGCGGCATACATAAAGTTGAAATCTGAACTTGAGAAGCTAATTATCAATAAGCCGAGCAAGATAGCAGGCAAAACAATGGCTGCATAGACGCGTACTTCGGGATTACGGAAACTCAACTCATAACGTTTAGTTGGATCCACGTTATTCACCTCATGCTTTTCAATTAGTATACTATCCTATATGGATGAATGAAAAGTTTTTTTGCTTTTTATGCAATAGAGTGTTGAAACACATTCTAATAAATCCAAGGTTTACCGTTGCAATCATAATTAACTATGGGTATAATAAGAAATGCCGTGCTAGGTGGGGAATTAGCGGTGCCCTGTAACTTGCAATCCGCTCTAGCAAGACTGAACTCCTTTTCCGAGGCTGTCCGCATGTAGGGTCTGCCTTTTGCACGTAGTGTTGACGTCTGGGTCCTGCGCAATGGGAACCCATGAATCATGTCAGGTCCGGAAGGAAGCAGCATTAAGTGGACTCTCTCATGTGCCGCGGGGTAGCCTAGGCCGAGCCAACGACAAGAGTAACGCTTATGTGCGGCAGTCGAAGAAAGGTGCACGGCATTATTTCAATAATTCACTCGTCCATTTTACTATGGACGAGTTTTTTATGTCCCTTAAATAGTGTATACTTCAAAATAGTACGCATAACTGAAAGGGAGCAATTTACATTGTCTGAGAAAAAAATGAACGTTGAAAGTTTCAATTTGGATCATACGAAAGTGAAAGCACCTTATATTCGATTAGCGGGAACTACAGAAGGAAAGAACGGCGACAAGATTTTGAAATATGATATTCGTTTCTGTCAACCGAATACAGACCACATGGAAATGCCAGCGCTTCACTCATTAGAACATATGATGGCAGAATTCAGCCGTGACCATTCGGATCAAATCGTCGATATCAGTCCAATGGGTTGTCAGACAGGTTATTATTTAGCTGTAATCAATCATGATGACTATAATGACATTCTCTCTATAGTAGAGAAAACATTAAACGACGTACTGGTAGCAACAGAAGTACCGGCGTGTAATGAAGTACAGTGTGGCTGGGCGGCAAGCCATAGCCTTGAAGGTGCAAAAGAAATTGCACGCACAATGCTTGATAAGAAAGATGAGTGGACGGAAGTATTTGCGTAATTTAACCAAGCGATACACGGTCAAAAAATTGTATTTCATGTTATAATAGAAGTATTACGCAATCGGAGAAAAAGGGGGGAAATGCAGTTGATTTATCAAGCACTATACCGCGCTTATAGACCGCAAGCTTTTGGTGAAATGTCAGGTCAGCAGGCGATCAAGCAAACTCTGCAAAATACCCTTCTCCATCAGAAGACGACGCACGCTTATCTATTCTCAGGACCTCGTGGAACGGGAAAGACGAGTGCGGCGAAGATTTTTGCAAAAGCACTAAATTGTGAAAATGGCCCAGCGGCGGAACCATGCAATAAATGCGAGACATGTAAAAGCATCACAGAGGGATCTAACACAGATGTCACTGAATTTGATGCGGCATCCAATTCACGCGTAGAAGAAATTCGCGACATTATTGAACGTGTGCATGTGGCACCTTCTAATGCACGGTTTAAAGTCTATATTATTGATGAAGTGCATATGCTGTCCAATTCAGCTTTTAACGCATTACTGAAGACACTGGAAGAACCTCCTGCCCATGTCGTATTTATTCTGGCGACTACGGAACCTCATAAGTTGCCGCTCACTATCATTTCTAGATGTCAGCGATTTGATTTCAAACCGATTACGGCACCTGAAATCATTGAGCGAATGGAAAAGGTTATTGGGGACATTGGTGTTACTGCGGAGACTGGAGCATTGCGCGCAATCGCACAAGCTGCGACAGGCGGTATGCGGGATGCGCTTAGTATGCTTGATCAAGCCGTATCGTTCAGCGGAGACGAGTTGACTACAAGTGACGCGCTACTCGTGACTGGAGCAATTGGTGAAGAAATCTTTTATCAGCTAGCACAATCAATTCAAGCGAAAGATGCGGGATCTGCATTGTCCTTATTGCACGAACTGATTACTGAAGGTAAAGATGTCGGCAGACTCGCTGAAGACATGATTACTTTCTTCCGTGATATGTTATTGCTTGGCACGGCGCCCGAATTGACAGATCTTCTGGAATTGATTTCAGACGGTGATAAATTTCAAGAGCTTGCCCAAGAGTTTCATTCGGATGAATTGTACCGGTATATCGATATCCTTTCAAAAACACAACAAGAAATGCGTTTTTCTAATCACGGGAAGGTCTATATTGAATCCGCTTTATTAAAAATGATTCATTCCGGGGAGCAACGACAAGTATCCACTTCTGCAGTTGATCCTGAAATGGCTCAGAAGCTTGCGGTGCTAGAACAGACTGTTAGACAACTACAGCAACAACTAGCAACAGGGGCTGTGCAACAAGCCGCTGAGCCACAAGCGCCGGCGAAAAGGGCCGCTTCAACTGCTTCCAGATCTGCCAAAGTACCAACGGGTAAAATTGTAGAGGTATTAAAAGCGGCAACGAAGTCCGATATTCAAGTGATTCGAGAGCAATGGGCGGGCATGATGCAAAGTATGCAACGCTCACATGCAGCTTTATTAGAAGAGACGGAGCCTGTAGCGGCATCAGAGAAGGCTTTTGTGCTAAAATTCAAATATGAAATTCATTGCTTGATGGCTTCTGAAAATGCTACATTACAAGCAGGCTTATCGGATGCGTTACTGCGACTGACAGGCAAAGGTTATGAAGTAGTCTACGTAGCAGAGGAAAGCTGGTTGGAAGTTCGTGCTGATTTCATTCGAAAAAGTGGATTGGCCAGTCAGAAGAGTAAGGAAAACCCTCAACAATTTGAAGAGGAACAACCAACTTCAGCGTTTATGGAAGAAGCATCGATTGAAGATGCTGATCCACTCGTAACTGAAGCTGAGAAAATGTTTGGAAAAGATTTTATTACAATAGAAGAGTAATTTACTAAGGAGGAATTATTTATGCGTGGAGCAGGGAATATGCAAGGTATGATGAAGCAAATGCAGAAGATGCAAAAGAAGATGGCAGAGGCACAGGAAAACTTAGGAAACGAGAGAATGGAAGGTACAGCTGGTGGTGGTATGGTAAAGGTAATTGTATCTGGCCATAAAGAAGTACTTGAAGTTATTATTGATCCGGAGGCGGTAGATCCGGAAGACGTAGAAATTCTACAAGACTTGATTGTGATCGCTACAAATGATGCGATTGCAAAAGCAGAAGAAATCACGAACTCCACAATGGGCCAATTTACAAAAGGAATGAACTTGCCCGGGATGTTCTAGGAGGTTGTATAATGCATTATCCTGAACCTATATCTAAATTAATGGATAGTTTTATGAAATTGCCAGGCATCGGCCCCAAAACTGCGGGTCGTCTGGCGTTTTTTGTATTAAGTATGAAAGAAGACACTGTGCTAGATTTTGCCAAAGCATTAGTCGATGCGAAACGTAATCTCCAGTTCTGTTCAGTTTGTGGTCATATTACAGATATCGATCCATGTTATATTTGTCAGGATCAATCTCGTGACCGAACGACAATTTGTGTCGTGCAGGATCCGAAAGACGTGATTGCCATGGAGAAGATGCGTGACTATCGTGGTTTGTACCATGTATTACAAGGTGCTATATCTCCGATGGACGGTATCGGTCCGGAAGATATCAATGTTCCCTCATTGTTAACAAGACTTCAGGAAGACGAAGTGGAGGAATTGATTCTTGCGACGAACCCTACTATAGAAGGAGAAGCAACAGCCATGTATATATCAAGGCTTGTCAGGCCATCCGGAATCACGACTACACGTATCGCCCACGGCTTACCTGTAGGTGGAGATTTAGAATATGCGGATGAAGTTACATTGTCCAGAGCATTGGAAGGTCGTCGAGAACTATAGAAAAGAATTGAAAGATAGACAACGAGTGGACTAATCCTCTACGGAGACGCATATAGATAAGTATCTATGAGATAGAAAGGGCGTTTTCTGTGAGAATTTTAGTCATAGCTATACTAGGAGTCGTATCATTACTGCTGTTAAGTATGAGCCGAACCACTCTTGAAAAAAACATGGAGCGCTTATCGGTTTTTTGGTTTAGATTAGCTTTTGCGTTCTTTATTCTCTTCTTAATGAACATAGCCGGTGGATTTATTGGCATCTACGTACCTGTTAACATTGCATCTGGCATGATCTTAGCGATACTAGGAATCCCTGGATTCGCGGCACTATGCGGTTTCGCCATTCTTTTTTAAAAGAATGGTGAAAAAGCTTGCATTCTCATAAATGGGGTGTTATATTTATAAGCGTCGCATCAAGCAGTTGCGAAAACATCAAACTTAACAAGAATTAACAAGAAAAACTTTTTAAGTAAAAGTGTTGACAACAAAACGATGAGATGTTAATATAAGAAAGTTGCCTCTTACGAGAGACCAACGAAATGAACCTTGAAAACTGAACAGCAAAACGTTAACGAAATACAGTTTATGCATCTAACGATGACATAAACAAA
>NZ_PDYR01000023.1:0-26467 GCF_002743165.1 Sporosarcina sp. P19 | reverse complement strand
GCTCATAGTTTCGTGTAAGCGCTCATAATTCTTGCCGATCCGCTCTATCACACGAAGTAACCGCTCTATAACGTCTAGAAACCGCTCATACATACAGTCGAAGCGATCATAGTCGACACATAACCGCTCAATAGCCTCCGCCCCGCCCCTCACAGCCACGCCATAAAAACACAAAAAAAACGACCCTTCAAGCAGAAGAGGCCGGTTATTTTCATCAATATAATTTTACTGAGATACTTCCTGTGCTTTGTAACCATCTTCAATAATGTCCAGCTTACCGTTACCAGGATCGATAACAAGACCATGGACATTTACGTCTGTTGGTATGAGTGGGTGGTTACGGATCGCGTCTACACTCTTTTTCACGCTCTCAGTTACATCGCTGAAACCGTGCAACCATTTCTCCATATCGATACCGGAGTACTTCAATGTTTTGAACATGTTTGGATCTACGCCGCGCTCAATCATATTTCCTATAATGTGATCCGTGTTGATAGAGCTCATGCCACAATCATGATGGCCAATTACGTATACTTCATCTGCTTGTAACTCATAAACGGCAACTAAAATACTTCTCATCAGACCGCCGAAAGGAGACGTGATGATCGCGCCAGCACTCTTAATAATTTTAGCGTCGCCATTTTTCAAATTCATCGCTTTAGGGAGAAGCTCGATTAATCTTGTATCCATACATGTAAGGATGACAATCCGTTTATTAGGAAATTTCGTAGTGGAAAACTCTTCGTACTTTTTTTCTTCAACAAACGTTTTGTTATAAATCATAATTTCGGATAATGATGTCATTGTTTTAATCTCCCTCGTATCATTTATAGTATGTAAAAGAAAAGAGTCGCCTTTTTAGGCAACTCTAATCATTAAATCCATATCCATTAAGACTGGAATAGAAGCAAATTAGTTTCTGCCTTCTGGTTTAGGATCAATAGTAATGGAGTCGTTTGAATCCATTGATCCAGATAAGAAGTGCATCGTAAACAAGGATGCAAGTCCAAGAACAACCATGTAACCGATAACTGTTGTATACATTAAAGCCATTTGAAAGCCCCTCTTTCTGAAATGTATTATGTTCTCTTATCTATTATACACGATTTTCAAGAAAATATTAAGAGCTACTGTAAACTTTGAATGAAAAGTGACGGATTTTAGAATGCCCAATTACCGTTACGGAAGACAGGTTCTACTGTTCCGTCTTCGAGAATTCCATCAATATCCATCTTTTCAGATCCAATCATGAAGTCGACGTGTGTTAAGCTTTGATTCAATCCATTAGCTTGTAGTTGTTCGGAATCCATTTCCTTCCCACCATCTAGACAAAATGCGTAGGCACTTCCAATTGCCAAATGATTCGAAGCATTTTCATCAAATAATGTATTATAGAATAACACATTCGAGTTAGAAATAGGTGAGTCGTGCGGTACTAGTGCCACTTCGCCAAGGAATTGTGAGCCTTCATCCGTATCGACTAGTTGTTTCAGTATTTCCTCGCCTTGAGTAGCAGTAACGTTTGTGATTTTTCCTTCTTTAAATTGAATCGTGAAGCCATCAATGATTGTTCCTGCATAGCTAAGTGGTTTTGTGCTAGTAACAGAGCCATTCACTCCAGTTTTTAACGGTGCCGTAAAGACTTCTTCAGTCGGCATATTCGCCATAAACTCATGCCCAGCCTGGTTGACACTACCAGCACCACACCATAAGTGCTTTTCCGGTAATTCTATTGTTAAGTCAGTGCCAGGAGCTGTATAATGAAGTTTACGGTAATGTTTACCATTCAAATAATCTACTTTTTCATGCAAGTTTTCATTGTGCTTTTTCCATGCTTGCACTGGATTAGGCTGATCAGCTCTTACAGCACGTAAAATAGAATCCCATAGAGCAGGCACTTGTTCTTCTGTAGATAACTCAGGGAAAATTTTAGCTGCCCAAGCTGTCGATGGTGCAGCAATGACAGTCCAGCTGAACTTATCTGCCTGCATAGCTTGGCGGAACTTGCTGAGAGCAGTACTAGCAGCTTTTTGATTATCGCGTATTCTGCTAGATTCGATACCGTTTAATAAGTCAGGGTCTTGCGATACGATCGACATGAAAGCAGCACCTTTTTCAGCTAACTGTTCCCGTTCCATCTGTTTCCACGTAGGGAACTCGGAAAACGAATCCGCTGGTGCTTTTTCATAACGCAGACGTGTAACGACATCGTCTACCCAGTCTACGAACACTTGCCGTGCTCCTGCATCGTAAGCTTTTTCGACGATTAATCGAACAAATAAAGTATTTTCAGTAGAAGCGCTGATGAATAGATATTGGTCCTGTTGAATATTTACACCCACCTTAACAGCTAAGTCGGCATAATTGGAAAGTTGATCTTGAAATTGATTCATCATGACATCTCCTTTTTACGTATTGTGACAATTCTAACAAGTGAAGATAACAGTTCGCAACGATAAAGCAAACGAAATAGAATGAAATACTCTTAACTGCCTAAGAATAGTCGGCAGCATTCCCTAAACAACGTCATAAAATGACCGAAATAATAAGAAGAATGCAGTATTTGGAGGCTTTATACATGGATTTGTCCACAATTGTAGGTTTAGTATTAGGGTTTGCAGCTCTCCTTATCGGAATGACGCTAAAAGGAGTAACCCCCGACGCGTTATTTAACCCGGCTGCTATCCTAATCATCATAGCAGGAACGATTGCCGCTGTTGTCATCGCATTTCCGATGAGTGAATTAAAAAAGATACCTAAATTATTCAAAATTATTTTCACGCAGCAAAAACTTGCGTCAGACGCAGAATTAATTCGTCTATTCTCTTCATGGGCTGATGTTGCTCGTCGAGAAGGATTACTTGCTTTAGAAGCAAAAACAGACGAAATTGATGATCCGTTTTTGAAAAATGGATTGAGTTTGGCGATTGACGGACAGAATGCCGATTATATTCGTGATGTATTAAGCGAAGAAGTTGAGGCAATGCAGGAGCGCCATTCAGTCGGTGCATTAATCTTTTCACAAGCTGGTACATACGCCCCGACGCTAGGAGTTCTCGGAGCAGTTGTAGGACTGATTGCCGCACTAAAAGATATGAATAATATCGATGCGTTAGGACATGCGATTTCCGCGGCATTTATTGCAACATTGCTTGGGATTTTCACAGGGTACGTTTTATGGCATCCGTTCTCCAATAAACTCGTACGTAAGTCTAAAGAAGAAGTCCGACAGAGGACTATGGTGATTGAAGGCATTCTCTCCGTATTGGAAGGGGAAGCACCGCGTGTTATAGAACAAAAATTGGCATCTTATCTTTCAGTCGAAGACCGGAAGAAGCTAGCTATTGATGGCGGCGAAGGAGCTGGTAAAGTTGGCGAAGAAGCGTAAGAAAAAGAAACATGAAGTAGAACATATTAATGAGTCCTGGTTATTGCCTTACGCCGATCTATTGACATTATTACTAGCATTATTCATCGTATTATTTGCTACGAGTTCGGTAGACGAGGGACGATTTGCAGAAGTCTCTAAAGTATTCAGTGAAATATTTGAAAGTGGTAGTGGCATCATGAGTGAAAGCGCGCCAACCACTACCCCTGTTCCAGACGATTCGGTAGGGGAGCAAGACGAAAACTCCTCCTATATAGAAGACCAACAATCTTTGGGAGAAACGCAGGATGATTTGGATGAGTATATTGCTGTGAATGAGTTAGAAAATCAGTTCGATACTGAAATGACAAGCGAAGGCTTATTGCTGACGATTCGAGATAGTGTACTGTTTAAATCGGGAGAAGCAACAATCACTCCTGAGTATAAAAGACTGGCAAATGATATTTCCGGACTGCTGACACTTGATAGACCTCGTCAAGTGGTCATCACGGGTCATACAGACGACATACCGATCAACAATGCAGAGTATTCATCTAACTGGGAATTAAGCGTTATGCGTGCGGTAGAGTTCCTGAAAATCATTGTGGCAGACAATGAAGTCGATCCGAATCTATTCAGTGCGAAAGGGTACGGGGAGTATAAGCCGATCGTACCAAATGATACGATAGAAAATCGCAGTAAAAACCGAAGAGTGGAAGTACTCATTCAGCCACTTGTCTTAAAAGATGGCACACCTGTCACAGCGCAATAAAAAAGCGACTCCACATGGAGTCGCTTTTTTAATTGCGCATAGAACCAAGTTCTGTAGCAATTGCCTGCATTTCATTCGGTGTGATGTTGTCACGTTTCATGACCATTTCGTACATATAGTACAAATCCTCGTACTGTTCTGTACTGAAATTTTCGGGTTTCATCGCATCCACATTTACCATGCGTAGTTTTTCTTTAATCTTTTCAATCATGTATGAGACATTCTCTGGTGATTTTGTAGATAGATCCATATTCTTACCGCCTTTCCTCTAATGAAAACTATCATTTCATGAAAGCAGTAAGCTGTCAACTGCACTGTGAGGCGTTACTTACGAGCTTCTTCACGTTCTTCGTCAATTTTCTTCTTGAAACGTCTTGTTTCCATAATGACCACACCGGACAAACCGAGCAATCCAATTAAGTTTGGAATAGCCATTAAGCCATTCAATACATCCGCCAAAATCCATACAAGATCTAGTGATGCAGTAGCACCTACATAGATGAATGCTACGAATATTACTCGGTAGGCAAGGACTGCAGTGCGGTTCGGGAAGAGATATTGGAAACACTTCTCTCCGTAATAACTCCAACCTAAAATGGTGGATGTAGCAAAGAACACAAGTCCTATTGATACTAGAATGGGTCCGACACCACCAAGGAAAGAGCCGAACGCTTCAGCTGTCAAAGTACCAGCATCAATTGATTGATCTTGCCATTTATTACTCATAACAATCGTGACACCTGTAATCGAACAGATGATTAACGTATCAAATAATACTTGCGTCATTGAAACTAGAGCCTGACGTCCAGGCATATCTGTACGTGCAGCTGCTGCAGCGATTGGTGCAGAACCGAGACCCGCTTCGTTGGAAAAGAGTCCGCGTGCAACACCGAATCGAATGACTGTACCGATTGCACCCCCGGCAACTGCCTGGCCTGTGAATGCATCCGTGAAGATAAGACCAAATGCTGCTGGAACTTGTTCAATGTTTAATACCATAACGATCGCTCCGGCAATGAAATAGAATAATGCCATGATCGGTACGAAGAATGCCGTTACACGACCGATTGATTTGATACCCCCAAGAATAACAAGGGCACCGAATAGTACCAAGGCAATTCCTGTAATATAGTAGGGTACTTCAAATGTGCTCTTCATTACGTCTGCTACTGCTTTGGATTGTGTTCCGTTACCAATACCGAACGCAGCCAGTGCGCCGAATATCGCAAATAGTACGCCGAGCCATTTTTGCTTCAGACCATGTTCAAGATAGTACATCGGTCCGCCGGCCATTAAGCCGTTAGAATCTTTGACACGGTACTTAACAGCCAAGATTGCCTCACTGTATTTTGTTGCCATACCGAAGAATCCGGCTAGCCACATCCAGAAAATCGCACCTGGTCCACCTGCTACAACGGCAGATGCAACCCCGACAATATTACCGACACCCACTGTGGCGGCCATCGCGGTCATTAGAGCCTGGAACTGTGAAATGTCACCGTCTGCTTTTTTATCATGCTTCCGTGTAAATACTTGTTTCAGTGAATAGGGCAGTAATCGCAATTGAATGAATGTTAAGCGCAGTGTTAAATAAATTCCGGTACCAATTAATAAAATGAGTAACGGTGGTCCCCATATTAAATCGGAAGCAGTAGTCAAGAAATTCTCGATCTTCTCCATTTCATCCCCCCAATTTCTCTAAGATATTTATAATCGTTTCCGAGATTGCGATAATCAACTCCTTTCAGTAGACTCTGTTATTAACATGTTATTGTTAATAATCTAAAAAATAGAACGATTCGTCAAGCCTTTTTTGAATAAAGTGTAACAAAGATTGTTTGGTAAGTTGCATTATGGGTATAATGAAGTGAGACGTAAACGTGAATAAGGAGGCGAAAAATATATGAGTTCCAGTAAATTTGGAAGATATGTATTAGGCGGCGCACTACTTGGAGCTGCAGTGAGTATGTTGGACCGAGCAACTAGACAGCACACGATGACTACAGCTAGAACATCGTATGAAAAAGCATTGTATTACAAAGAAAATCCGGATATCATAAAAAATGAGTTCCAACAGAAAAAAGAAAAAGTACAAACTCTTGTTGATCAAGTGAAAGGTGATGTAAATTACATCAAATCACAGGTCGATGAAATCAAGACACTAACTCCGCAAGTGAAAGAAATGTTTGCGGACACAAAAGAAGCAATCGCTGATTCCAAATCAGAGTATGAGCATATCATCGAGGATAATTCTACAGCTGCATCTTCTGTTTCAACAGATGGAGATGCTTCGTTGCCACCGATGATCCAAAAAAAAAACGTGATACCACTAGAGAAAAAATAAGAATAAAATCAGTAAATGAAAGGGGGACACATCAGTTGGATAAACAAAAAAGTGCCCCTTCTTTTGATACTGAAAATCAAGAGGAATCCCAAACAGAAAGAGTAAAAGAATTCATTAAAGATATAAAAGACGGAGAAGAGGATGATTTTGACCCAACTACTACGAGCGGCTTTTTCAAACAATTGATTATCCGGGTGAAAGAATTGGATATTTCAGCAGCTGGTTCGCAGTTAGCGTTCTTTTTCCTATTGTCTTTATTCCCTCTACTAATCTTTCTTTTCACATTACTACCTTACTTACAGTTGGACCAGAGCCAAATCTTCTTGTTTATCCGCGAGTATGCGCCGGATAGTACGGCTTCTTTAATTGAAGGAACACTCACTGAAGTGCTGGATAATAAAAGTGGAGGGTTACTGTCAGTCGGAATCTTGGCTACAATTTGGTCCGCGTCTAAAGGTATGGGTGCAGTAACAAAAGGCTTGAATGATGCATATGAAGTGGAAGAAGATAGGAATTTTTTCATTTCTAAAGGATTGTCAATTGCATTTACTATTATGTTAGTTGCGACGGTAATCATTGCGTTAGTGTTACCTATATTCGGTCAACCAATAGGGCAAGTGATCTTCACGTTCTTAGGATTGGAAGAGACGTTCCTGACAGTATGGAATTTGGTTCGATTCCTCATTCCACCATTCCTGATCTTTGCGGTATTCTCATTATTATATTGGCTAGTGCCAAGTGTGAAGTTACATTTTAAAGAAATACTTCCAGGTGCTATATTTGCAACAATAGGATGGATCATTACTTCACTAGGGTTCTCTTTCTATATTAGTAATTTTGGGAGCTATGCCAATACGTATGGTAGTATCGCTGGAATTATCGTATTAATCATGTGGTTATACTTATCAGCTATCATTTTGTTACTTGGTGGTACGATCAATTCAGTTGTGAAAAATCGTCAAGATCATACACAATCAACTGTATAATTAAAAAAGTGAAGAAAGGGATTCCCTTTCCTCACTTTTTTATTCTATTTTATTAAGCATCCGTAAACCGTTTAATATAACTAATATCGTACTTCCTTCGTGTCCGATGACACCAAGAGGCAAATCCACTACTTGCATGAAGTTTGCGATAATGAGGATCGAGATAACAGCTATCGAGAAGAATACATTTTGTTTAACGATTCGTTGCATTTTTCTTGAAAGCTTAATTGCATATGACAAGCGATTCAAGTCGTTTTGCATGAGTACAACATCAGCTGTCTCCAACGCTACATCTGTACCTTCACCCATCGCGATGCCGGAAGTGGCAGTAGCAAGAGCTGGAGCATCATTGATTCCATCTCCCACCATGCCGACCGTACCGTGCTCTTTCAATAGTTGCTTAAGCTGAACCACTTTCTCCTCAGGTAGACATTCAGCTACGTAGGAATCCACACCTACTTCGTTTGCAATTGCATGTGCAGTCTTTTCATTATCACCAGTTAACATGACTGTACGAAGCCCTAGAGATTGCAGTGATTTAATTGCAGAAATAGCTTCTTTTCGTAATGTATCCTGTAAAGCAGCTAGCGCTACAATTCCTTGTTCATCTCTCATAAAGATGACAGTTTTACCTTCATTCGCAAGTGATACTGCCACATTGTCCTGAAATTCTTCCACTAACTCTTCGCCAACAAATTTCGGTTTACCGATTAGAATTTCGCCGTGATCTGTCTCTGCTTTAATACCAAATCCAGGAACGTCTTCAATATGAAGATTACGTTTAGGTTCTACACCATGCTCTGCAGCGTAATGGATAATTGCTTTTGCCAATGGGTGATTGGACAGTGATTCTGCACCTGCAAATAAAGCGAGTGCCTCTTTCATATCCGTACCTTCACGAACAATGAAATCCATTACAATTGGTTTCCCATTCGTCAAAGTACCCGTTTTGTCAAAAGCGAATGCTTGTAATGTACTCAAGTGTTCTAGATGAATACCACCTTTAAATAATACCCCTTTTCTAGCACCGTTAGAAACAGCCGCTAATGTAGCGGGCATAATCGAAGCCATCAATGCACAAGGGGAGGCGACGACTAGCAAGACTATCGCACGGTAGAAGGAGGTAGTCCAGTCCCAGTTAAATAAGAAGTGGGGAAGAAACATCATGATGACAACTGCTGCCAGTACAATCTTTACATAAGATCCTTCAAAGCGCTCGATAAATTGTTGAGAAGGAGACTTCTCGCTTTGTGCGTTTTGCACCATCGTTATAATCTTTTGGAATAACGTTTCAGAACTTGGTTTGGTCATTATCATGCGGATCGCACCACTAATATTAACTGTTCCTGCAAATAATTCATCATTTTCCTGCTTCGTCACTGGGATAGATTCCCCGTTGATTGCTGACATATCAATCGAAGTGACGCCGCTTAAGATTTCACCATCAACGGGAATTCGTTCACCAGGTTTAACTAACAATATAGATCCAATCGATAAAGAGTCTGTGGATACTTTTTTCTCGCTGCCATCTTCAAGTAGTAGCCATGCTTCTTCTGGCTGCAATTCCATCAAAGACGATATTTCATTATGACTTTTATTGAGCGTATAGGTTTCTAGCGCCCCACTAATTGCAAAGATAAAAATCAGGATTGCGCCTTCAGCCCAGTATCCGATAATTCCTGAACCAATAGCCGCGAAGATCATGAGCATTTCGACGTTCAGTTCTTTGTTTTTTATTGTTTCTTCAATACCTTCCTTGGCTTTAGCGTAACCTCCAATCAGAAACGCTATAATATACAGCGTGACAGAAAAGGATTCTGTACCGTTTTTCCCTAAAATCCATGCAGCAAGAATGATAATTCCAGATAATATAGCCGCAATCAATTCCAGACGTGCAGACCAGTCAATCGTCTGTTCCGGTTGTTCTTTTGTAAGTGTTGTCATGTATTCTCCTCCTAATTGATAATGAATTTCAATTTCAAAGTTCTTATTAAAGCAGTAAAGTCGACTCTACAGTAGTAGAATCGACTTTTCTGGCATCAAAATAGAATGAATATGAAGTTGTAATAGTTATTATCTACAGTATATCATTTCTCAATGAGAAGTGTTACTTAAATGGCTAATTAATGAAAATCGGGCTAAAAGTTATAAGGGTAAGGCTATCATTAGTGTTGAGGAGGGGATTTGCGCTCTAGGCAAACGCGTCCGCCTGGAATGCAGCGTAACGGTTCATCTATCTTCAACACCTATTCAAGCCAATCTATTTATTCACATAAAAAAGCAGCGAATGACGGTTCTCATTCGCTGCTTACTTATTAGTTGAATACTTTTTCCTTAAACTGAGAGAGCTTTTCGAGAGATGACTTGTCGATGTCAGCATGCAGGCTATTACCGTGAGAGTCCATCGTTACGACTGCAGTGAAGTCCTCTACGCGTAAATGCCATAGTGCTTCTGGAATACCGAACTCCAGCAAGTCGACGCCTTCTACCTCTTTAATACAGTCAGCATAATACTGCGCTGCACCGCCGATACCATTCAAGTACACGCCGCCATGCTCTTTAAGAGCCGCAAGTGTTTTAGGTCCCATTCCGCCTTTACCGATCACCGCGCGGATACCGAACTTCTTCATGATATCACCTTGGTACGGTTCTTCACGCATAGAAGTCGTAGGTCCCGCTGCTTTGATCTCATACTTACCTTCATCATTCTTAAGAACAACCGGTCCGCAGTGATAGATGACTTGACCATTCAAATCAACAGGTGCATCGTTATCCATTAAATGCTTATGGATTGCATCGCGACCTGTGTACATACGGCCTGAAATTTTTACCACGTCGCCAACATGAAGGTCGCGAACGTCATCTTCTGAAATAGGCGCTTGCAAGTGTACAATACGTGCAGTGGATTTTGCTTCTTCAGCTGGCTGTTCGAATGCAATTTTCTCGCCTTCATTATAGTGCCAATCCATGATTTCACCAGTTTTGGCATTAATGTTCACTGCCATACGGCGATATGCCCAGCAGTTATACGCTACAGACACGTAGAAGCTTGCAGGAATACGGTGCATGACACCGATTTTACATCCTAGTAATGTTGCTTCGCCGCCGAAGCCCATTGTCCCGATTCCAAGAAGATTGGCTTTTTCTAATACGTATTCTTCCAATTGTGCAAGTTCAGGAATTGGATTAACGTCTGTTACGTCACGGAAAAGTTGTTCTTTCGCCAGGTCATATCCAGATGAACGATCGCCGCCGATTCCAACACCGATAAATCCAGCAGAACAACCTTGTCCTTGTGCCTGGTAAACCGAGTGAAGGATACATTTACGAATACCGTCCAAATCGCGTCCTGCACGGCCAAGTCCTTCTAATTCAGTAGGGAGGCTGTATTGGATGTTTTTGTTTTCACATCCGCCGCCTTTTAAGATTAACTTTACTTCTATATAATCTTCTTCCCATTGTTCAAACTTTACGACTGGTAGGCCGATTCCTAAGTTATTGCCGCTATTCTCGCCAGTTAATGAATCTACAGCGTTCGGACGGAGCTTTCCTTTTTTTGTAGCTAACTCCAAAGCGCGTACAATAGCCGCTTTGATTTCCAATTGGTTTACTCCGATTGGTGTTTTGATCTTGAATGTAGGAAGGCCTGTATCCTGACAAATTGGAGATAGTTTATCATCTGCCATATTGATATTATTTGCGATCGTATCCAAACTCATTGCAGCGCTTGTTCCTTTATTTTCTTTTTCCTTTGCGGAAAGGATTGCACGTCTAACGTCTTTTGGTAAGTTTGTGGACGTTTCGCAAACCAGTTCATATATACTCTTCTCAATTGTCTCTATGTACATCTCAAAATCCCCCGTTAGTATATGTTATTTTTTTGAACTATCCATCTGTTCTTCCAATTCATCGAGTAACATGATTAGACGATCTATATCTTGGAGGTCCGTGTGTTCAGGTTCAATCGCTTCTAATGTTTCAATGAATTGATTGAATCGATTCTTCAGTTCGACGACTTGTTCGTTATTTTGTGAGTGATCCATACGTACACCTCTTTCTATCATTGATATCGTATACGAAAACACTATTTTTTTCAATCTGATTTTGTTGTGCGTGCAGTAAATAGTAAAATAACAGAAAATATAAAATTCTTAATTAAAACACTTTACAATTAACAGAATAGTTGTTATAGTAAGTTTAATCAAAAGAAAAGGAGGTCGTAGTTATAGAGACGAATCGAATCCTAGACACATAACAACGAAGGAGGGGATCCGTAACAATCCAACATCGAAGAACACGTTGGATAACTACGAATGTAAACATGCAAACTGAAGATGAATCAAATAATTAGAGACCTTATCTGTTGGTAGTGAATATACAGATAAGGTCTCTTATTTATTGTGTAATCGCATTTCCTTTTTCATATTCTTTCACTAACTGATCGAGTGAGTGGAATTTATAGCCTTGCTTCTTGGCATCACGAATGAAATCGGGGAGTGCCTCTGCGTTATCAGGAGATACGGTATGCATTAGAATGACAGCACCCGGGTGTAATTGATTCATCAATTCGTTATAGGCATACGCTTTTCCTTTACGTTGATCCCGATGCCAATCAATGAATGCGACGGACCAGAAAATATGCCTATACCCGAGGTCATTTCCTTTTTGCAGTAACTTTGCATTAAATGTCCCCTCTGGCGGCCTCGTGTAGATCGTCCTCTTTTGACCAGTAGTAGCATATACAATTTCATCTAGCCTCTTCCACTCATCTTCCATCTGTTTCTCAGTTAAATTCGCCATGTTCGGGTGGTCATATGAATGATTTCCGATACCGTGACCATCTTTCACCATGCGTTTTACTAAGTCACTGGCGCTTTTTACATAATGCCCCGTCAAGAAAAATGTGGCGGGTGCTTTCTCTTTTTTTAGTGTATCTAAAATGCTTTCAGTGTAGCCATTTTCATATCCGTTGTCGAATGTTAGATAAACGACTTTTTTATCTTCTTTCCCTTTATAGATTGCACCGTGATCATCAAGTAATTTATCCAGTTCTGCTCCGGCAGAAGGGGGAACTCCTTCTGTGGCCTTTTTAAAACCCCAATGAAAAGCTTCTGCTTGGACAGTGAAAGGGTTCATAATAACTCCCACAATTAGCAAACAAGATGCCAGTAAAATTCCTGACAAATGATGAGTCATTAAGCATCACTCCTTTTTACTAAGCATGTGCTAATCGGCTCTTTGTATGTAATGAAAACGAAAAAATGTTTGTCAAAACGAAAAAACGTTTTAACAAACATTTGAAATCATTTTAACAGATTTTCAAGTGCCGGTCGTAATGAAGGGTAGGAAAAGATAAATCCGTTAGCCAGTAGCTTTTCCGGTAATACATGCTGACCATGCAAAACAACGATACTTTTTTCTCCCAATGCTGCTTTCATTGCAAAACTTGGAACTGGGAACCAGTGCGGACGATGCAATACTTTGCCGATCGTTTTTCCGAAAGCATTCATATGCATCGGACTCGGTGCAACTACGTTAACGGGACCTTCCACGTCATCATTCTCTATTAAGAAGAGAATAGCATTGGCTAGGTCTTCAACATGCACCCACGAAAACCATTGATTGCCTGAACCAATTTTTCCACCGGCAAATAATTGATAAGGCAGCTTAATAAGTGGAAGTGCACCGCCGTCTTTACCGAGTACAATGCCGAATCGTGTATATACAGTACGTACACCCATTTCATTTGCTTGTCCCGCAAGCTTTTCCCAGTCATGTACGGTTTTGGCTAGAAAATCGTCGCCGACTGCAGTGGAATCTTCCGTATATTCAGCTGTAAACGACGTAGGGTAAATACCGATCGCACTCGCATTCACTAAGACCCGAGGTTTCTCCGGAAGTGTTCGTATAATACGCAACACTTCTTGTGTAGCAGTGATTCGGCTATCGTAAATTTGCTTTTTTCGTTCTTCAGACCAACGACCGTCATCAATGGACACCCCTGCTAAATTGACAAATGCATCTACTTGCCCCACTTCATTCTCGGGTGATGCCTGATCTGTCAACCATTGAACATAGTGAACTCCATTATGCTTCGATGAAGGCTTGCGCGAGAAGATGACAACTTCATGACCTTTTCCCTTCAACTTCTCAGTTAAGATAGTACCAATGAATCCAGTTCCCCCTGTAATAACCACTCTCATAATGGTTTCCCTCCATTCTCTTGAAAATTAATACACTATTGCTGACCACCACGGTAAGAAGCGGTATACTAAGATAAAGTAGGTGATGGAAACGTGCCGCTTATTACCAAAATATCACAACAAAAACGAGATAGCGAACGTTATAATATTTTCCTTGATGATCAATATGCATTTAGTGTCCATGAAACAGTCCTAGTGAAATTCGAACTCACAAAAGGGATGGAATTAGACGATTGGTCTAAGGATGAAATTGTTTATTCGGATCAAATTGAAAAGGCATTTAATCGTGCGTTACACTTTTTATCATTCCGAATGCGGAGTGAAATGGAAGTCAAAAAGAAATTACTTGAAAAAGAGTATGGAGAAGCGGTTGTTCTAGAAGCTATCGTGAAGTTAAAACGACTTGGCTTTTTGAATGATGAAGCATTTTCGGAGGCCCTTGTACGTACAGAAAAAAATAGCACATTAAAAGGTCCGAGAGCAATTCAGCAATCTCTCTATAAGAAAGGTATACCCAAAGAACTGCAAACTCAAGCATTGGAGGAATATACAATGGAAGATCAAATGGCTAATGCCATGAAGTTGGCCGAAAAGACGATTCGTTCGAATAATTCACAGCCTCCTGCACAAGTAAAGCAAAAAATACAAAACACATTGGCTAGAAAAGGATTTTCTTATCAACAAATTTCGGAAGTTCTCAGCAATGTAACAATTGAACGTGATGAAGAAGAGTGGTCCGATATCACGTCTGCATTCGGTGAGAAAGCATGGAGACGATACCAAAGCAAATACTCAGGATCCGATCTTAGACAACGCGTAAAGCAATCTATGTATCAAAAAGGAATTCCGCTCAGTCAAATCGATCAATTTATTGAACAGAAAAGGAATGAAGAAGATGGATACTGAAAAACATTATAGTGAGATGAATGAAAACGAACTGCGTAGTGAAGTCGCTAACCTAATGGAGAAAGCACGTAAGGCTGAACAAATGGGGATGATTAGTGAATACGCAGTTCACCAAAGAAAAGCGACTCTTGTACAGTCATATCTTGTAGATCCCGCTACTATTAAGCCGGGCGAGATGTACCGTATTGAAGGAGACGATGGGGTCTTTTTTCAAGTGGACTACCTCAAAGGGTTGTTCGCATGGGGGTATCGCTTAGGCGGTGAGAAAGCCGAAGAAGCATTGCCACTTGCTATGTTGAAAAATATAAAAAGCGGAAAATAAACAGAAAAAGAGCGCTCGTGCACTATGCACGAACGTTCTTTAGTTATTTGGGGCGAAATTCAGCTTTTTACGCAACTTTTCTTCTGAGAAGATCCAGCCTGTATAAGAATTGACTACTTCTAAGTCTTCATTGACGTGTGCGACTGCAACGAATGGGTAGTAACCCTTGCTTCGATAACGCAGATCAATTAAACGAACTTCATAAATATGTCCTTTTTCCGAAATCGACCATCGATAAAGCGGCGAAAACGAAGTGAAAGCTTGCATGTTTGGATCTTCCAGTGCTACTTCAACTTGAGGCGACATCGGCATCACTTCGCGCTCAAATCGTTCGTAAATTGTAATAGACCGTCCGTATGCTCGTCCTACATAATGGTCAACATCTGTCGTGGCAGCAACTCGCCACTGGAAGAAGTTCATCGTAGGTGCAGTGAATATATGCGTCGCGTTTGGAATCGTCTTCTTGACTGCGTTCTTCACTGCGCTCTTCACTGCAAAGCGCAATAGGTAATAGAAGAAGATGACGACATATAATGTGGACATCGTGAAGACAGGGTCTGCCCCGAGCACCCATGCCAGGATTGCAATTACATGGAGTCCAAATATAATCGGGTCAAATGTATTAATAACTCCTATGGCTACCCATTTATGAGAAAAAGGGCGAAGAGCTTGTGTACCATATGAGTTGAAAATATCGACAAATACATGTGTGAACACAGCTAAAAATGTCCAAGCCCAGACGTGAAAGAAAATTGATTCAGGAACAATGAAAGTCAATAGTATGGAAATTAGCAAAGGCCACAGCATAACAGCTGGAACCGAATGCGTAATACCACGGTGATTACTTAAATAGACAGCATTGTTACGAAGCTTCAATACCGTGTCTATATCGGGAATTAGTGAACCGACCATAATACCTGCAAATACGGCGCCCATTGTGGCTGGTTCAGTTGCTACAGTTGAATCAGCAAGAGCCAATCCACTAATCGCAACACCCATAGCAATATGTGTGCCTGTATCCAAATTATCACTCCTTTATCCGAAGAGTTATATACTACTTATAATTATATACCCTTTATCATCATAACTAAAAGTATTTACATGAAGAAGCGAGGTCCATATGCAAATTATTGAACGAAAGAAAGCATTTCAAGATGCGTTATTGACTTGGTATGAAGCCGAAAAACGAGACTTGCCCTGGAGGAGGACCGATAATCCATACTATATTTGGATTTCGGAAGTTATGTTACAACAGACCCGAGTAGATACTGTCATACCGTATTATGAACGTTTCATTAAAAAGTTTCCCACAATGCAAGATCTTTCAGATGCACCCGAAGAAGATATCTTGAAAATGTGGGAAGGACTAGGGTATTACTCTAGAGTGCGCAACCTTCAATCGGGTGTGAGAGAAGTCGTTGAAACTTATGGCGGGAAAGTTCCTAATAACCGAAAAGAAATTTCTACATTAAAAGGAGTCGGGCCATACACGGCAGGTGCCATCTTAAGTATTGCCTATGGGGTACCTGAACATGCAGTAGACGGAAATGTCATGCGTGTATTGTCGAGAATTTTATTAATTGAAGAAGATATAGCATTGCCACGTAATAAAAAGTTATTTGAACAAGCTGTAATGGAGTTAATTTCGGAGGAGGATCCATCTTCCTTTAACCAAGCGCTCATGGAATTGGGCGCAACCATATGTACGCCGAATCCACATTGTTTATTATGCCCAGTTAGAGATTTTTGTATCGCTTTTGAAGAAGGAAAACAACAGCAACTACCAATTAAGATAAAAAAGCAGAAAATGAAACATGTTAAGTTAGCTGCTTTCGCGATTCAAAATGAAGACGGCAATTGGTTGTTGCAGAAACGTCCAAGCACAGGACTACTTGCTAGTCTTTGGGAATTTCCAATGATCGAACTTCAAGAAGTTTCTGCAGTGGAAGCATTTGAAAAAGAAAAAGGATTGAAATTAAAAAACCTTCAAGAGTTACCGCATGTCCATCACGTGTTTTCCCATATCACATGGGATATTCATGTATATCGTGCACAATTGGAAGAGGAACATACAGAAGGTGATTTGCAGTTCTTCACTAAACAAGAAGTTGAAGCGCTGCCAAAGTCAAAACCTGTCCTAAAAATTATCGACTTGCTGGAATGGTGAAAACTTTATAAATCTCCGTGAATAAAAGTCCGACTTACAGGACATCATAGTCAGTACGGAGGTGAATAATCCATGCAAAAGAAACCAAAACAAAATTCACAGCTAGACCCATCTATGACAGATGCGAACCAAGTGAAGAAACAGAATGCGCAACCATCGATGAATCAAGAGTTCGCTTCCGAGACGGACTTTAATCAAGTTCGTCAGCAAAACGCGCAGTCTGCGATGAACATGCAGTCTTCTTCATCCGCGATGCAGTCCTCTATGAACGAGGAGTTCGGATCTGAGACAGATGTCAATGAAGTGAAGAAACAAATCAACAAAGCAGAAGCAAACAAACAAAAAGCTTCAGGAGCACGTGCGAACCAATATAAAGGTTCAAACTAAGCGTGGTCATCACGGACCGGTAGAAAAGGCTATTATAAGCCATTTCTACCGGTTTTCTTGCGTAAAAAAACATGCTGTGGACCTATTGTATTCAATCAATTACAAAATAGATGGTTGAATCGTTTTAAATTTAGGAAAGCTGTTGGTATAATGAACAGATAGCAAGAGCGGCAAGGCTCAAAGGTGGTATAAAAAATGGCAATCCCAAAAGAAGGAGAAACTGTACAGATACACAGCTACAAACATAACGGCAAAATTCACCGTGTCTGGCAAGAGACACTCGTATTAAAAGGCACACGCAATATTATTATCGGCGGTAATGAACGCACACTTGTGACAGAATCCGATGGTCGCACTTGGCTGACACGTGAGCCATCCATCTGCTACTTTCATGCGGAAAATTGGTTTAACATCATTTGTATGCTACGTGAAGATGGTGTCTACTATTATGTCAACATGAGTTCACCATTCGTTTACGATGAAAAGTACTTAAAGTATATTGATTATGACTTGGACGTAAAAGTGTTTCCTGATATGAGCTATTTGATTCTTGATGAAGACGAATATGCAGATCATAAGCGTCAAATGAATTATCCGGAAGTCATAGATTTAATCTTGCAGGATAACTTAAAGAAGCTTCTTGGCTGGATCAAACAACGAAAAGGTCCATTTGCTCCCGATTTCATTGATGTGTGGACTTCACGTTATGAATTTTATAAGCAAATCCAAGAAGAACAAAGCTAGACCTGCTTGCATCCGTGCAAGTCAGGTTTTTTTAGTAGGAGGAACTAAATGGGCGAAAGTATTAAACGTTATCTTCAATTCGTAAAGCCATATAACTGGCAAATTGTTCTCACTGTTCTTATTGGTGTCGTAAAGTTTGCCATTCCGTTGTTTTTACCATTATTAATTAAAATTGTGATTGATGATATCATCGGTTCGCCGACGTTAAGTGACTCCGATAAAACACAGCAATTATTTTATTGGCTCGGCGGCACGATCATTGTGTTCTTCTTGATCCGTCCGCCGGTGGAATATTATCGTCAATACTATGCACAGTTAGTTAGTAATAAAATTTTGTTCGATATCCGCAAATCGCTTTATAGTCATTTGCAAAAGCTTGGATTGCGCTTCTATTCTAATACACGTGCAGGTGAAGTGATATCGCGAGTCATCAATGACGTAGAGCAGACAAAAAACTTCGTCATGATTGGTTTGATGAACGTCTGGCTAGACTTAGCTACCATCATTATTGCAATTGCCATCATGTTGACATTAGATGTGGAGTTAACACTCGTCACATTGCTCGCATTTCCGTTTTATGCATTCAGTGTCAAGCATTTCTTCGGTAAATTGCGTCAGTTAACACGTAAACGATCCCAGGCACTTGCTGATGTACAAAGTTATTTGCATGAGCGTGTGGCGGGAGTCAGTATTATTAAGAGCTTTGCAATCGAAGAAAAAGAGCAGGAACGTTTTGATGAAGTAAACAATAAATTCCTTGACCGGGCAATTGAACATACACGCTGGAATGCCAAAGCGTTTGCTGTCGTCAATACGATTACCGATGTGGCTCCGTTACTCGTTATTGGCTATGCGGGCTACCAAGTAATCAACGGATCATTAACTGTCGGAACGATGGTCGCTTTCATCGCATTCATAGAAAGACTGTACTCGCCATTACGTCGATTAGTTAACTCATCTACTTCATTGACGCAATCATTTGCATCAATGGACAGAGTACTGGACTTAATGAATGAAAAATATGACGTTGTCGATAAAGAGGATGCAAAAGCATTGCCATCAATTGCTGGAGAAATCCAATTTGATCGTGTCAGCTTTGCATATGAAGAAGAGGAAGTACTGAAAAATATTAGCTTGAGGATTAGCCCAGGCGAAACAGCTGCTCTTGTTGGTATGAGTGGTGGTGGGAAATCCACTATTATCAGTTTGATTCCGAGATTTTACGATGTAACGTCGGGAGCTATTCGTATCGACGGTCATGATATCCGTGACGTACAGGTTAAGTCGCTTCGTGATCAGATCGGTATGGTACTTCAAGATTCAATTCTGTTCAGCGATTCTGTCAAAAGTAATATTTTGATGGGGAAGCCAGATGCGACAGATGAAGAAGTCATCGCTGCAGCAAAAGCAGCAAATGCGCATGATTTTATTGAAACACTGAGTGAAGGATATGATACAAGAGTAGGAGAGCGCGGCGTGAAGTTGTCGGGTGGACAGAAACAACGTATCTCCATTGCCCGCGTCTTCCTGAAGAACCCGGCATTGCTCATTTTGGATGAAGCAACATCTGCCTTGGATTTGGAAAGTGAAGCGCTCATCCAAGATTCATTGGAGCGCTTGGCGCATGATCGTACTACACTAATCGTTGCCCATCGATTATCTACTATTACACATGCAGATTGTATTTATGTGATAGACCACGGAGACTTAAAAGAATCAGGTACCCACCAGGAATTGATGAAATTAAACGGTACATACGCTGGTTTATACAATCGTCAGGAACTTTGGGGATAATTAGAAGGGGCGACATGGAGAGGATCAGCATAATTCCTATAATGAAAATCCGAAACATTTAGCAACCGAACTTTGATTATTTATATAAACAAAAACGGCACAAGACTATAATAGTCTTGTGCCGCTTTATTAATAGAATTCATCTTCTAAAATATTCTCTTCATCTTCATATCGTGTTTGATAAGAAGTGATCAACGTATCTAGATGCTCTAGCTGTTCCTCGTAATTCAGGATGGAGGAAAGGACATGAAGTAAGTGATAAGAAGAAAACTCTTCTTCTTCATTGGTAATGGCAATTTCTTTCACGAAAATATTCATCACTTCTTGTCGCTGAATAAACTCACTATGTGTTTCATCCTCGTCGAAATCAGCTTTTAGCTTACCAACGAATTTCAGATGAAGCTGTTCATGGTAAACGAGTAGTGACTCTAGACGCTCCTGAATCATCATACGAAAATGCTCTGGAAGATTGATCAGTTCATTTTCAAACTTGTGCAGCCTTTTCAGGACGTCATAACTACTTCTAGTTGTAGCGACCATTTGCCGATAGACAACAAGCCGTCTCGCTTTTGCAGCAGAAGTTTTCTTGAAATAGCTACGCTCTTCTTTAAATAATAAGTACAGCTGATCAATTTGTATCAGACGTTCCTTTAACTTACTCAACGATTTCTTCATAGCGGTGTGTTCAGAAACTTGACGACCAGCTAGACGCGTCCAACGAATAATTTCGTCCTGTGCTTGGTGAATCGCCTGAAACAGTTTCGTTTCATATTTTGGCGGCATAAAGACTAGGTTCACAATGAATGCTGCTAGTACACCTACCAAAATTGTACCTACACGAAGAAGGGCGAATGTTAAGAAGGCATCATCTTTAACTTCCATCACTGCAATCATCGTGACGAGTGCGAGTGACATAGACTTTTCAAGGCCTAGTTTCAACATAATCGTCATGACGATGACGGCTGCCAAACCGACGATTATTAATTGAGGCCCAAAGATGAGTGTGAATAAGACTGCTATAGTGGCACCGATTAAATTACCTTGCAGTTGTTCCACTATTGTTAAGTAGGATCTGTAAATAGAGGGTTGGATTGCGAAAATAGCTGCAATACCTGCGAACACTGCTGTAGGTAAATCTAGTAAATTTGCGAGAAACAGAGCAAATACAATCGCAATACCCGTCTTAAAGACGCGGGCACCAAGTTTCATTGGGTAATTCCTTTCCTAAAAGCTCTTTTATGCTTACTTTACAATATACGCATAAAACGGTCAATTGTTCTATTTCAAAGTGCTTTAAATGCGCGATCTACTGCTTCAAGTGTTTCGTTTATATCGGATTCTGTATGAGCAGAAGTTAAGAACCAAGCTTCATACTTAGATGGTGCCAAATTGACACCGTTTTTCAGCATTTCTTTAAAGAAACGACCAAAGATTTCTCCGTCTGTTGCTTCAGCTTGCTTGTAGTTTTCCACTTTGACTTCCGTGAAGAACAGTGTAAGTGCGCCTCCGAGACGATTGATCGTCAATGGGATAGTGTGTTTTTTAGCCAGTTTCAGAATACCATCTTCAAGTAAACCACCTAAGCGATCCATTTCTTCATAGATACCTGGTTCTTGCAATACTTCTAGACAAGCAATTCCTGAAAGCATGGATGCAGGATTTCCAGCCATTGTTCCTGCTTGATAGGCAGGGCCGAGTGGAGCAACTTGTTCCATAATTTCTTTTTTACCGCCATAAGCACCAATTGGTAAGCCACCGCCGATAATCTTTCCGAATGCTGTTAAATCTGGTTGTAGTCCAAGTAACGTCTGTGCCGCACCATAATGAAAACGGAACGCTGTAATGACCTCATCGTAGATAGTCAACACACCTTGTTCTTTAGCTAACTCATGAACGAGTTCCAAGAACCCTTCATTCGGCTCGACGATTCCAAAGTTCCCGACAATGGGTTCGATTAGAATACAAGCAAGTTCATCGCCCCATTGCTTCATTGCTGCTTTATAGCTTTCAGGATCATTAAATGGAATGGTGATGACTTCTTTCGCGATAGAAGAAGGGACACCTGCAGAATCGGGCGTGCCTAATGTAGCAGGACCAGATCCAGCAGCTACTAATACAAGATCCGAGTGACCGTGATAGCAACCTGCGAACTTCATAATCTTTGTACGGCCAGTAAAAGCTCTTGCTACACGAATAGTTGTCATAACAGCTTCTGTTCCGGAGTTTACGAAGCGAACTTTGTCCATTCCTGGAATTGCTTCTTTTAACATTTTTGCAAACTGTACTTCATGGCGTGTAGGCGTTCCGTAGAGTACGCCTGTTTCCGCAGCCTTCGTAATAGCTTTTGTTATGTGAGGATGTGCGTGACCTGTAATGATCGGGCCGTATGCTCCCAAGTAGTCAATATAGCGATTACCATCTACATCATAGAAATAAGCGCCTTCTGCACGCTCCATGACAGTAGGTGCACCACCGCCAACCGCTCCGTAAGCTCGGGCTGGGCTGTTGACGCCACCCACAATATGTTCACATGCTTCTGCGTAGAGTGCTTCTGAATTTTTTCGGTTCATTAGTTAATTCCTCCAAATCAATTATACGTTATCCATTTTAGCATTAATTAGAGTGAAGTCTCCACCTTCAGTGTGAAGTATAGGTAAATTGTAAAATTCAAATACTTCCGATACGATGAGTATGGAGAGATGGAAATGTACTATTTGTTTTTATAAGTTAGAGGAGGATTATCAATGGAAAAATTAGAAGGAAAACAAGCACCTGCATTCTCGTTAGCGAATGAAAATGGTGAAATGATTTCATTAAATCAATTCAAAGGGAAAAAATATGTAGTGTTGTATTTTTATCCGAAAGACTCAACACCTGGCTGTACGACGGAGGCTTGTGATTTTCGTGATGCGCAAGCAGAATTTGAAGGGTTGAATGCAGTAGTGCTAGGTGTCAGTCCTGATCACGCAGCTTCTCACCAAAAGTTTATCGCGAAGCACGGCTTGCCATTTTCTTTACTTGTAGATGAAGATCATTCGGTAGCTGAACAGTATGGAGTTTGGAAGCTAAAGAAGAACTTCGGTAAAGAGTATATGGGAATAGAACGATCTACATTCCTGATTGATCCTACAGGTACCGTAGTAAAAGAATGGCGGAAAGTTCGCGTGAAAGGTCATGTAGAGGATGCGCTCGCGACACTCGAGCAACTGACGAAATAGGAGATGGACAGTTGAAGATATTGTTCACATTTAAGATTAAAACCTCATTTAAAGAGCAGTTGAAAGAGAAATATCCGAATGTCGATTTTATATACACAACAAATATAGATGAAGTGGCATTAGGAGATATAGAAGTAATTGTGACAGATGGCGGGGATTTAAAATCAGGACATGTCGAAAAAGCTACTGAATTGAAATGGGTCATGGTTGCGGCTGTAGGAGTCGATACATTGCCGATTGAAGCGCTACAAGCGCGAAAAATTCTAGTCACTAATTCGCATGGAGTTCATAAAATGCCATTAGCAGAATCTGTACTGGCTCATTTATTATCCCTTGAAAGAGGGTTGCCGGGCATTTATAAAAGAGAGGCTGAGAAGAACTGGGAGCTGGACTCTTTACCAGGTGAAGTGAATCACTCCACTGCCTTAATAGTAGGAACAGGTGCGATAGGAGGAGAAATCGGGAGGCTTCTGCAGGCGTTTCATGTACGTACAATCGGATGTAACCGTTCAGGGCATGCAAGTCCTCATATGAATGAAACGATTTCTTTAGATGAGATCCTCGAGAAACTACCTCAAGTCGATTATGTGATTTCTATATTGCCGAGCACACCTCAAACGCGATGGATTTATCAACCAGAGCATTTCCGCGCAATGAAGGAGACAGCTGTCTTTATGAATGTGGGTAGGGGAGACGCAGTGAAAGAGCAGTATGTGTTGGACGCGTTAAAACATAATGAAATTCGTCATGCGGTACTTGACGTCTTTGAAACAGAGCCTTTACCTAAGGATAGTCCATTTTGGGAATTGCCGAACTGTACGGTATCTCCTCATATGTCTAGTCTTTCTGATCAATACATTGAACGCTCCTTAGATATCATGGATATTAATCTTGAAAAATGGGTGGCGGGAGATCAAGATCTCATCAACCGAGTAGATTTGGCAAAAGGCTACTAATATAGTGTTATCGGCAGAATAGTTGACAATACACCCCATAGTTGAGTAAACTAATTATAATGATTATAAAGAAGTAATCCTTATGAAGTGAGGTGCATTACGATGCCTGGAGTGTTCTTAAAAGACGCGTTAGTGACATTGAAAGAAAGTGGTGTGAGAATTACTCCGCAACGACATGCGATTCTCGAGTATTTAATCACATCCCATTCACATCCAACTGCTGATGAAATCTATAAAGCGCTAGAAGAAGATTTTCCTAATATGAGTGTGGCGACAGTTTATAACAACTTGCGTGTATTCCAAAACTCTGGATTAGTAAAAGAGTTGACATACGGAGATGCGTCAAGTCGTTTTGATTTCGTGACACATGATCATTATCATATTATTTGTGACGATTGCGGTAAGATTGTAGATTTCTACCATCCCGGTCTGGAAGAAGTAGAACATCTTGCAGCGCATGTAACGGGTTTTCAAGTAAATTCACATCGTTTAGAAGTGTATGGAACTTGTCCTGACTGCGCAGCAGCAAAACAAACCCAAGCTAAATAAAAGAGTGTAGCTCCTAATGGGCTACACTCTTTTATTTTGTATTATTTTTCGTGCTTCACTTTTTTATTATATGCGATGTCGAAATCTTTTCCTTCAAGACTTGGGTCGAGTGTTAATGGCTCGCGGCAATGTCCGCACATATCAACACGTCCGAGCACTTTAGTATGTTTACCACAATTCGGACATTGTACTCGTATGGCTCGTGTCGACAAGGTACCGATCCACGCATACACCACTGTACTACCGATAATAGCAAGCATTCCCAAGAACATAAAGATTAACATGACAATTTCATTGGAACGGAAAAAGATTCCGATGTACATAATGACAACTCCAATGAAAATAAGTGCCAAGGCAAATGATCGAATACGATTTATTTTATTTTTGTAAGGCTTCATCTTAAGTTTCCTCCTAACGCTATCCTCACTTAATATATCATATTATTATGTAAATGCAGTACAAACTCCCTTTAAAATAAAGGATTTTATGTGAAATTCGTCGAAATAGAGTATTCGAGACGTCCTATAAAAAGCTGGGAGGCGAGAAAGTGGAACAAATGCTACGGCCAGTGTACCAAGAAAGAGCTAGTTTACCTGAGACATTAAGCGTGCTCCTAATTGGCAATCAAAGAGAAGACGACCCGATCACGGATACTTTTGATGAGATCTTATTTATTATTACCTCAAACAATGAAATACCCATTCAGACAAAACACTATACTGATGGTAAACGTAAAGCAGCTATGCATATCATTAGCGAACGACAACTAACGCATTGGTTGCTCGTAGGAACTAACAAGAAAATCATTGATTGGCTCATCCTCGGGAAAGTATTTTTTGACCGTGATGAATATGCGGAACGGCTAAAAGAACGCTTATCCGAAGAACCGTTGTTTGGTAGGGGCATTAAAATGGGAATAGAAATGGCTAAAATGATTCGCGCTTATAATGAAGGGAAAATTCATTTCGAAAGAAAACAACATATGGACTCCTATCTGTACGCGATCAATACATTGCACCACCTGGCTAGGTTCGTTGCAGTTAAACGCAACGTTTTACCGGAAAATACAGTCTGGACACAAATGAAAAAAATAGATCCAGCTGTTTTTAAGTTATATGAAGAACTGATAGGCAGTGAAGAGGAAATAGAGAAGCGTTTAGATTTAGTGTTCTTGGCAAGTGAGTTCTTCATCCATAACTATACAAATGAAGCGGCGGTACATTTGTTGGCAATCATGGGGGAAAAGGAATCATGGACCGTCCAGCAATTGCACGAACAGGACGAGCTAGCATTGTATTCCTCGGATTTAGAGTTCTTTATCGAATATTTAGTGGATAAGAATCTAATCGAAATTACACAAGTACCATCTAAAAATGAGTTGCTATTCCATAGAGAGTACCGTATTATAAGGGCTCGGTAGCTGTAGTAGAGCGATTCTACGATCGCTCTATAACTTTTATTGAAATAGTTGTTGACTTATTCTTTGACGTCATGTTATTATAGTAAATGTCGCTTGGGAGAAACGTTCTAACAATGCGCACAACACATTCGAAAAAAGAATTTCAAAAAAGACTTGACGAATGAAAGCAAGATGAGTTATATTAGAGAAGTTGCTTTTACAAGAAGTAAAAAACACGAACCTTGAAAACTGAACAGCAAAACGTTAACGAAATACAGTTTGTGCATCTAACGATGACATGAACAAAATGAGTATCTTAATTGATGCCAGCAAATGAAACTCGAGCTAATCGA
>NZ_PDYR01000022.1:0-30367 GCF_002743165.1 Sporosarcina sp. P19 | reverse complement strand
ATTTGCGCTTCGGAGGGGACGCGTTCCTGAGGGCTCGCGGTGAGCCAACTAGGTCGCTGCGCTCCCTTTAGTTGTCTCACCTGTCGAGCTGATCCTCTAGGAGTCGCCCCTCCTACGCGCCAATCCCTTACAATTTGAGTTGGTGATACTTTTCGTTGTGTATTGAATGTGGGCTTGTAATCAGTTTTTTACAGGGATTTGAATTTGAAATAACCAGATTCAAAGATAACAATAATTAACACACTAATAACAGTAGGTGATATGAATACCACCACTCTCAACGTAGGATTGAAGCGTCCCCAGCTGGAGCCTCAATCTCTTCATCCACTAGTTACCTCTCTTCTGCTAATATACACACAGATCTCACCTTAATCCCATTTAAAAAAGGATGCCCTAAAAGCGTAATAGCTTCTAAGACATCCCATAGGTTTATTTTTATTAGAAAAGGGGATTATCTTCAATGAACTGATAAATTTCCTTTGTCAATTCATCTGCAGTATCCGCTTCTACAAGTTCACCGTTCACAATTGCGTACAACGTATCACTACATTTCGTACAATAGCTCAAGCAGCCGTATTCTAGTACGTCGATGTTTGGATCACGCTCCAACGTTTCGAAAACGGGGTAGGATCCATTTGCCAAATTACTCATACAAAACTCCACGATGGGATTCATCTTTCTCACCTCGCCTACTAGAAATGGTACTCTTTTTTTACAGAAGCGTCAATGAACATGACATATTGTGAAAGTTATCACAAACTGCTATAATAACAAATGAGATGCAGGAGAAAATAGACATAGAAGGAGAACGTTATGAGAAAATTACTATTACTAGGTGCCGGCTATGGTAACATGAGAATTTTATTGCGTTTGCTAAATAAAGAATTACCAAGCGATATTGAAATTACACTTGTCGATAGAACTTTATTTCATAGTTTAAAAACAGAGTTTTATGCGCTTGCAGCCGGAACAGTTTCTGACTCGGAAGTACGCGTAGCAATCCCTGTTCATGATCAATTAAAAGTGGTTGAAGGCGAGATTCAAGAAATTAAGCTTGACGAAAAAGAAGTGTTGTTGGCAGATGGTCAAGCACTTCCATATGACGAATTAGTCATCGGACTAGGTAGTGAAGATAACTACCACAACGTACCTGGAGCTGCTGAACATACGCTAAGTATCCAAACAATCGGCAAATCCCGCAGGACGTATCAGACGTTACTAGGATTAGGCGATGGCGCAACCGTAGGAATTGTTGGTGCGGGACTTAGCGGTATCGAATTAGCAAGTGAGTTACGTGAGAGTCGTCCAGACTTGAAAATTAAATTATTCGATCGTAGCCCGCGTATTTTGCGTGACTTCCCTGAACGATTGAGTAACTTCGTAAAAGATTGGTTTGTTCAGAATGAAGTAGAAGTCGTTGCGAATTCCAACATAACTAAAGTAGGCGAACATATTCTGTATAACCATGAAGATACAATTGATGTAGATGCAGTAGTTTGGACAGCTGGTATTAAGCCAGGCAAGGTCGTGGACGATTTAGTCATTCAGAAAGACCGTTCAGGCCGTATCGTACTCAATCAATATCATCAAGTCCCAAGTTACCGAAACGTTTACGTGGTCGGGGACATTGCTGCGCTTACACACGCACCAAGCGCTCAATTGGCAGAAGTACAAGGAGAACAAATCGTTCAAGTATTGCGCTCTACTTGGAAAGGTGAACCGCTAATGCTCGAAATGCCGGAGCTGAAACTAAAAGGCTTCATGGGTTCATTAGGAAAAAAACAAGGATTTGCGTACTTGGCGGATCGTACCGTTACAGGAAGAATCGCCCGTTTAATGAAATCTGGCTTGCTGTGGATGTACAAGTGGCATAACGGTTAAATATAAATATCTATAGGTCACTTCCATGAAGTGGCTTTTTCTTTAGCGATTAATTTTGCTTTTCCTTAATTGAATACAAAATAGCGGTCAGTTCAACGTAGAACGACCGCTTGAATGAATGTATTGTTCTCAATTAATCCAGTAAATTATCAATTTATCCTGCTTGATAACCATGTGTTTCTAATGCGTTAAAAACAGGTTTCAGTTGAATATGACCTTCACCGATCATTTCGTTATTAATCATGACGAGAGGATAAAAATACTCGTCTTCACGAATTTTCTCGACGATTTCCTGCTGCCGTGATTCTGTTACTTCTTGATCGATATCAATATACGTAATAGTAAATGGTTGTTCAGGGTACTTTCTTGATATTGCCGCTTGGAGCCATTCATACGTATCTTTAGAAGAAGGTGCATTTACACAACTGGCACAAATGACTTCTGCGCCATATACTTCAATTGTTACTGGTGTTTGCGACATATTAATCAAACCTCCGATTCATTATTGGATTTTTTCTGCTTGGCAGTTTATAATAAGTATAAGGAAAGGAGAGTGTGATTACAATGACAACAGATACTAAATTATACGAACCGGTAAAAGAAGTGCTAGATAAATTGCGCCCATTCCTCTTGCGAGACGGAGGGGACTGTGAACTAGTGGATATTGACGAAGGAATTGTGAAGCTGCGCCTTTTAGGAGCATGCGGAACTTGCCCTAGTTCGACAATTACATTAAAAGCTGGTATTGAACGCGCATTACTTGAAGAAGTACCAGGCGTAGTAGAAGTCGAACAGGTTTTTTAATTTCAATAAATAAAAGCCGTGCAAATGAAGTAGGATCTTCTTTGCACGGTTTTCATTTTTTAGCTAGTTTAATGAACGGTTTCTTCATCACGAATCTCTTGCCATCGATCTTTGGCCATTTGGATGACTGTAGGCTCGGTCGATCTTTTTTGCGTTTCAATTACACGTGAGAAGTTTCGGATGGCTTCTGCACGATCATGAATGCGCCAAGATAATTCTGCAATGATATATTGCACACGCGTTTCAGACATTTGTGTTCCGATATAATCACCTTCAGAAAATGCTTTGATGTACAGATCACGAGAAATTTCCAGGTAACGCATTTCTTTTGGTCGGTTTTCATCATGACGATAAATCCAAGCTATACGCAACATCATCCCTGCCATCGTTAAATGCTTTTCTTTTTTAAAGTTGGCACTTAAATAAGCTAATTTATAGGCTTCAACTGCTTGCTCTTTCGTCCGTTCGCTTCCAAATGAGCGACTACGCCATTTGGCAGTGATGTTTTTAGAGATCATCTCTTTTGTGCCAGGCGCGAAGTACGGAGCGAAGTCATCAGTGAATGCAAAACCGCAAGACGGGCAAACAGCTACATTATAAAAAATAGGATTAATTTCCTCATCTATATAAATAGGTCTAAAATCGCTATCATGATCAACTACTCTTACTTGGCGAGAACGAATTTTAGTAGTAGGGAAATGCTCTTTACACAGTAAGCATTGCATCTTCTTCTCGTAAAACGGGCTGATTTCCACTAGTATCATTCCTTTCTGTCCTAAGTCTTATTATACATTAAAATAGACCTAGTAGGGGGACTATTTGGTTGCATTGTGATGAAAAAGATTGATATGATAAAAAGAAAACGTGGAAAGTGAGTGGTATTGATGACGAACACAGTAGAGATTACGGAAGCAGCAGCATTTCACGTGAAGAAAATGATGACTCATAACGAAGAAGAAGGATCTTTCTTGCGCGTTTCCGTCAATGGCGGAGGTTGCAGCGGATTAACATACGGTCTTGGTTTTGCCCAAGAAAAAGAAGACGATGACATTTCTTATATAGCACATGGAATTCCTGTAGTAGTAAAAGAAGAGGACGCAGCTATTCTCGTAGGTACAAAAGTAGATTATAAAGAATCTTTAATGGGTGGCGGATTCACCATCGATAACCCAAATGCGATTGCAAATTGTGGTTGCGGTACTTCGTTTAGAACAGCTAAGAAAGCTGGCGCTCCTGCTGATTGCGAATAAGTCTAGCCATCTTAGTCGAGCAAGGTTTGATAAAATTACAGAAATGACAAATCACTAGTCTAAATTGATTATTTGCAAAATAATAATTCTGTTGAAATACGTGCTCAAAAGGTCTACTATTAGTAATGAAAGTATGATTCTATTAATATCAAACTAAATGCCGGCACTGCAAAACCAAGTAAGATTGATTTTACACGTTCTCGGCGTTTAAGAAACTAAAAGGTGGTTCGATTAACGTGAAAAGACCAACAATCTTAGTATTGGGTGCAGGTTACGGTGGCTTGATGACTGTTGTAAATTTGCAAAAGTCATTAGGTGCAGATGAAGCAGATATCGTTCTGATCAACAAAAATGACTATCACTATGAATCTACATGGTTGCACGAAGCGGCAGCTGGAACATTATCTCCAGAACAAGTTCGCTATGATATTTCTAGTGTAATCAATAGCAATAAAGTAAAGTTCATCGAAGCAGAAGTTACTGGCATCGATGTTGCAACGAAAAGCATAAAGACAAACCTCGGTTCTCACACATATGATTACCTAGTAATCGGCCTTGGTTTTGAAGGGGAAACTTTCGGAATTCCAGGTTTGGACAAATACGCATTGTCTATTGCCAATGTGAATGCAGCTCGTCACATCCGTGATCACATGGAATATCAATTCGCTACATGGTCTACCGAAGAAGTAAAAGACGATAGCCGTTTGACTATCATCGTAGGTGGAGCAGGTTTCACAGGAATCGAGTATCTTGGTGAACTAGGAAACCGTGTACCTGAATTATGTAAGGAATACGATGTGCCAGCCAAAAAGGTTCGCATTCTATGTGTAGAAGCAGCTCCAATGGTATTGCCTGGTTTCGATCCGGAACTTGTGGAATATGCAGTGCGTCAATTGGGCGCGAAAGGTGTAGAATTCTCTATCGGTACACCGGTTGTAGAAGCAACTCCTGAAGGCGTTAAGATTAAAAAAGGCGAAGATGAGTTTGAATTCATCAAAGCGGGTACGGTTGTATGGGCTGCTGGTGTTCGTGGTAACCATCTGATCGAAGAATCCGGTATAGAAAATATGCGTGCTCGTGTAAAAGTTGAAAAAGACATGCGTGCGCCAGGATTCGATGATGTATTTATAGTAGGTGACTGCGCGTTGATGATCAATGAAGCAATCAACCGTCCATACCCACCAACTGCACAAATCGCTATGCAACAAGGTGAGATGATTGCTAACAATATCATCGCATTGATGAAAGGAAACCCAACAAAAGAATTCGTACCGGATTTAAAAGGTAGCGTGTGTTCTTTAGGTGATTCCGATGCGATTGGTGTAGTATTTGATAAAAAAGTGACAGGTACAAAAGCATCATTCATGAAGAAAATGATCGACAACCGTGCTCTATTTATGATCGGTGGTCTTGGATTAACGATTAAAAAAGGTAAATTCAACGTGTTATAATGGATATAGAAAAGCACTCGCAGAGGCGAGTGCTTTTTTGTGTGCAACAAAATAGGTAACAAGTCAACCGTGGAAGTAGTCGAAGTAGAGAAATTCGTCTGTCAAATTTTAAGAATTCATGACATCTGAAAAGAACGTTCCGTGTACTCTGTCTCATTCTATTGAAAGCCGTCTCATCATCCTGTAAAATGTTGAGGTGATGAACTGGAGGTTAGCAAGCATGCAAACTATATCCATAGCACAGGTGATGCTATCGATCTTGATATTTATCGTTATGTTTTTCGGTATCGGCTTTTTATTGAATATGCTGTTACGTATGACGTGGCTTATGGCTATTATTTATCCGATTATCGTGATTTTTATTATTGATGATGTGCCGATGTATGAATACATTACGAAGCCTGGTTTTGCTTTTAGTGAGCTGGGGGCGAATCTTATGTCGCTGCATGCAGTAGATATCGTAATATTGGCGAGTGGTTTGGTCGGAGCGATTATTGCAGGTTTTGTGATGAAGGTGTTACGTAAGATGGGGTATCAGATGTTTTGATGCTTTTTGCTATGTGTTGATATGAAAAAACGGAGCTGGACAGGAAGTCGTGAATTACGACATCTTGTGACAGTTCCGTTTTTTGCGTTGTTTTAGAGATGAAAAGATTAGAGAGGAAGAGGGCGTCACTCATTGTTACAATATAACCGTATACGTAAGGATCGAGATGAGGATACCTGTTAGGGCTCCGAAGAATACCTCGTTTGGTTTGTGGCCGAGTAAGGTTTTGAGTTCTTGGATTTTTGCATCGTTGTCTTTTTTGGGCCAATCTTTCAAATCGCTGACGAATATTTGGAAGTCGGAGCGCATTTGGTTGATGATTAAGGCTTGTTGTCCAGCTTGGTAGCGGATGCCCGTTGCGTCGAACATGACAATAACCGCGAATATAGCGGAAATGGCGAATAGTGGTGAGTCCAGGCCAGCTTCGAATGCGATGGCAGTTGTAAGTGCAGTGACTGCTGCCGAGTGAGAACTGGGCATGCCGCCTGTGGAAGTCATGAGTCCGAAATCGAGTTTACGTGTTAATAAAAAGTGAATAGGAATTTTTACAAATTGGGCAAATAAGATGGCAAATAGCGCTGCGAGGAGCGGTATGTTTTCAAAAATAGCCAAGAGATTCCACTCCTTTACTGTCTGTAGTTTAACAATCAGTATAACATAATCTGGATCTACTCGTTATTAAACGAATAATTATTTGTAGTTGGAAGTGCTAATCTGACTAGTCTATACTAGTATGGGGAAGGCGTAAAGAAAAGGGGAGGAACACACATGATAAACGTAGAAACAGCATCCGCAATTGATCAAAAAGAAGTTGAGGTACTGATTGTAGGAATACCAGATCATCCAGAGAATGTAGAAGGCTTCGATGCGTTCGTTGAATCTTTCCATCCCTCATTGCCAGACTGGATCAAGTCACATGACATTCAACAGAAGTTCAAGGCGATTACTAAAATGCCTGCGTTATCGGAGAAAAGTTACGACCGCGTATACTTTGTAGGCGTTGGCAATCAAAAACAGCTGACAGAGCAGCCGTTGCGTGAATTATTCGCTGAGGTAGGTAAACAACTACACAAAGACCGTGTGCGCACTGTAAGCGTCTGGACAGCCCCATTCTGCAATGATGAGATTGATAGTGAGGATGTTGCGTTCCTGGCCTCTGAGGGTATCGGAATGGGCTCCTACACGTATGAGGGATTCAAGACCTCTTCCAATGAAGTGGATGTTTCACTAACTACTGTGACATTCATTACGACGGAAGATGAAGAACGTGTCACTGCTGCAGGAGAAGTAGGCATGATTTCCGCGCATGCAGTGAACGAAGCTCGGACGCTAGTCAATGTACCCCCCAATCTATTAACACCAACTAAGATGGCGGAATATGCACGAGAATTAGCGGAAAGCTATGACTTGGAAATCGATATTCTCGGTAAAGCGGAAATGGAAGAGCTCGGTATGGGCGCGATTCTTGCGGTCAATCAAGGTTCAGTAGAAGAACCGAAACTCATTGTGCTGAAGTACCAAGCAACAGAACAGTGGGAAGATGTCATCGGCTTAGTCGGTAAAGGAATTACGTATGACACTGGTGGCTATTCGTTGAAGCCTAAAGACGGCATGGTCGGCATGAAAGGTGATATGGGGGGCGCGGCAGCAGTACTCGGCGCTATGGCAATCATAGGGGAGTCACGGCCGAAGAAAAACGTGATTGCGGTCATTGCTTCTTCTGATAACATGATTTCTGGTGAAGCATTCAAGCCGGACGATGTCATCACGTCTTTAAGTGGTAAAACAATTGAAGTATTGAATACAGACGCAGAAGGCCGTTTAGTACTGGCTGATGCGGTGACATATGCCAAGCAAGCGGGCGCAGAGTATTTGATTGATGTGGCCACACTAACAGGTGGTGTCATTGTGGCACTCGGTCATGATAAAACGGGTACACTGACGAACAATGATGCATTCTATAAGAAGTTCCAGGAAGCCGCGGATGAAACAGGGGAATTCATTTGGCAACTGCCATTAACTGAAAGCGATCGGAAGCGGATTCGCAAAAGTGATGTCGCAGATGTAAACAACTCGCCAGGACGAGATGGTCATATGATCTTCGGAGGTGGCTTCGTTGGTGAATTTGTTGGAGATACACCGTGGATTCATTTAGACATTGCAGGTACGTCTGATGCAGCGAGTCCACATGCGCTCGGCCCGAAAGGCGCGACGGGTGTTATGGTCCGTACATTGGCAACCTTTGTAGAGCGTTTGGCTGCTGAAGCAGAACAACAAGAATAGTTCTATATAGGCGCTTTCCCCATACCTTCTTTCCAGCTAGACATAGGATACATGGAAAGGGGGAAGTTGGATGACAAGACATAGTCATAGAGGTGGATACGGTGGCGGTCGCGGTCATGGTCATTATGGTGGCGGTTATGGAAGTGGATTTGGTAGTTTCGGGGGTCCTTTCCTAGGTGGTTTAGTTGGCGGATTTTTAGGTAATGCTATTTTCCCAGGCTACGGTTACGGAGGTGGCTATGGTGGGGGATACTATCCACCTTACTACAACAGCTATCCGTATTATCCACAACCGTATTACCCTTACTATCCATATTATTGAAAAAACACGCCGTGATGACTATTTGTCATCCGGCGTGTTTTTATCTGATTCTATGCGTTGTTCTATTACTGCTTCTTCTAAATCATCCCCAACCGTTAAATCGGTAGGTTCTACACCCGACATATAAGCGGCACGTGTCATTAAGTGCCCACCAATAGGAGAAGTGATAAACAAAAAGACGATACCGAGCAACAGTGCCACGCTGAAATGGCCTTCATTCCACCAAAAGTGGAGGAATACACCAAGAAGTAAACTCATAACACCTAGCGTAGCGCTCTTCGATGCAGCGTGTGCGCGTGTATAGACATCGGGAAGCCGTAAAATTCCAATGACTGTGACGATCGTGAAAATGATCCCTACTGTAACGAGTAACACAATAATAATGTCAGCGATTAGGTCCACGTTCGATGATCTCTCCTCTCTCAATGAATTTTGAGAAGGACACTGTGCCGATAAACGACATAATAGCGATCAATAAAATCGCATCGATGAAGAACGGCGTATCGAACAAGATGGAAAGTAGCGCGATTGCTGATATGAGCATGACGCCAATCGCATCAAGAGCTACTAGCCGATCTGGCACGGAAGGACCTTTCCATACGCGATATAGTAATCCGAGCATAGACAAGATGACTAGCACGAGACAGACAGAATAAAATACGTTCATCCTCGGCTCACCTCCATAATGGCTTTCTCGAATGTGTTTTTAATAGAATCGATTGCTTCATCCACATCATCTACATCGATTGCGTGGATATACAGAGTACGTTGGTCGTCTGAAACATGAACGACGACCGTACCAGGTGTTAACGTAATTAAACTAGATAACAACGTGATTTCCCAATCTTTTTCGAGCTCTGTTGGCATAGCGAAGAACATCGGCTGCATAGTCGACAAATCCGGTTTAATAACTAATAGCAACACGGAAATATTCGACAAGATGAGTTCTTTTAGGAAAATCGCTGTTAATTTTACTGCAGACCAGATTCGCCAAATGTACAAGCGTCCACTGAAATAACGGCGTGTCATGATGATCATCAACAACCCGATAAGATATCCTATGATGAACGTAGAAGGTGTCAATGAACTATTCATGAACATCCAAACGACTGCAATGAAGAAATTTAATAGTATCTGAAAAGCCATTGACCTCTACTCCTTTAACACCGCATTTATATAGATGGATGGATCAGCCAATACATTCGCTGCATCCGTCATATAGGGCATAAGCCATTCTGCACCGACACCGTACGCTACCGTAATGAGTACTAGCATAATAGCTGGGAACATCATTTGACGATACGTACGTTGATCGCGAACAGGCAACTCGTTCTTCTGAGGCCCCCAAAATGCATAAATGAAAATCCGAATGACAGACAGTAACACAACTAAGCTAGAGGCCAAAATAATGATACTGCCGATCACATGATCAGCTTCAAATGCACCTTTTGTGATAAGTACTTTTCCGATAAATCCACTTAACGGAGGAATGCCGGCTAGACCGAACGCAGCGATTAAATACGTCCAACCAAGTGTTGCATGAGTTTTAATTAAGCCACCCATTTCCCGTAAGTTCGAAGTACCTGTTGCATAAATAATGATACCGATCAAGACAAACAGTGCACCTTTGATCAACATATCATGGAGTAAATAGTAAACCGCGCCTTCTAGTCCAGACGTGTTCATTTGAGCCACACCGAATAAGATGACACCTACTGCGATGATAATGTTGTAAATGATGATTTGCTTTAAATCGAAATACGCGAGAGCGCCGATACAGCCTGCAATGATAGTGAGTAACGCTAGGACCATGAGAAACTGGTGCGTAAACCCAATATCGTGTACGAAAAACAACGTATAGGTACGCGTGATTGCGTAGACGCCTACTTTAGTGAGTAGGGCACCGAACAGTGCAAGAATGGGTATCGGTGGTGCAGCATACGAATTTGGTAACCAGAAATATAAGGGGAAGATAGCCCCTTTAATTCCGAAGACGATCAAAAACAGAATCGCAATGACAGAAATAATTCCTGGTTGATTGATCTCGGCAATCTTCACCGAAATATCCGCCATATTCAAAGTACCGATGATAGAGTACAAATACGCTACCGCAATAACGAAGATAGCGGATGAAATGACGTTTACCAATATGTATTTAATGGATTCACGAAGTTGCCGTTTCTCGCCGCCGAGTACAATAAGCAAATAAGACGCGATCAGTAGCACCTCGAAAAATACGAACATATTGAAAATATCGCCTGTTGTGAAGGCACCATTGATTCCTGTAATCATGAACAGAATCGCAGGATAATAGAAAAATCTTTCTCTTTCTACACCAATGGATGAAAAGCTATAGATGACGACAAAAATTGTAATGATAATCGTCGTCGTGACGAGCAATGCGGAGAACATGTCCGACACCATCGTAATACCGAATGGTGCAGGCCAGCTTCCGAGCGTCACGGTTTGGATTCCTTCTGTCTTCACTGTCGCGATAAGCCAAAATGAAGCAACTAGACTGAGAGCCAATCCGATCAGTGTCAACACTCTCTGGACGACCACCTGCTCTTTGAAAAACATTAAGATCATCGCGAAAAAGAAAGGAATAATGATCGGAAATAAAAGAAGATTAATCATGTTCATCATTCCCTCTCAATTCATTCATATTATCTGTTCTGTGCACATCATACATACGATATGCCATGACTAGCATGACCGCCGTCACACCAAAACTGATGACGATCGCAGTTAAGATCAATGCTTGAGGCAGGGGATCTGCAAAATCAGTCACACCGTCGATTACAACGGGAGGCGCTGTGCCTCCGAGTCCACCCATTGTAAGAATAAGTAAGTGCGCACCATGACTGAGCAAACCAGTACCTAAAATCACTTTTAGTAAACTTCTGGATAAAATCAAATAGACGGCTGCAGTAAATAATATCCCGATGAGAATCGAAAGGATAAACTCCATCAGTCATCGCCTCCAATCGATTGAATAATCGTGATGGCGGAACCAACGACAACTAAGTACACTCCACTATCAAATAACATAGCTGTGTGAAGGGACGTGTGTCCGAACAGCGGCAAGTCAAAATCACTAAATGCGTGTGTGAAGAATGGCACATTGAAGAAAATCGAGCCCGCCGCTGTCCCTAACGCAAGCAATAATCCGATTGCGGTCATGATCGTAAAGTTAAACGGTAGAATTTGTTGGATCGTCCGTAGATCAAATGCCAACAACAACAGCACAATTGCACCTGTTGTCAACAAGCCACCGACGAATCCTCCACCTGGTGCATAATGACCCGCAAAAAAGATATGTATAGAGAATAGGAAGATGATGAAAAACACTACTTTAGCTGTGGTTTGTAAAATGACATCATTTGTTTTCATCAGTCGGCTCCTTTCTCGATACACGCAAGCGAATCATGCCTAGTACTGCAATCCCGGCAATAGCGAGAACTGCGATTTCGAAAAATGTATCAAATCCACGGTAATCCACGAGAATGACGTTGACGATATTTCCGCCAGCTGCCTCCGTCTCGACCGTATCTTTGTAGTATTGGGAAATCGAAGGAATCATTTTTTGTGAGTGACTGGATAGGGCGACCAATGTCACCATCACGCCTACACTCAATGAAACAATCAGATTGACAACTTTATTGCGTTTTGTTTCCCCGTGCGTACTGAGTGCCGGCAAATGCTTGAAAGCTAGCAAGAACAACGCAACGGATACTGTCTCGATTACCAATTGTGTCAGTGCTAAGTCAGGCGCTTTGAAGATGACGAAGAATAACGCGACGGAATACCCGACGCCGCCAAGCGCGATGATCGCAGCAAGACGTGACTTCGCAAATACAACAAATCCGACAGATAAAATTAACACAATCGCATTTAGTGATCCATATAATGTAATCGCTGTGAAACTGTTCATATCGAGAACGAATGCATCCTTGATAAACAAAATCGCGATGATCGTAACTGACATAAATGCGAACATATACAATAAGTATGTTCGAATTTTGCCTGTCATATAAAGACGAGAAACTCGATTCAATCCTTTTTCACTTCCACGCATCATCGCATCATAGCCATTATTCAACGATAGCTTATCAGGCTGGATACGATAAAGCGGTTGCCATTTCGGTATGGTTAGATAAAGTAATGTACCGAATACGACCACGCCGATCGTCAGCCATAAGCCAGCAGCTCCAAATCCATGCCATGCTTTGACATGAATATCGACAGCCGACGGACTTGCGTACAATGTCGGTTGAACCGCCATGACAGCCGGTTTAATAATCCACTTCCCAATGACGTTCGGAATGAAGAACACTAGAATGACGATTGTTGCCAATATCATAGGCGAAATTAGCATGCCAATCGGTGCTTCATGCGGCTGCTTCGGCAATTGATCAAACTTCTTCTGTCCAATAAATGTTTTCAAAACAAAATACATACTGTACGTAAACGTAAACACACTCGCAATCCAAGCGACGATCGGGAACAAGATGCCCCATGTATCGAAGTTGAATAATTTAAAGTGTTGAAGCGCTACCATAGATTCCAAAAACATTTCTTTACTCAAGAATCCGCTAAACGGTGGCAAGCCAGCCATAGATAATGAACCAATCGCTGCAACGGTAAAGCTAATCGGCATCAAGCTCATTAACCCGCCTAGCTTACGAATATCTCTGGTACCGGTTTCATGATCAATAATCCCTGCGATCATGAAGAGCCCGCCTTTAAATGCTGCGTGGTTAATCAAGTGGAATATCGCCGCATACGTCGCAAAGCTGAACATGGCTGCGGTCGCATGGTATGAAATAGCGCCAGCGCCAAGTAACGACATGATTAAACCAAGTTGACTGACTGTTGAAAATGCTAAAATCGCTTTCAAATCAGTTTGCTTTACTGCGAAAAATGACCCCCAAAACAGCGTCAACAACCCGATTCCAGTAACGAGCCAAATCCAAGTGGACGCTGAGCCGAAAATTGGCGTAAATCGCGCGACCAAATAAATGCCTGCCTTCACCATCGTGGCAGAGTGTAAATATGCACTGACTGGTGTGGGCGCTTCCATTGCATCTGGTAACCAAATATAGAATGGAAATTGTGCCGACTTCGTAAAGGCGCCTAGCAAGAGTAATACTAATGCCAAAGTGAAATACGGTTGATTCAGTAGATCAGGAGCTTGGGCAATTAATTCTCGAACGGAGAATGTTTCCCCCATGATACTGAGTAAAATGAATGCCCCGAGCATCATTAATCCACCAAACACTGTAATCATCATCGATTTCAATGCGCCAAAACGTGACTTGTCCTTCGTATACCAGAAACCAATTAATAAGAAGGACGAAATGGATGTTAACTCCCAGAACAAATAGAGTGTCATCGTGTTGTCAGATTGCACGACTCCGAGCATAGCGGTCATGAAGATTAGTAAGTAGACATAAAAGCTACCTAGATCTTCTTTCTCCCTATCCATGTAAAACACAGAGTACAAGACGACTAACGAACCGATTCCGGTGATCAATAGCGTAAATAATAAACTAAGACCATCTATGTAGGAAGTAAACGCAATTCCAAGTGAAGGAATCCATTTCATTTCAGAAATAGCATGACCACCATCCATGACTAGCGGTAAAAAGCTCAGGTAATAGCCAAATAACACTAGAGGGACTACTAATACAAACCAACCCGTATGTATTCCTTTAATCTTCTTATAAGCAAAAGGAACAAGTAGTGCGAAGATTACAGGTAAAAAAATCAATAACACGAATTCCAAGAAAATCCTCCTTTCAACCATGTTCTTCACAAATTCAATTCCCGAGGCATCAGCGTGGGCGTATTTGTTAGTATAGCGTAAAACATTTCAAATTGCATAGACGACAGTCGAACAATTATTGCTTTATTCGACTTCCTTCTTATATTATTAGGAGGATGAAAAAATTTTTTTTGGGGGGTATTATGAAAAATCCATATATGTTCAGCTATTTACCATTTGTTACGGTCTTGCTATTCAGTTTGACCTTTGGTGTATATAGTGTTGGGGAGACATTGATCCTTTTTAAGGAAATCGGTCTCTATCAAGGTATGAGGGAGTTCTTATCGGATTTTCAGTTACGTATCTTTTTATTGACAATGTATTCATTAGTATTCTTTATGCTATTCGCAGCTTTAAAACTGATTGCTGTCACCATTCATGAAACGGCCTTATTATTTTTCCTGAAAGAAGAAGCGGATGCATCATATAGCACGTCGAAATCCGGCGTAGTCATTTATTTTATCGGTGCACTCGCTTCGGCAATAGGTATTCAATCATGGAAGACACTAGTGTTAATCTTCCTCATCACTTCATTCATCTACTTTGTTTATGTAGTCTACAAATTAAGTCCATTCATGCCGCTGACACATACAGTAGGTTTGATTTTCTTTCAGATTATTATTTGGAGTGTTCTGGTGACGGGGCTCGTGTATATCATATTCCGTCTATACAATGGGCTACTCGCCAGTATCCCATTAACCAATCCAGTGAATAAATGAAAAAGCCTTGCGGATCCGAACTAACGGACCTTGCAAGGCTTTTATGGTCGCATCGTAGAGGAAAATGCCCGCAAATGAATTTTTTGGTCGCGCAGACGTGGAATGGGTGTCGGTCTGTCGTAACCGATCCAGACAGCTGACGTATAGCGATCGTTCATGCCAATGGCCCACAAGTCTTTAAACGCATCAGTCGTTCCTGTTTTCGCTCCGGTATAGCTCGTTGTATAAGCAATTCCTTCGCCTGTACCGTTGACGACGACTTCTTTCATCAAGGAGCGGATGCTGTTAACTGTGGAAGGGGACCAAACCACTTTTGACGTATCCTTCCATTTATACAATACCTCACCTTTACTATCTTTTACCGAGCGAATTGCGTGAGGCGTCAAGTACGTGCCGTCGATAAAGCTCGTAGTTGCCGCGGCAAGTTCCAGTGGCGTGACACCTTTAGAAAATCCACCTAGCGCTGCAGGGTAGGAGCGGTCAGCCTCGACGACATGCTGGAAGTGGAAAGGCGCTAAATGCGAGAATGCTTCGTCGATTCCTACACGCTGCAATAAACGTACAGCCGTCGAGTTATAACTATTCCGGAATGCTTCCCGTACAGTAGTCGTACTAAACTGATAGTGGCCGAAGTTTTTCGGACAATAATTCGCAATACAAATATCACTACTGTTGACAGGGGTATCGGCATGATACGGACCACTTTCAAAAAACGGTGCATAGACAAGCAATGGCTTGATTGCGGACCCCGGTTGCCGCACCGCTTGATACGCGCGATTGAAGTCGGTTTTTTTATAGCCTGCACCTGCATACAGACTGATGATCTCCCGCATGTCATTGTCGATGACAGCAGCTCCAGCTTGCACACCACCCGTTCCAATTAGTGCATTCATTCGATTTTCATCATGCTGTTGCTTATTTTGATCCAGTGCCGTATCAATTGTTACGCCTGTGCCAATCACTTCTCGTGTACGACGATTGATTTCATTTTGCCAGCGTTGTCGTTCTTCTGGCGTTTTCGCTTTACTCATCGACGTGTCGAGCCCTTCTGTCTGCGCAATAAGGTCTTTCAACTCTTCTAATACGTACGAGCTGTACATTGGATAAAACTGTTCTTTTTTCTTGACGTTCAATTGAATCGGAAACGTACTGTACGCTTCAAACTGCTCTTGTGTAATGACTTGTTGGTCGAGCATAACTCGAAGCAGTCGTATTTGACGCTCTTTCGTTTGATTGAAATGTTTAATTGGGTTATAAAGAGATGGATTATTTGGAATGGCTGCCAAAAAAGCGATTTCCGCCTCATGCAATTTTTCGAGCGGACGACTGAAGTAGTAGCTTGCCGCACCGCCAATTCCGTACACTTGGTTGCCAAAATACATTTCATTCAAATACATTTCCAAGATTTCATCTTTTGTCGATTGCTTTTCCAACTCTGCTGCAAAGAAGAGCTCTTTAAACTTTCGTTCATACGTTTTCTCTGTCGATAAATAGCGCATCCGTACGACTTGTTGTGTAATGGTTGAAGCGCCTTGCTGTTTAGCGTCTGCCGCCGCGTTGATCGTGAAAGCTCGAATGATCGCTGCGATATCATAGCCCCGATGTTCATAAAACGTCCGGTCTTCACTTTTTAAAAACAACTGCCGCGTGAAAAACGTCATTTCTTGCAAATGAATTGGCTGCCGCCATTCCGTATATTCTTCCGCAAATAAAGTCCCGTTCCGGTCTTTCATTTGAATAGGGGAGATCATGGCAGGCACTTCCAATTGAACGGTGTCACGAATAGACGCATGCAATGTTTCCGTCTTCTTGGTTTCTTCGTGGATTTGATTTTGGATAAATAATAATAGCGGAACGCAAGCAAGCGTAATCACTAATGCAACCGTTTGTTTCAACTACCTAGCCCCCTGTACTTTCACATAGCTATAGAAAAATATAACATATCTTGACAACTGTCGACTGAATCAAATGGGAATAAAAAAGCCACGCAACTTATAAAAGGTTACGTGGCTAAAATTACGCGTGTTCATTCGCTTCACCTTGCCGGTCTTGTAGGAAGTGTTCGAAATCCTGTGTAGGCCGTCGTAATGCCATAGATAATAACAAATATCCGACTATGAACAATACGCCTGTCACGATGAATACCGCAGGAATCCCAATATACCCACTGACAATCCCGCCAAACATAGGTCCGATAATATTACCAAGGAAACGGAAGCTCGTGTTATATCCCATGACCTCACCTTGTACTTCCAGTGGCGCTTCACGACGAACAAGTGCTGTCGTAAGTGGAATCATACCGCCTGTCGAAATCCCAAATAAGAACCGCAACAAAACCAGTTGCCAAAGTGATGTAACAAACGCCTGTGGGATGATGAAGAGGAAAGACATGATGAGTAGAAGCCCAAGGATTTTTTCGTATCCGAGATCGTCGCCTATCTTCCCCCAATACCTAGCGAATAGTAAGTTGCCGAGGCCCGTTGCACTGAACGTCAATCCAGCAAGGAACGCTACATTGGTTGCAGCATGGGTCAAATCTGCTACGTAGAGTGACAGCAACGGCTGAATACTGAAATTCCCGACTTGGATCAACGTCGTGACAAGCATGACGTTAAACATTAGACGGTGTTTAAACAATCCACCTAAAATGACTTTCCGAGAATACTTTGCTACTTTCCTCGCTTTTACCCGTGCGCCCTCCTTGATTCCAAATAGCACAAGCAGTGTCGCAATCACTACGGAAACGGACGTGATGATGAAGGTGTATTCAAAACCGAACGTATCAGCCATGAGACCACCGAGAACGGGGCCAAATAACATTCCCGCGACACCACCCATTTGCAGCGTCCCGAGCATCTTACCCGCTTCCTCACGAGGTGTCTGAGATGAAATGAAAGCTAATGATGTCGGTAAAAAACCTGTAACTAAGCCCATCAGTAATCTCAATACAAAAAAGATTTCTACGGAATTGACAAAGCCCATCAAAAAGACTGAAATTGTAATCCCGAAACCATTAATGAGCAATATAGGCTTGAAGCCAAAGCGATCCGCAAAACGCCCCCAAATAGGTGACATGACTAGCGCGGTAATAAACGTAGCACCAAAAATTAATCCTGCCCACTTCTGGACATATGCATCAGAATAATCCCCAAACGTTTCAATATATAACGACAGGAATGGCATAATCATCGTCATCGTTCCCGCTACAAGAAAGTTCGTGATCCAGATGATAATGAAATTTTTCTTATGTCGACTCAACGTTGAACCGCCTTCCTCCTGTAATGTTTCGATAAGTATTAGTATAAAACAATTCGAGGGTCGAAGGAAACATAGTGCTTACATCAAGAGTTGGGGTGGATGGAGTTTCCGCCTCTTATGGAGGTGTACATTGACATTTATAATTCAATGGCGGTGGAAACGCGGAGGGCTTTGAGCGGATACAAGGCGTGTATGAGCGCTTACAACTCGTCATAGAGCGGTTAACAGTAAAGTATGAGCGGTAACAGATCGCGATAGAGCGCTTGGCGTTGATCATAGAGCGGTTATGCATGAACAATGAGCGCTTACACGATTGAATGAGCGAACTCGCAATGTACCCAGGGGTAGATCAACGTCATTTTCTCCTGATACTGCGCTTTTTCTAAGCACAATAAACTTTGTCAACTAACTGTCACAGTTACAATTATCGAATTTTGCCATCATATATGATAGACTGTTTCCATACACAAAACATGCACCAAAATGAACAAGCACGTAAATTTGAGGAGGAATATCATGTATCCACAACTATCGACTGAAGTAGCAGAAAACGAAGCACTAGTTACGATGAACACAACAATGGGGCCTATCAAAATAAAGCTTTTTAAAGAGCAAGTTCCAAAAACAGTTGAAAACTTCTTGACGCACGCTGAAAATGGCTATTACGACGGTATTATTTTCCACCGCGTTATCCCTGAGTTCATGATTCAAGGCGGAGACCCAACTGGAACAGGAATGGGCGGAGAAAGTATCTATGGCAACACATTCCAAGATGAGTTTACTATGGATCTATTCAACTTGCGTGGCGCACTATCTATGGCAAACGCTGGACCAAACACAAACGGTAGCCAATTCTTCATCGTACAAGCATCTTCACTTGCAGGCGCTTCAGCGGCACAATTGAAAAATGGCGGATGGCCTGAAGAAATTGCGGATGCATATGAAGCAAACGGCGGAACACCACACTTGGATCAGAAGCACTCTGTATTTGGTCAAGTAGTAGAAGGAATGGACGTTGTTGACAAAATTGCTAATGCGAAAACTAACCGCGACAATAAGCCAAATGAAGAAATTAAAATTGAATCAATTGAAATCATCCAAAAGTAAGCGGATTTGATTCCTAGGGGGAAACTAGCATGGACTTCGTTCTATTGATGCCGTTTCTTTATTTTCCTGAAGATAAATCAGAATACATCCCAGCAGCAATCTCTTTCGTCATCTTCATGACGCTCATGCTGTTCGTATTTCGTTGGATTATTAAGAAATCCAAACGGCAGGAAGAGGAAACGAAAGAGCTGGAACAACGTATTTTAAAAGAACGACAACAACATAAAAATGCAGGACATCCCATCGATTGATTGGGATGTCCTTTTTTTATCCATCGGTCTCGTAAACTGTCAAAATATTTCTAACTGTTCTCTTGCTAGCTGTTGTGCTATTATTAAAAGAAAAACAAATCAGGTGACGAATCATGCAAACCATGGAAATGAATAAAAAAGCAGTCTCACTTCTTAAAAAATGGGATCCTTTCGAAGAAGGGGAATATGCGTATGGTGCAGAAATTGCCGCAATAGTGACGGAGCTTCATCGTGTAGATCATCCAGTAGACTTAGCCAAATGTATTCGTGATATCTATGAGCACACCCATGAAATATGGATACCTTTAGAGAACTGTATGGAGATATCCTACAAACTAATTGCTATTAAATATGAAGCCAAATCGATCGTTCAATATTAAATGCTCAACGCCATCTATTCGGATGGCTCTTTTTTGTTCAAAACTACGAAATATGGTATACTTTGAAACGGCCATAGTGGCAGACTAGATACTACTTTAGATTGGGAGCTGTTTTGCATGTCTCACAAATTTGCAGTAGGAGATGAGCTGACCGGAAAAGTTACCGGAATACAGCCGTACGGTGCGTTTGTGGCGCTGGATGCTTCAACGCAAGGTTTAGTGCACATCTCTGAAATCACGTATGGATTTGTTAAGGATATTCATGAATTTTTGGAAGTTGGGCAAGAAGTTCACGTCAAAGTATTGGATGTGGATGAAGGGGCTAGTAAAATTAGTTTGTCGATTCGTGCATTACAGGAGCCACCAAGTTCTTACTTGAATCACTCTCGTTCTCGTCAATCATTGCAAGAACGCGTAGATCAGCAAGACGCAGATGGCTTTAATTCACTAAAAGATAAACTGCAAGGTTGGATTGAACAATCCGGACGTTGATAATTGGACTGTCGCAGAAGTTGTTATAACTTTTGCGACAGTCCTTTTGTGTTTTTGGGGGATTATTTCAACTGCAGATGGCTCCCACGATGAATCACAGACTGTAAGTACGCTTACTACTTTAAAGACGCAATCGTATAGTTAGGGCAAGATACTGTGAGGTTGTGCGTTTCATCACCAGAAGATCAACGGTGTTCTATTACTTACTCCTTTAATTTCTTCAACCGATACTGCAAGTTCTGTCTACTCATACCGAGGGAGTTGGCAGTTTTCGTAATGTTATGATCATGCAACTTCATTGCTTTCTGAAGATAATACTTCTCGGCTTCTCGTAAATACTGATCAAATGGTAACAGTTTTGAGTCGCTCTGCACGATAAAGTCTCTTGGTTGTGAAGCATCATTGGCTACTGCCTCGACCTTCATCTTAAATTGCAAAGGTAACATATCAAGAGTTAACGTATCTTCTGTTGTGCGCATGGATGAAACTTCGTCCAGAAGTAGCTCGAGCTCTCGCAAATTCCCCGGCCAATCGTATGCCAGAAGTAATTCTTTCACTTGGTCATCGATTTTCGTCAGTCCTGTCCCTAATGACTCTACTCTGATCTTTAAATACGATTCCGCACAAGGGATCATGTCTTCTGGCCGCTTCCGTAGTGGAGGAATTCTAATGGCGAAGGACGCGAAAAAATAATAGAGCTCCTTTAGCAATGTGCCCGATGCAATCAGTTCGACTGGGTCGTCGCCGATACTCGCGATGAATTGATGGGTAGGTGTTTTCTGCAAAACGTAGAGCAATGCCTGTTGCAAAGAAATCGATAAAGCGTCAATCCGTTCGCAGAATAATGTCATAGGCGGTTGTTGTTGCAACGTTTCTTCGAGCTGCTGGATGATATCTGGATCAGCATGCAGACAATGGAATGTGTGGAAAATCCGTTCGTTTCCTGCAGAACCATAGTGAATAGCCTCAGCAAGATTATCCTTCCCTACACCTGTTTCTCCAATCAATAAAACTGGCAAGTCAGCCGCCGCTGCTTGTTCCGCAGTGGAAATGACCGACTTCATGGCAGATGATTGAGCAGTGATTTGATTGAATGTAATCTTTCCGCGATTTTTACGTAATGGTTGTAAAACGAATTTTTCTAATGCCGTAATATCTTGAGCAAACTCAATCGCACCAATCAATTCCTGCTGCTCATAAATAGGATAGGTGTCATTCATCGTCGTGATCTCTACTTTATTCGTATTCCAGTACCTCTGCTTAACCCGCAATTGGGGCTCTCCGCTTTGTAATACTTTCAATAACGTGCTTTCAATCTTGTCAAAATTAAATAGTTCCAAAATAGAATGGTCTTTTATATCTTCAATATTCAATCCTTCGATTTCTTTCATTTTGCGATTGTAGACAATTGTTCGTCCTGAATGATCTACAGCATGTATACCGATAGTTGCATGGTCCACTGCAAACTGATTGCAAATATCCAATATATTTTCATGTATGCTCATTTAAAACACCTTCCTAACATAGTACTTATCGGGTTTCAGTTAATAAATTAATAGAATTAAAAAATAATTACAAGAAAACACTTGCAATGTGCAATGTTTTCTTGCATTATTATAGATGTAAACGCTAACAAACGCAAATTTATTTTGCGCCCCTACTATAAAGGAGGATTTGATTCCAAATGATTCCATACAAACACGAACCATTCACTGATTTTACAGTTAAAGAAAACCGCGAAGCGTATGAAGAAGGTTTTAAAGTCGTAGAAAGTTATATTGGGCAAGATTATCCGCTAATTATCGGCGGTGAACGTATAATGACAGATAAGAAACTAGCATCCACTAACCCTTCTGATAAAAAAGAAGTCATTGGTAACGTCTCGCAAGCTAGTCGCGATTTAGCAGAGCAAGCGATGACTACTGCAAAGGAAACATTCAAAACTTGGAGGAAAGTCAAGCCGGAATTCCGTGCTGATGTATTATTTAAAGCAGCTGCCATCGTCAGACGCCGCAAGTTTGAGTTTTCTGCGTTACTGACAAAAGAAGCAGGTAAACCTTGGAATGAAGCGGATGCAGATGTTGCTGAAGGGATCGACTTCATGGAATATTACGCTCGTCAGATGCTTACACTAAAAGAAGGTATGCACGTGGAGAGTCGACCAGGTGAATACAACCGATTCGATTATGTACCACTTGGTGTAGGTGTAGTCATTTCACCGTGGAACTTCGCATTTGCGATCATGGCAGGGACAACAGTAGGTGCACTTGTAACAGGAAACACAGTCCTGTTGAAGCCGGCTTCAACAACAACAGTCGTTGCGTATAAGTTTCTCGAAGTCTTGGAAGAAGCGGGTATGCCAACTGGTGTCGTCAACTTCATCCCAGGATCGGGTTCTGAGATTGGTGACTACTTGGTCGATCACAAAGACACTCGTTTCGTTTCATTTACAGGTTCACGTGAAGTAGGTACACGTATTTTCGAACGCGCGGCAAAAGTACATGACGGTCAAATTTGGCTGAAGCGTGTAATTGCGGAAATGGGCGGTAAAGATACGATTGTTGTCGATAATGAAGCGGATTTGGAGTTGGCTGCGCAATCTATCGTTTCCTCATCATTTGGATTCAGTGGCCAAAAGTGTTCAGCATGTTCTCGTGCGATCATTCATGAAGATGTCTACGATGAAGTGGTAAAGCGTGTAGAAGAGATCACGAAGTCATACAACTGGGGTGATCCAATGGATGGAAACAACACAGCTGGTCCAGTTATTGATCAGGCGGCATTCGATAAAATTATGGATTATATTGAAATTGGGAAACAAGAAGGACGTCTCATCGCAGGTGGAACTGGCGATGATTCAAAAGGTTATTTCGTAGCGCCTACTGTATTCGCAGACGTTGATCCGAATGCACGTATTTCTCAAGAAGAAATCTTCGGTCCGGTGGTGGCGCTTTCAAAAGCCTCGTCGTTTACAGAAGCCATTGAATTTGCAAACGATACAGACTACGGGTTAACAGGTGCGGTCATCACGAAGAACCGTCACCATATTGAGCAAGCTCGTGAAGACTTCCATGTAGGTAATCTATATTTCAACAGAGGCTGTACAGGCGCTATCGTTGGCTACCAACCATTTGGCGGTTTCAATATGTCCGGTACGGATTCAAAAGCTGGTGGACCTGATTACTTGCAGTTGCATATGCAGGGTAAAACTACGTCAGAGATGCTGTAAATCGTTAAAGTGAATTTGAAGGAGTGAACGGATATGACGAAAACGACGAATGTTATTGAAAAAACGGAAAAGTACGGTGCGAATAACTATAATCCGCTACCGATTGTAATTTCTGAAGCGGAAGGTGTCTGGGTAAAGGATCCTGAAGGTACTAAATATATGGATATGTTGGCTGCCTACTCTGCACTCAATCAAGGCCATCGCCATCCGAAAATCATTCAAGCGCTGAAAGATCAAGCAGATCGTGTAACGCTAACTTCACGTGCATTCCATAATGACCAATTGGGCCCGTGGTATGAAAAGATGGCAGAACTCTCTGGTAAAAATATGGTCTTACCTATGAACACTGGTGCAGAGGCAGTGGAGACTGCTTTAAAAGCAGCGAGACGCTGGGCGTACGATGTGAAAGGTGTAGCGGGCAACCATGCAGAGATCATCGCATGTGTAGGGAATTTCCACGGCCGAACACTGGGTGCGGTTTCATTGTCATCCGATGCTGAATATAAAAAAGGATTCGGTCCATTGCTACCGGGCATCAAGTTAGTAGAGTACGGGGATATTGATGCGTTGAAAGCGGCTATTACTTCCAATACTGCTGCATTCCTGATTGAACCGATCCAAGGAGAAGCTGGAATCATTATTCCTCCTGAAGGATTCATGAAGGAAGCTTCTGAACTATGTAAAAAAGAGAACATTCTCTTTATAGCGGATGAAATTCAAGCAGGACTCTGTCGTACAGGTGAAATGTTTGCTTGTAACTATGACGGTGTCACACCGGATATGTATATCCTCGGTAAAGCACTTGGTGGGGGAGTATTCCCGATTTCCTGTGTACTTGCAAATGATGATATTCTAGGCGTATTCAATCCGGGATCTCACGGATCTACATTTGGTGGAAATCCAATGGCGTGCGCAGTATCCTTAGCGGCACTTGAAGTGTTGGAAGACGAAGAGCTTGCGAAGCAATCCAAAGAATTAGGAAACTATTTCATGGAAGAGTTAAAGAAATTAACACATCCTTCAATCAAGGAAGTACGTGGACGCGGATTATTTATTGGCATGGAATTAACAGAAGAAGCCCGGCCATATTGTGAAGAACTAAAAGAACTTGGTTTATTATGTAAAGAAACACATGATACAGTCATCCGTTTTGCTCCACCATTGATCATTACTAAAGATGAGTTAGATTGGGCATTGGAAAAAATCCGCACAGTATTTAACAAGTAAGTAACACTCTACCACCAAGCTTTTGTCGGATGAAGAAATTCGGAAAAGATTTGGATTCGATATGTGGATGTTTGAATATGCTCGTGTTATAATGTGTCCGTGAAAGACAATAACAAACAAAGAGGCGAGCCATACAATGACAGAAAACCTGAATCTATTTACGTCTACACAAGTTGTAATAAAAGATGCACTTGAAAAGCTAGGCTATGATGAAGGAATGTATGAACTATTGAAAGAACCACTTCTTATGGTAGAAGTGCGTATTCCTATCCGTATGGACGACGGAAAAGTAAAAGTATTTACCGGATACCGCGGACAACACAATGATGCAGTCGGACCGACAAAAGGTGGAATTCGTTTCCATCCTAACGTAAGTGCTGACGAAGTGAAGGCGCTTTCTATGTGGATGACACTAAAAGCAGGAATTGTGGACTTGCCATATGGCGGTGCTAAAGGCGGTATTTTATGTGATCCGCGAGAAATGTCGATGGGTGAATTAGAACGTTTGAGCCGTGGCTATGTGCGTGCACTTAGTCAGGTAATGGGACCTGCAAAGGATATTCCGGCACCGGACGTCTTTACGAATTCACAAATCATGGCATGGATGATGGATGAATACAGTAAAATTGATGAATTTAACTCACCTGGTTTCATTACAGGAAAACCGGTTGTACTCGGTGGTTCACATGGCCGTGAGCGCGCAACAGCTGAAGGTGTAACAATCATTATTAATGAAGCGGCAAAACGCCGTAATATCGATATGAAGGGTGCACGTGTGATCATCCAAGGATTCGGTAACGCAGGCAGTTTCCTATCCAAGTTTTTACACGATTCAGGCGCGAAAGTCATCGGTATTTCCGATGCATACGGTGCATTGTATGACCCTGATGGTTTAGATATCGACTATCTACTCGATCGTCGTGACAGTTTCGGAACAGTCACTACATTATTCGACAATACGCTAACCAATGCGGAGTTGCTCGAAATGGAATGTGATATTCTAGTTCCAGCTGCAATTGAAAACCAAATCACAGAAAAAAATGCGCATAATATTAAAGCGGACATCGTAGTGGAAGCAGCTAACGGTCCAACTACTTCGGAAGCGACAAAAATCCTGACAGATCGCGGCATCCTACTAGTACCTGACGTATTGGCTAGTGCTGGTGGCGTGACAGTATCGTATTTCGAATGGGTTCAGAATAACATGGGATATTACTGGTCTGAAGATGAAGTACGTGAAAAAATGACAGCGAAGATGGTTCAGGCATTTGAAAATGTTTATAACATAGCCACTACACGTAACATCGATATGCGTTTAGCAGCATATATGATTGGTGTACGTAAAACAGCGGAAGCAAGCCGTTTCCGTGGTTGGGTATAATAATAATAAGAGGCATCTCCTCGAGTGTGAGGAGATGCCTTTTATGTTTGTTCGATAGATGAAGCCGGTCGAGTTTCTTCACTAGATTTCGGTTCCTCTTCTCTGCGCCAATACGTAAAGAGAACTTGTAGCGCCATAAGACCAGATAATCCGATGACGATATAAAGAAAGCGTGCTAATGGCTGATAGGCGCCTTCTGTTAGTTGAGCGATGACGTCGAAACGGAAAATCCCGACAACGCCCCAGTTTAATGCCCCGATTAGCGCGATCGCTAACGTAAGTTTTTGCAATGTTTCCATTTTATCTCCTCCTATAAAAAGTATATCCTGTTTTTAGAACACTATACTTGCATCGTAAATACATCTTTTTCATAATGGAAAGTAAGTAGAAGGAGGCGTACGATTTGGATAACTTTATTTTCAACAACCCGACTAAATTAATTTTTGGTCAAGGTCAACTACAACATTTGCCTAAAGAACTCGAAACATACGGTAAAAAGGTATTGCTAGTATATGGTGGTGGCAGTATTAAGCGCAATGGCCTATATGATGAGATCATGAAATTGTTGAAAAACCATGATTTTGAAGTAGTAGACATGCCGGGCGTTGAACCGAACCCTCGACTGTCGACTGCTAAAAGAGGTGCGGACCTTTGTAAAGAACATAATATCGACGTGATTATCGCAGCGGGTGGAGGATCTGTAATTGATTGTACGAAGTTAATTGCTTCCGCGGCGAAATACGACGGTGATCCATGGGATTTCGTCACAGGTAAAGCAACACCTAAAGGAGCGCTACCATTCGGTACGGTGCTGACGATCACTGCAACTAGTTCAGAAATGAATGCGGGATCTGTCATTACGAATGAAGAGACACAGGAGAAATATGGTTGGGGCGGACCGCTAAATTATCCTAAGTTCTCTATCTTGGATCCGAAATACACATTAACCGTGCCGCTTGATCAAACAGTCAACGGTATTGTCGATACGATGTCCCACATTTTCGAGCAATATTTCCACACTGCAGATAATGCTTTGTTCCAAGATGAAATTTGTGAAGCGGCATTACGCTCCGTTATGAAGACTGGAGAGCAACTGGTGAAAGATCCAGAGAATACAGAGCTTCGCGAATCCATGATGTTTGCGGGTGTTTGGGGATTAAACGGATTCCTATCGATGGGTACAAGAGGGGACTGGGGTACGCATAATATCGAACACGCCGTATCCGCTGTCTACGATATTCCTCACGCTGGCGGTTTAGCGATTTTATTCCCGCACTGGATGAAGCACACATTCCCGAAAAATCCACAACGCTTTGTACAGTTGGCTGTTAATGTTTTCGGAGTAGATTCAGCTGATAAGACGAATGAAGAGATTGCAATGGAAGGAATCGACCGTTTAAGTGCATATTGGAAAGGAATTGGCGCGCCTGTCACACTAGCGGATTATGATATTGATGACTCCAAATTAGAGTTGATAGCAGAAAAAGCTGCCGTGAATGGTCCGGTTGGTGGATTTGCTAAGTTATCTAAGGATGAAGTTCTAACTTTATTGAAAGCTAGTTTGTGATTATTGTGATAAAATGTTAATTGAATAAATAAAGAAACTGAAAGCAAAGACTACGAATGAGTTTGCTTTCAGTTCATTACGTCAGGTCACGTCGACTTGGCGTTTTTTATGGGTAAATAACGAGTTCTACTGATTCTACATAGGAAAGCGTAGTGAGTTCTATATAGAGCGTAGAGGTAGATTTTTTAGGATGAGCCATAAGTTTGAATTGTAATTCGTGATGATATTGATGTTCAGGTGTCTGGAATTGTCTGATACGCAAATGATCAATTTCCATATGTTCTTCATTCAAGTATCTAATGAGATCATCAATTTTAGACTTTTGAGTAATGATAATCGTACAATTCGCTTCTTTAGTACGCAACCGCTTAGGACCGAATCTACCTAATAAAGGCGCTATTAGCTCAATAACGATCATTACACTAATTACAGTGAAGAATGCTTCGATATAAAAACCTGCACCTACTGCAATACCGATTCCTGCTGCGCCCCAAATCATTGCAGCGGTAGTCAACCCTGTGATATTGTCATTATCCCTACGCAATATAGCCCCGGCCCCAAGAAAACCGACACCGCTGACGATTTGAGCGGATAGCCGTAAAGGGTCCATAGTAATATTGATGTCATTACGAGAAGGTACTAAATAAGCTGCTTCCATTGAGATAATTGTCAATAGACAACTGAAGGTGGCAATGACTGCACTCGTTTTTAGCCCAATAGGCTTCTTCTTGATCTCTCGCTCTACACCTATAATGATACTAAGTACAAGGGCAATGCTAATTTTGATTAGTGCTTCTACATTAAATGAATCGGCAAGTATTGTTAACATAAATCATCCTCCTTCACTTACATAATAGGAAGATTACCTATATACTCTCTTTAATACGGCAATCGACTCGTACATGCCTCTCCTTCTATTGTAATGGGAAGAGAGATAGAAAGAGAAGTGATATTATGAATAAACCATTAATTCATCCCTACATACCCATTGCGCTTGGTGTCCTCACTGTCGGTTTATCAGCAATTTTTGTAAAAATGGCCACGGCAGATGCGGGTGTCATCGCCTTTTATCGTATGTTCTTTTCAGCTGTTATTATGCTTCCATTATTCTTAATCTCCTATCGCAATGAATTGAAATCGTTAACAAGAAGGGATTGGCTTTACACTACATGCTCAGGAATATTTCTGGCAGTCCATTTTATACTATGGTTCGAATCCCTCAACTACACGTCAGTTGCTAGCTCGACTGTATTAGTGACGCTTCAACCAATATTTGCGTTAGCAGGTACGGCATTATTCTTTAAAGAGATTATTACAGGAAAGATGCTGACTGCTGTATTCATTGCGTTAACGGGAAGCTTCATTATTAGTTGGGGAGATTTCCAAGTAAGTGGAGTTGCGTTATTTGGAGATTTACTAGCGTTACTCGCTTGTGCATTCGTTACAGCGTATTTATTAATAGGTCAGAATGTACGTAAAAGAATCTCGCTCGTGACGTACACCTTTCTTGTTTACTCCGTAAGTTCGGTTGCACTGTTTTTCTATGTTCTCGTCACACAAGAACCTTTCTTCGGATACCCCACTGCAGATTGGGGATGGTTTTTAGCTTTGGCGATCTTACCAAATCTGTTGGGACACACGTTATTTAACTGGGCAGTCAAGTGGGTGAGCACAAATGTAGTATCAATCGCTATTCTGTTTGAGCCAATACTCGCTTCAATTGCTGCATATTTTGTGTTGCATGAAAAAATAACTGCAATTCAATTTGGAGGCGCAATCGTTGTCCTGACAGGGGTTTTGCTGTTTGTCGTGGATATAAAAGCAATAAAGAAAAAACTTTTTGCGAAAAACACTTGATTTCTCTATGCGATCTATTGTATATTAGTTCTTGTCGCTTCGGACGTAATCGAAACCAACATAAAAAACTTCTTTTAAAAAGTTGTTGACTTCGACAAACTTCGAGTGTAATATAGAGAAGTCGCTTTTATACGACTGACAAACACGAACCTTGAAAACTGAACAGCAAAACGTTAACGAAATACAGTTTGTGCATCTAACGATGACATGAACAAAATGAGTATCTTAATTGATGCCAGCAAATGAAACTCGAGCTAATCGATTTTTCATCTACTGGGCGTCGAGTCGTAGTGAAATGCTAGGAAGTGATCGAGCGAAGGAGGGAGCGTACTTACGTACGTGACCGACTGAGTGAGTGAAACTGACGACGCAATTCGCTGCGAATCGGCGGTCAGTATTATGGAGAGTTTGATCCTGGCTCAGGACGAACGCTGGCGGCATGCCTAATACATGCAAGTCGAGCGAACTGTTGGAAGCTTGCTTCCTTCAGTTAGCGGCGGACGGGTGAGTAACACGTGGGCAACCTGCCCTTCA
>NZ_PDYR01000021.1:0-36352 GCF_002743165.1 Sporosarcina sp. P19 | reverse complement strand
CAGGGTCTCAAGACGCACGCTGATCCCTCAGGAGTCGGCCTTTCTCCGTTCCGGTACACTCTGATACTCTAAAAAAATATTTACTGATAAGAACAGAAAAAAGCGTAAAGGACTCATTCCTCTTACGTTTTTTCTGTTCTGTCCCAACCTCTTTGGTTATGTGTATAACGTTTTACCATATAGTAAACTTGCCTGTTTTCACTATATTTTCAAAGTGCCATTGTGCAGATAGTGAAGTAGTCAAAAAAAAGAGAAACCTGACAAAAAATCAGGTTTCTCTTAGAATGTCTTCATCTATCCTAATTTCACTTCACGTACATCTGAACGAATCGATTTTCTGTAAGTCCAATCCATAATACTCCCAGCGGTAATGACGTGGATCCCATCGATACCCAGCAATAGAAGTTCTGCCAACGAATGTCGGGTAATACCAGAACCCTTTGTTTCGCGAAGTCCATACATACGTATAACGGTACAAGCAGCCTGCTATGCCGCCCGGATCCACTGCGCGTAGTTGAGCGTCCGGATAGCTCGGTATTTGGCTTGGAGGAGCAGAAGTCGGGGCACTTTGCTGCGGTTGACCGCCTGGCTGCCCGTGGTGATGGTGTTCCTGGTGATGACCGTGTTGTCCATGCTGTGGATGATGTCCGGGATGACCGTGCTGACCAGGATGTCCGGGATACCCCGAATGCCCTGGATAAGTGGGTTGTTGAGGGTAACCGGGATAACCTGGCTGACTTGGATAACCGGGTTGATGTTGCGGTGGATATCCCTGTTGGTGCCCCGGATAACTAGGTGGCCATTGCGGATTTTGTTGATTGGGTGGCGGATATCCTGGATATCCACCTGGCCATCCTTGGTGTTGTTGACCGTGCTGCGGGTGACTCTGTTGATGATGTGCATCATACTGCTGCCCTGGATAACCGTCAGGCAGCTTCGGATACCACATGCCTTCATCCTGCTGACTCAAACTATCACTCCTTCATTTCTACTGATTTCACACACAACGAAACTGATCAATACGTTGTAAATCAATGCCTATATACTCCCAGCGGAATCTGCGTGGATTCCACTGAAACCCTGCGACGGATTGTCGACCAACAAATGTCGGATAAAACCAAAAGCCATTACGTCGTGAAGTCCATACATACGTAAAGCGATACAAACAACCTGCGATGGCACCAGGATCTACCGCGAACGCCTGAAATTCTGGATAGCTTGGGATTTGATTCGGTGGCGGGGAATTTGGAGCAGCCGCCTGACCGCCTTGACTTGGTGAGCTTGGATTCCCAGGTCGACCTGGTTGCTGTCCAGGGAAATTAGGTTGCTGTGGAAAGCCGGGTGATGAAGGAAAGCCCGGTAAACTCGGAAACCATTGCATACCTGGGAACCCTTGAGATCCCTGCATACCTGGAAACCAAGGTTGCCAAGGAGAAAACGATTGTGCTGTGGAGAAGCCTTGTGGATCGGCACCTTGCCAATATTGATCTGAATATTGCGGGTACCTCATAAATTCATCTTGTGGATTCAACTCATTACGCCTCCTTTTATTGTTCGTTTTATTATATGCAGTCTGTTGGTTATTTGACCTTATTGTCTCTTCAAGCGATAGCTGTGCTAAACTAAAGATAAAGGAAGTGGAATATAATGAATGAAAATAAACCTCATATTTTAGTAGTGGATGGAATGGCGTTGTTGTTCCGTTCATTTTTTGCGACGGCACATAGTGGGCAGTTTTTCCGCAACGCATTGGATGTACCGACGAATGGCGTACAAGGATTCGCGCGACATACGATGAGTGCTATCTCGATTTTCCAACCGACACATTTAGCGGTGTGCTGGGATATGGGATCGAAAACATTCCGTAATGAATTATTCGCAGACTATAAAGCGCATCGCCCAGCACCTGCACCGGAATTAATTCCGCAGTTCGATATGGCTCGTGAAGTATCGGAAACACTAGGGTGGAAGAGTTATGGAATCAAAAACATGGAAGCGGATGATCTAATTGGTTCGCTAATTGAAACGTGGAAAGACGAAGCAAAATTGACAGTGGTGTCGGGCGATAAAGATTTGCTTCAACTATTGAAGCCGGATGTGTCGATTGCGCTAACGAAAAAAGGCTTCACGCAGTATGATGAATACACGGAAGCTCGTTTTATAGAAGAGTATGGGATCACTCCTAAGCAATTCATTGATATGAAAGCATTCACAGGAGATTCGAGCGACGGATACCCTGGAGTGAAGGGAATTGGTCCGAAGACGGCATTGAAGTTAATACAAGAGTATGGCTCGGTCGATGGCGTGCTCGCAGCGAGAGAAAAACTAACGGCAGGTGTGCAGAAGAAGCTGAATGCAGAAGAGGAGATGCTGATGATTTCAAGGGATCTCGCAACGATTCATTGTGAAATCAAACTCGATGATCCGCTAGAAAATTTGCTCATTCCGGAGTTCACTGAAGAAACTGCTAAAGTAATGGAAGAGCAAGGCTATTCCATGATTGCTAAACAAGGATTACCTGTTTCACCGTTTTAACGGTTCGATCTTAACAAACGTCAAAATATTTTTATTCAATTCATAGGGGATGGAGCGTACACGGCTCGCGCGATTTCTGCCACCGTGGTCATGAACGAGTACATGCAGTTGTTTGTCTACATATTCATACCCGACCATCACGACCCAGTGATAATCGAATGAAAAACGACTACACCACTTGAACTTGAACCATTTATCAAACTTCACAGCCACAGGGCGGTCTTCATCGATTTGCTCGATAGCCAGCTGTACATTACAAACTTTCACATTCCATTGCGAGCCGAGCATTTTGTTGAGCCTACGAACAAAGCGCCAAGTAGGCAGACCAATCTTCGTACTCCCTAATGTTCGATACAGCTCATTAATGGAAGGAGTTTGTTCGGTAGGAAAGAAATGGCGCAGCAACACATACGCTGTAACAGGCCCGCAAGCCGACGGACGGTAGCTTGGTTCAATGTCGTTATCATATTGCGATTTACCTTGTACTTCTATGTATTTGGACATGCAGAACTCCTCCTTTATGGAACATATTGTGGTTTGGTAGGGGGGCGCGGTGTGTGGCGCTCATACTTGTTGCTTAAGCGCTCAATGAACTCTGCTTTGCGCTCTATCCAGCTACTGATACGCTCTATGTAGCGGTTCAATCGCTCATACTTTCCGTTCAACCGCTCAACCCATCCCAAAAACCGCTCAATAAAGCAAATGCTGAGAACCTTTAGGCTCTCAGCATTTTCACATTTCATCTTTAGATCTTCACTTCGTCTAAAAACTCCTCAACTTGTTCAGGTGACTTTGCAAACGCACTATGCAGATGTGCATGCTTCTCACCATTTTGGAAGACTAACAGACTTGGAATTCCCATCACTTCATATTTCTCAGCAATTTCTGGAATAACGTCGCGATCCGCTTCATACCATGTGTATGTATCGTATTTTTCAACGATTGGATCAATAAACATATCCATACGCTTACAGTCTGGGCACCAGTCTGCTTCGAATTTCACAAGTACTGGCTGGTCACCCGCAATGATTTCTTCAAACTCAGTTGCTGTTTTAATTTCCTTCATTTCTATCGCCTCCATTCAGTAAGTAGTGTACAATGAATCACGAATGTTTGGTATTAAATTGCTTATTTTAAAAAGTCTGATTAAATATGAAATAAATATTGCGAAATAGTTTCAAATGATTTATACTAGCAATTATAGGCAACGCATATTTTTTTACGCTATAAATGAATGAGCGTTCATTCAAAGAACATAAGGGGAGGATTGCACGTGACTTATCAAATTAGAAAAGCGGCAGTTTTAGGATCTGGAGTTATGGGTTCTGGTATAGCAGCGCACTTAGCGAATATTGGTATTCCCGTACTTTTACTAGATATCGTACCACCGAAATTAGGTGCAGATGACGAGGAAAAAGGATTAACGTATGACAATCCAATGTTCCGCAATAAGTTTGCGGCTACAGCGTTGGAAAAATTACAAAAACAAAAACCGGCTCCTCTGACAACGAAGAAAAGCTTATCATTACTTACACCAGGAAACTTTGAGGACCATTTGGATCAATTGAAAGACGTAGATTGGATCATTGAGGTCGTCGTAGAAAACCTTGATATTAAAAAGAGTTTATATGAAAAGATTGAAAATGTGCGAAAGCCAGGCACCATCATTTCATCCAATACATCGGGGATCAGTATTGAAGCGATGACTGAAGGACGTTCGGAAGATTTCCAGAAGCACTTCCTTGGCACACATTTCTTCAATCCTCCAAGATACTTGAAATTGCTGGAGATTATTCCTACAGAAACGACATCACCTGAAGTTGTAGAGTTCATGACAGTGTTCGGTGAGGATCGTTTAGGTAAGGGAGTCGTGATTGCGAAGGATACTCCAAACTTCATTGGTAACCGAATCGGAACGTATGGTTTACAAGTGACATTACATGAAATGCTGGAACGCGGTTATACAATCGGAGAAATCGACTCGATTACGGGTACATTAATCGGCCGTCCGACGTCTGCAACATTCCGTACATTAGATGTCGTGGGACTGGATACGTATATGCACGTGGCGAAAAACGTCTACGATCAGACTACGGGTGAAGAGCAGAAAATATTTGAACTACCTGATGGCGTCACTAAAATGATCGATAATGGCTGGATCGGCGCGAAAGCAAAGCAAGGCTTCTATGTGAAAAAAGGCCGAGACATTATGGAATTGGATATGAAGACATTTGAATATGTTCCTACGCAGAAAATGAAAGCGCCTTCAATAGAAATGGCAAAGCAGCAAAAAGGACTAGCTAATAAAGTGAAGACGTTACTATATGCAAAAGATCGTGCAGGCGAGATTTTGTGGAATACATTAATACCGACGATGCTATATGCTGCACAACTTTATGGTGAAATTGCAGACGATATCGTTTCGATCGATAACGCAATGAAATGGGGCTTCGGCTGGACACAAGGACCGTTTGAAATATGGGACGCAATCGGTGTGAGGAAGTCTGTGGACATGCTGAAAGAAGAAGGCAAGGAAATCCCTGAACTCGTTCAGTCCTTGCTCGATAGAGGCTATGAAACTTTCTATAAAGAAGATAATGGCGATACGTACTTCTTCGATGGCTCGGACTATCAAGCTGTGCAAGTAAATGAGAAAGCGATCAACTTGAAGCAGTATAAGAAGAAGCACGGTGTCATCAAGAAGAACTCTGGCGCAAGCTTGATTGACCTTGGAGATGGAATAGCTTTACTAGAATTCCATTCACAGTCAAATGCAATCGGTCTGGACATCATTCAGATGATCAACTTCGCAGTAGATGAAGTGGAGCGGAACTTCAAAGGACTTGTAATTGGGAATCAAGGGAAAAACTTCTGTGTCGGTGCGAACCTTGGCATGATTTTAATGGAAGCACAAGATGATAATATCTTTGAACTCGACTTTGTTATCCGTTCATTCCAGAACGCGATGTTGAAGATTAAATATAGCAACAAGCCAGTTGTTGCGGCACCATTCCAGATGACGCTAGGTGGCGGAGCAGAAGTTTGTCTTCCAGCTGCACATATTCAGGCATCTATGGAAACGTATATGGGACTCGTTGAAGTAGGGGTAGGCTTGATTCCAGGTGGTGGCGGTAACGTCAACTTGTATCAAAAGCACCTGAAAGGTTTGCCAAATGGTGTACCTACTGATTATCAACATATTGCAAATAAAGTATTCGAATCGATCGCCATGGCGAAAACGTCGACATCTGCTGAAGAGGCAAGAGAGAACAACTTCCTCGACTTTGCAGACGGCATTAGTGTCAATCCGGATCATCTAATCTACGACGCGAAACAAGCTGCTTTGTCATTATTTGAAGCGGGCTATGTAGCGCCGAAGAGAGCGAAAGTTCCTGTAACAGGCGATTCAGGCTATGCAACCTTATTACTGGCAGCTGAAGGAATGTTCAGTTCTGGCTTCATTAGCGAACATGATTTGAAAATTGCGAAGAAACTCGCATACGTACTGTCTGGCGGAAAGATTCCATATGGTACACGTGTCGATGAGCAATATTTACTTGATTTAGAACGCGAAGCATTTTTAAGTTTAGTGGCAGAACCGAAATCACAACAGCGTATGCAGCATATGCTAGTCAAGGGTAAGCCGTTACGTAACTGATGAGAGATAGCTAAAGGAGGAAGCAGAATGCGCGAAGCAGTAATTGTAGCCGGTGCTCGAACACCGATTGGAAAAGCAGGAAAAGGTTCTTTGGCAACTGTCCGTCCCGATGATCTTGGGGCGTTGACTATAAAGGAAACATTAAAGCGTGCAGGGGATTATGATGGGCCGATCGATGACTTGATCATCGGTTGTGCCATGCCTGAAGCGGAACAAGGAATGAACGTCGCACGTAACATCGGCGCGCTAGCAGGATTACCGGATACGACACCTGCCGTAACGGTCAACCGCTTTTGTTCATCCGGTTTGCAGTCGATCGCTTATGCGGCAGAGCGTATCATGCTCGGTCACGCAGAAGCAGTCTTAGCGGGTGGCGTTGAATCGATGAGTATGGTTCCGATGATGGGAAATACGATTCGACCGAACGTTAAGCTGGCGGAAGAAGCACCTCAGTACTATATGGGAATGGGGCATACAGCAGAGCAAGTGGCGCAAAAGTATGGCATTTCCCGTGAAGACCAGGATGCGTTCGCAGTGGAATCACATAAACGTACCGAAGCGGCGATTAAAGAAGATAAATTTGTCGATGAGATTGTACCAGTTGAAGTAACGAGACGTTTTGTCAATGAGGATGGTAAGTATCAAGAAAAAACGGTTTTATTCGAAATGGATGAAGGCGTACGTCCTGGTACGACGACTGAAATTCTCGGAAAATTACGTCCAGCATTCGCAACGACAGGTTCTGTCACAGCTGGAAACGCGTCACAAACATCTGACGGTGCAGGAATGGTCTTATTAATGGATAGAGAAGTCGCTGAAAAGCGTGGTTTACAACCCATGGCAAAATTCCTCTCTTTCGCAGTGGGCGGCGTGCCACCGGAAGTGATGGGGATTGGACCGATTGTCGCTGTGCCTAAAGCGTTGAAACTAGCGGGTCTATCTATTGAAGACATCGATCTATTCGAGCTCAATGAAGCATTTGCCTCTCAGTCACTTGCAGTGATTCGTGAACTTGGATTGGATCCGGATAAAGTGAACGTCAATGGGGGAGCCATTTCATCAGGTCATCCACTAGGTGCGACAGGAACTATTTTGACTTTGAAATTAATTAATGAATTGAAACGCCAAGGCAAAAAGTACGGTGTCGTCACGATGTGTATCGGTGGCGGAATGGGAGCAGCTGGAGTATTCGAAGTTCTATAAAATAAAATCAAACATACAAACAAATAGGGGGAAATACAATGACTAAAGCTATGGAGGGAACAACTATGACAGAATTCGTAAAAGGTGGAGCATTTTTAACTGAGGATATGGACGCTAGTCGCGTTTTCACACCTGAGGATTTTACAGATGAGCAAAAGATGATCGCCAAAACAACGGAAGAGTACGTGAAAAATGATGTAACACCGTTGATTGAAAAGCTTGAGAACCATGAATTCGAAAACTCCGTCACATTGCTGAAGAAAGCAGGAGATCTAGGTCTTCTAGCAGCAGATATTCCAGAAGAGTATGAAGGCCTAGCACTAGATAAAATTTCATCTGCATTGATTGCTGAGAAGTTATCGGTAGCAGGCGGCTTCTCGATTACACACGGTGCGCACGTAGGGATCGGTACATTGCCGATTGTATTATTCGGTAACCATGAGCAAAAAGTGAAGTATTTGCCGAACTCTGCAAGTGGAACAAAAATCTCCGCTTATGCATTGACAGAGCCAAGCTCAGGGTCAGACGCTCTAGGCGCGAAGACCACTGCTAAATTAAATGCTGCAGGTACACACTATGTACTAAACGGTGAAAAACAGTGGATCACGAACTCTGCATTTGCTGATGTATTCGTAGTCTACGCAAAAGTAGATGGCGACAAATTCACAGCATTTATCGTAGAAAAAGAATATCCAGGCGTTTCAGTAGGACCGGAAGAGAAGAAAATGGGTATCAAATCATCTTCTACACGTACGTTGATTCTAGAAGACGCACAAGTACCGGTTGAAAACCTATTAGGTGAAATTGGCCGCGGACATGTGATCGCGTTCAACATTTTAAACATTGGTCGTTACAAGCTTGGAGTAGGTACAATCGGCGGATCGAAGCGTGCACTTGAATTGGCTATCAAATACGCGAATCAGCGTAAGCAGTTCGACACACCGATTTCTTCATTCAACTTAACGAAAGAAAAGTTCGGTACGATGGCTTCTAAGTTGTACGCAACAGAAAGTTTGATCTATCGTACGGTTGGGTACTTCGAAGAGCGTAACGCGGCGATGAGCCCTGAAGAGCAAAAAGACGGCGCAAAAGTCGCGGCTTCCATTGCTGAATACGCAATTGAATGCTCTATCAATAAAGTAGTAGGTTCAGAAGTATTGGATTATATTTCGGACGAAGCCGTTCAAATTCACGGCGGTTACGGCTTCATGGCTGAGTACGAAGTAGAGCGTATCTACCGTGACTCCCGTATTAACCGTATTTTCGAAGGAACGAATGAAATCAACCGTATGATCGTTCCAGGCACGTTCTTGAAGAAAGCAATGAAAGGCGAATTGCCATTGCTTCAACAAGCACAAGCATTGCAGGAAGAATTGTTAATGCTTATGCCAGAAGAAGTGGGCGAAGAGGCATTGGCTCAAGAGAAGGCGCTTGTGAAGAACGCGAAGAAGATCGGTATCTTGGTTGCAGGACTTGCAGCACAGCGTTACGGCACGAAGTTGGATCAGGAGCAGGAAATCCTTGTAAACATCGCAGATATTGCGAATGATCTATTCGGCATGGAGTCTGCATTACTTCGTACGGAGAAGGCGATCAATAAGAATGGTGAAGAGAAAGAGAACCAAAAGCTTCTCTATACACAAATCTTCTGTCAAGAAGCTTTCGGACGTATCGAAGCGGCAGCAAAAGAGACATTGCTTGCAGCGGTCGACGGTGACAACCAACGCATGATGATTTCTGCGTTGCGTAAGTTGACTCGTAATAATCCATATAACATTATTGCGAAGAAGCGTGAAGCGGCTGAGAAGCTGATCGAAGCAGAGAAGTATATCGTTTAATAATTGTTTAGACAGAACGCCTCCTATGTGAGGCGTTTTTGTTTTGGGAGAATTGGAGAGGTAGTTCAAGAACAAATGCGTTAGAGTGGTGAATATAGATAGAGAGTGCGAGGGGATTGAAGCTCCAGCTGGGGACGCTTTCCTGAGGGCGTGGCTTACTCAAGGCAGTCTATGAAAGCACATGCTCCTAACGCTGCGCTTTTACTCGCAAAAGCCGTCCTTCGCTACGGCTCTCGCTGATCCTCCAGGAGTCGCCCCAGCTTCCGCTCCAATCCTACGTTTAAAGTGAAGGTACCTAGATCCACAATTGTAGATAGAGTCTAAGTGGTTTTTCCTTTAAACTTGGTTAGTTCAAGTTCCTTTATAAAGTTAATCACAATACCACATACAATGCACACCAGAAACTGTCACCCACTCAGCTTGCAAGGGATTGGTGCGTAGGAGGGGCGACTCCTAGAGGATCAGCCCGACAGGCGAGACAACTAAGAGAGGACAGCGAACAGTTGGCTCGCCGCGGGCCCTCAGGAAAGCGTCCCCTCCGAAGCGCCAATCCCAACCCCAACAGCTTGCCAGCCTCTAAAAATAACCCTCAGCAATCAAACACCGCCAAGTTCGCATCAACACCTCTATATTTGCTATACTGAAAAAAAGGAGGGATTGACAATTATGACTATGACATACTACGGCTATCCAAAATGTACCACGTGCCGCAAAGCGAAGAAATGGCTTACGGACGAAGGGATTTCATTCGAAGAAAAGAACATCGCCGAACAACCTCCAAGCGAAAACGAACTACGCAACATGATCGCGAACTCCGGACTCGAAATGAAAAAGTTCTTCAACACAAGCGGTAAGAAATATCGTGAGCTCAACTTAAAAGAAAAACTACCAACCATGACGGACGATGAAAAGATCGCGCTCCTCGCTTCAGACGGAATGCTCATCAAACGCCCAATCGTTTCTGATAACCAAAAAGTGACCGTTGGATTTAATGAAACAACGTTCACAGAAACGTGGAAGAAGTGATCTAGAATCTTGTCTTTATGCGGGAACTATGGCAAACTAAGGGTAGATAAACTATTATATTTTTGGAGGTAACGACATGAGCACACCAAAAGATTTACGTTATTCAGAAGAGCACGAATGGGTAAAAGAAGAAGACGGTAAATACCGTATCGGAATCACACATTTCGCACAGTCTGAACTAGGAGATATCGTATTCGTTGAACTGCCACAAGTGGGCGATCAATTGAAATCAGACGAGCCTTTCGGAAGCGTTGAATCAGTGAAAACGGTTTCTGAATTGTACGCTCCACTTACTGGTAAAGTTGTAGAAGTGAACGAAAACCTTGAAGACAGCCCGGAATTGGTTAACGAATCTCCATACGAAGGTGCATGGATGGTAGTAGTTGAAATCGATAACAAAGCTGAATTGGATGAGTTAATGACAGCTGAGCAGTACGAAGAAATGACAGCTGAATAATATTCTAAAAGAAAAAGCGCTGGAACGTCCTAGCGCTTTTTTTACACGCTAGGAGGAAACAGGATGGACCTGAAAGTTCTCATTGTAGAAGGCGGTTCGGATCGTAAGCGGCTAGTGCCGATCCTTGCAGAGCCTGTAGAGATTCTTTGTACGAATGGCACCATCAGTGCGTATCATATTGAGGAACTGCTTGAACCATACGAGCAACAAGACCTGTTCGTCTTTATGGATGCGGACACCTCAGGTGAGTCCATTCGGAAGCTGTTCAAACAACTGTATCCAGAAGCGCGACATTTATATACGGATCGTCTCTACCGCGAAGTAGAAACGACGCCCATTAAACTATTGGCTAGCATTTTAGCTGCCGCCAATTTTAAAGTACATTCCAAATACTTGGCAGGTGGACCACATGAATAATTGGACAATTGAAGACTGGCAACGTGCACAGGCGGCAGAGCAAGTAGCCGCTTTTTATTTATATACACCGATGTGCGGAACGTGTGCAGTCGCTTCAAAAATGCTCACGGTGATCGAGACAATGTGTCCGAAATTACCGATTGGAAAGGCAGACTTGAATTACGTGCAGGAAATCGCAATAGAATATGAGGTGGAAAGTGTCCCTTGTTTACTCATTCAGCGCAAAGGACAGCCTTTAGAAAAGATTTACGCCTTTCAATCCGTCCCGTACTTGCTAGAGAAGCTCAGTTGACAATAGATATAAAAGTATGGTATAAGTAGTTAATCAATTGAATACGTAACTCTTATAAAGAGCGGTGGAGGGAAGTGCCCTATGAAGCCCGGCAACCGTCACGTTTGTGAAATGGTGCCAATTCACTCAAAGCCTAACGCTTTGATAGATGAGAGAAATGGTAACGTACATAACTACATACGTTCGGCCTTTCTGCTTGTCTGCAGGAAGGCTTTTTTTATTCTAAAGCGGAAAGCGCCGTGTAGGCTCGACAGGCGTTGGAAGACTTATCACAAAGGCGTTCTTTGCCTTTTTGGAAAGTCTGAAACGACCCGAGAGCCTGGCGCTTGCAGCTGGATGAAACAAAAGCGGAAGATGCCGTTTAGCTCCGACAGGCGTTGGAGGACTTACCACAAAGGCGTTCTTTGCCTTTTTGGAAAGTCTGAAACGACCCGAGAGCCTGGCGCTTGCAGCTGGATGAAACAAAAGCGGAAGATGCCGTTTAGCTCCGACAGGCGTTGGAGGACTTACCCCAAAGGCGCACTTTGCCTTTTTGGAAAGTTTGAAACGACCCGAGGAGCTGGCATCTGCAGCTGGATGAAACAAAAGCGGAAAGCGCAATGTAGCTTTCTAAAACACATAATGAAAAGACTTAATAAAGGTGGTGCGGAAAATGATTCAACTAACAAACGTTCATAAAAGATTCCAATTGAACCGTTCAGAAATTGTCGCAGTAGATGATGTGACATTAGCCATCGAAGAGGGAGAAATTTTCGGCGTCATCGGATATAGTGGGGCAGGGAAAAGTACATTAATTCGACTATTGAACGGTCTTGAAACACCTACGTCCGGTAGTATTATGATTCACGGACAAGAAATGACGACATTGAAAGGTGCTGGCCTTCGCAATGCGCGTCAGAAAATCAGTATGATTTTCCAGCACTTTAACTTACTGTGGTCAAGAACAGTAGAAGAGAATATTATGTTTCCTCTTGAAATTGCTGGCGTGAAGAAATCGGCACGTAAGCAAAAAGTGAAGGAATTGATTGATCTCGTTGGACTGACAGGCCGTGAGCAGGCGTATCCATCGCAGTTATCAGGTGGTCAGAAGCAACGTGTCGGTATTGCGCGCGCGCTTGCAAATGATCCCGAAGTATTACTTTGTGATGAAGCAACGTCCGCACTCGATCCTGAGACGACGAATGCGATTCTGGATTTATTGACGGATATTAATGAACGTCTTGGATTAACAATCGTTTTGATTACGCATGAAATGCACGTCATCCGAAAGATCTGTCATCGCGTGGCGGTCATGGAAGCCGGGCAAGTCGTGGAAGCGGGCAATGTGCTGGATGTTTTCCAATCCCCTCAAGCGGATATTACGAAGCGTTTCATATCGCAGGTGACCGATACAGGCGATACGGACGCAGCGATGGCGCATTTACAGGAAGAGTCACCGCATGGCAAGTTGATCAAGTTAGCTTTCATTGGCGAACGTACAGAGCAGCCAGTGCTTGCTGAATTAATTCGTACATTCTCAATCGATGTCAACATCGTGCAAGGGAATATTTCGACGACACGTGACGGCGCATACGGCACACTTGTCTTGCAACTAGTAGGGGACGCGGCAGTTATAGAGGAAGCCATTGCGTTCCTAGACGCCAATGAAGTGAAGACGGAGGTGCTGATCCATGATTGAGCAATGGTTCCCGAACGTTAACTGGGATAAAATGTGGCAAGCAACGGGCGAGACGCTTTATATGTCTGCCTACTCAACGGTCTTCACGTTTATTTTTGGTATTGCACTCGGTCTGTTATTGTTTTTAACAAATCCGGGTCAGTTATGGGCAAATAAAATCACGAATGTCTTTACAGGCGCATTCGTAAATATATTCCGATCGATACCTTTTATTATTTTGATTATTTTATTGTTACCTTTGACGAATTTATTAATAGGCAGCATGCGTGGACCGAATGCCGCATTGCCAGCATTAATCATTGGCGCAGCTCCGTTTTATGGCCGCATGGTACTCATAGCATTGCAGGAAATCGATAAAGGGGTGATCGAAGCGGCGCGTTCAATGGGTGCTAAAACATCTACGATCATTTTTAAAGTATTGTTACCAGAATCCATGCCGGCACTCGTGTCAGGTATTACAGTGACGTCAATTGCACTTGTCGGCTACACAGCAATGGCCGGGGTAATCGGTGCTGGAGGACTCGGTACGCTCGCGTATCTCGAAGGGTTTCAGCGTAACCGTGGGGATGTTACAATGATGGCGACAATATTAGTACTAGTCATCGTGTTTATCATTCAGTTTATAGGTGATTTCATTGTGAAACGTTTGGACAAGCGATAATAGGATTTTCAGGATAACCTGTTAACCATAAAACATTCCATCATGGAGAGGGAGAAATGTGGATATGAAGAAGTTTTTATTCGGTCTATTCGCAGCCGTACTAGTGCTTGCGCTGGCAGCTTGTGGAACAAAAGACGAGGGTAGTAAGGATAATGGGGCAACAGATGTAGATGATGCAGAAAAAGGCGAGAAAACGTCGTTGACAGTCGGTGCATCTAATACACCGCACGCGGTAATCTTAGAAGAAGCTAAGCCGTTATTAGCTGCAAAAGGCTATGATTTAACAATAGAGAGTTACACAGACTATGTACTGCCAAACAAAGATTTGGACGAAGGTACAATCGACGCGAACTATTTCCAACACATTCCGTATCTAGAGAGCCAAATGGCTGATTTCGGTTATGACTTTGTCAATGCGGGTGCAATCCACATCGAGCCAATCGGTGTGTACTCAAAGAAATATGATTCATTGGAAGATCTTCCGGACGGCGCAACGATCTTAATCAGTAACTCTGTTGCAGACCACGGCCGAGTACTTGCTATGCTTGAAGAAAAAGGATTGATCAAGCTAGCTGACGACGTAGAAAAAGTGAAAGCTGAAGTAGACGATATTGTAGAAAATCCTAAGAACTTGGAGTTTGACGCAAACTACGAAGCAGCATTAATGCCTCAGTTGTATAACAACGACGAAGGCGACGCATTGTTGATCAACTCCAACTACGCTATCGATGCAGGCTTGAATCCAATGGAAGATTCCATCGCATTGGAAGATAAAGAGTCTCCATATGTTAACGTAATTGCGGTGAAGAGCGGTAACGAAGACAGCGATGCAATCCAAGCATTGGTAGAAGTACTGACTTCAGAGCAAATTCAAGAATTCATCTTGAACGAGTGGTCTGGATCAGTCGTTCCCGTACAATAATAAGGTGAGGGTCGGTAGCTATTATAGCTGCCGGCTTTTTTTATTTGGATAAATGGTGTGTGGAGTGGTTTGGTTGCTCAATGTTGGGAGTTATCCGCTCAATGTTGTGGGCGGAGTGCTCAATGTGCTCTGCAATCCGCTCAATCCACTGAGCTATCCGCTCAACCCCGCGCGTGAACCGCTCAATCCACTAGGCTATCCGCTCAATCCCACGCTTGAACCGCTCAATCCCGCGCGTGAACCGCTCAATCCGCTGAGCTATCCGCTCAACCCGCAAAGCTATCCGCTCAATCCCCCAGACAACCCACCCCATCCCCCAACACACAAGAAAAATATTAAGAAAATCCAAACAAAATCTTCTTTATTCTTTCGACTTGTGATAAAGTTAATTTTGTTTGAGTAATACATATGTGTATTTGAGGAGGACGTATTGTGAAGTTTAAATTAGGACTCATTTGGCGAATTTTGATCGCCATTGGGTTAGCGATCGGGCTTGGCTTACTATTGCCGATGATCCACGAAGGGTTCGCACTCTGGTTCGTTCGTTTAGCGGCCACTTTTAATATGTTGTTCGGTGGATTCTTGAACTTTATTGTTCCGCTGATCATCATCGCATTTATCGCACCGAGTATTGCAAAGCTTGGGGCAGGTTCAGGGAAATTACTTGGAATGTCTGCTGCTTTTGCGTATGGCTCTACGGTTATTGCGGGATTGCTTGCGTATTTTGCAGCAACAACTATTTTACCGAACTTCATTAATCCAACGACGAAGACGGATATTGCAGACGGCGCACGTAAAGCGGGAGAAGCGTTCTTCAAAATGGAAATGGATCCGATGATGGGAATCATGACCGCTTTGCTAATGGCATTTCTACTTGGAATCGGGATGGCAGCGATTAAAGGGAAGACGATGATGTCGTTCTTCGATGAGTTTAATTTAATTATCGATAAAGTTATTTCTGTCGTAATTATTCCGTTATTACCATTTCATATTTTCGGGATCTTCCTGAATATGACGTATACAGGCGAAGTGGCGAATGTACTTTCTGTTTTTGTATTTGTTTTCATCATGATCATTATTCTTCACTTGATTATGCTGACATTCCAGTACACAGTGGCGGGTTCATTGAACAAACGTAATCCGTTCGTGTTAATGAAAACGATGCTACCTGCGTATTTGACAGCTATCGGAACGCAGTCTTCTGCGGCCACGATTCCAGTTACGCTTCGTCAGGCGAAAAAGACGGGTGCTTCAGAACGAGTAACGAACTTCGCGGTTCCGTTATTCGCAACGATCCACTTGTCAGGTAGCACGATTACGATCGTCTCTTGTTCCATCGGGGTTATGATGATGAACGGCCTAGATGTTAGTTTTGGTCCGTATTTACAATTCATTTTCATGCTAGGTGTTGCGATGATCGCGGCTCCAGGTGTGCCGGGTGGTGCAGTTGTTGCGGCAACTGGACTTCTAACGACTATGCTAGGATTCACGGATGGCATGGTAGCATTGATGATCGCGCTGTATTTAGCACAAGATAGTTTCGGAACAGCAACAAACGTAACGGGTGACGGTGCGCTTGCGATGATCGTCGACCGTTTCACTAAAAAAATGTAAAGTAGTAGTAAAGTCGGTTACTTAACCGGCTTTTTTGCTGTCTAATTCTTATGTACTAAGCTCTGATTGATTCTCACTCACTAGTTGTCAAATGAAAAACAAATATCTTGAAAAATATACCTAGCCCTGTAGTAGCAATAGAATTAGCCAATATGTGTAATGATTCTTAAAGATTTGCAACCAACTCGAATATGGGTTAAGATTAGAATGATACTAAATAGAGAATGGATCATAACCATTCAACGCGATTATACTGGAGGTATTGGAATGGCAATTTTGGAAATTAAAGATCTTCATGTCCGAATTGAGGACAAAGAAATCTTAAAGGGTGTTACCTTAACAATAAATACAAATGAGATCCATGCAATTATGGGTCCCAATGGTACGGGGAAATCTACGCTTGCAGCAGCAATCATGGGTCACCCGAAATATGAAGTAACTTCTGGATCGATCTTACTCGATGGAGAAGATGTATTAGCAATGGAAGTAGATGAGCGTGCGAGAGCTGGTCTATTCCTAGCGATGCAATATCCAAGTGAAATCACTGGCGTAACGAACGCGGATTTCCTACGTTCTGGAGTAAACGCACGTCGTGAAGAAGGCGATGAAATTTCTTTGATGAAGTTCATTCGTGAAATGGATAGCAAGATGGAAGTTCTTGAAATGGAAGAAGATATGGCAACTCGTTATTTGAACGAAGGTTTCTCAGGTGGAGAGAAAAAGCGTAATGAAATTCTCCAGTTAATGATGTTGAAGCCAAAATTCGCAGTACTTGACGAGATTGACTCGGGTCTAGATATCGACGCATTGAAAATTGTTTCTAAGGGTATCAATCAAATGCGCGGTGAAGGCTTCGGTTGCTTAATCATCACTCACTACCAGCGTTTGCTCGACTATATCACGCCAGATCACGTGCATATCATTATGCAAGGTAAAATCGTTAAAACTGGTGGACCAGAATTAGCGAAGAAACTTGAAGAGCAAGGATATGACTGGATTAAAGAAGAACTAGGTATTGAAGACGAAACTGTTGGACAAGAAGCATAAGAAAGGGGACGACTCAAAATGACGGTTGAAACAACATTGGCATTGACCGAACAAGACGTCCGCTCTTATTCCGCAAAAGTGGAGGAAGCTGCTTGGATGGCAGATTTTCGTTCGAATGCTCTAGCGAAAGCTGAAGTGCTCGAAATGCCAAAACCAGATAAAACTAAAATTACAAAGTGGAATTTCACGGAATTCCCTTCACATACAGTTGAAAGCTCGATCTTCGCTGGGTTGGAAGAATTACCGACTGAAGCGAAAGCATTGATCGATGACGAACAACAACAAAATATTTACGTGCAGCACAATAACACACCTGCATACCTTGCGTTGTCGGAAGATTTGAAGTCAAAAGGCGTTATTATGACGGATATCTTTACGGCATCACGCGAACACAGTGAGTTGTTACAGAAATACTTGATGACTGACGGTGTCAAAGTGGACGAGCATAAATTAACAGCTCTTCACGCTGCGCTGATCAACGGTGGAGTATTTGTCTACGTACCTAAAAACGTAGTAATCGAAGATCCACTACAAGTACTTTTCATTCATTCTAACGAAGAAGCATCATTATTTAACCACGTAGTACTTGTCGCAGAAGAAAACAGTCAAGTAACATACGTGGAAAGCTATCTTTCTACAGTAGAGCATGCAGAAACTCAAGCGAACATTGTATCTGAAGTATTTGCTATGGCGAATGCGAAAATTGTCTACGGATCAGTCGACGAATTAGCAGAAGGTATGACAACTTATGTCAACCGTCGCGGTGTTACTGGACCTCACGCACGCATTGAGTGGGCGCTTGGTCTAATGAACGACAGCAATACGATTTCTGAAAACATCACGCATTTAGTCGGAGACGGCTCATCTAGTGATATGAAATCCGTAGTGGTTGGACGCGGTAGCCAGAAACAAAACTTTACTTCTGAAATCGTGCACTGGGGACTTGATACAGACGGTTTCATCTTGAAGCACGGTGTAATGAAAGAAAACTCTACTGCGATCTTTAACGGAATTGGACGTATTGCTAAAGGTGCAACTCGTTCAAACGCAGTGCAAGAGTCCCGTATTCTCATGCTAGGCGAAAGAGGACGTGGAGACGCGAACCCGATTTTGCTTATCGATGAAAATGATGTAACAGCAGGTCACGCAGCTTCAGTAGGACGTGTAGATCCACTTCAAATGTTCTATCTAATGAGCCGTGGTATTTCACAAGAAGAAGCAGAACGCCTCATCATTCATGGTTTCTTAGCTCCAGTTGTTAGCAAATTGCCAATCGCAGGAGTTAGAAAACAATTGACGGAGGTTATTGAAAGGAAAGTGCGCTAATGCTCAGCAAAGACATCCGCAATCATTTCCCTATATTAGACCAAGAAATCAATGGACATCCTCTAGTTTACTTGGATAGCGCTGCCACTTCACAAAAGCCTGTTCAAGTAATTGAGACACTGGATCGCTATTATCGCTTTGATAACTCCAACGTTCACCGTGGTGTGCATACACTTGGAAATCGTGCGACTGATGGTTATGAAGGTGCTCGTGAGAAAGTTCGTAAATTTATTAATGCCAAATCCACGCAAGAAGTAATCTTCATGCGTGGTACAACAACAGCTATTAACACCGTTGCGCAAAGCTATGGCCGTGCCAATGTCTCGGAAGGTGACGAGATCGTCATTACACATATGGAGCACCACTCCAATATTATTCCGTGGCAGCAGCTCGCTAAAGAAACTGGCGCAGTGTTAAAATATATCGATTTAGAAGAAGACGGTACATTATCACTTAATAAAGTACGGGAAACCATTACAGACAAAACGAAAATCGTTTCCATCATGTATGTTTCCAACGTTCTCGGCACGATGAATCCGATTGAAGAAATCACAAAAATTGCCCATCAACATGGGGCAGTGATGTGTGTAGATGCTGCACAAGCAGCTCCACATTTGAAAATTGATGTACAGAATCTAGATTGCGACTTCCTTGCATTTTCCGGACACAAAATGTGTGGACCTACCGGTATCGGCGTCCTCTACGGTAAAAAGGATTTACTCAATAATATGGAACCCATTGAATTCGGTGGCGAGATGATTGATTTTGTCGGACTATATGAATCCACTTGGAAAGAGTTGCCTTGGAAATTTGAAGGCGGCACACCTATTATTGCAGGAGCTATTGGGCTCGGTGCAGCCATCGACTTCTTGGAAGAAATCGGTTTGGACGCAATCGAACAGCATGAACACGAACTAGCTGGTTATGCTATGGATAAAATGTCTGAAATCGACGGCTTGACCATTTATGGTCCAAGAGATCCCGACAAGCGCGCAGGATTGGTCACATTTAACTTGGATGACGTCCATCCTCACGATGTTGCAACTGTACTTGATATGAATGGTATAGCTGTTCGTGCAGGTCACCATTGTGCACAACCATTGATGAAATGGCTACAAGTTTCTTCAACAGCGCGTGCTAGCTTCTATCTTTACAACACCACTGATGACGTAGATCGCCTCGTGGAAGGACTTCGCACAACAAAGGAGTATTTTAACGATGTCTACTAATAAACTAGACCAACTTTATCGTTCTGTAATCATGGAGCATTATAAACACCCGAAAAACAAAGGCGTCTTGGAAAATGGAAATGTCACGATCGACATGAACAATCCAACTTGTGGTGATGTCATCCGATTAACGATGAACGTAGAAGATGACATCGTAAAAGACGTCAATTTTGAAGGAGAAGGATGTTCCATTTCCATGGCATCCGCTTCCATGATGACACAGATGATCAAAGGTATGACAACAGAAGAGGCAGTGAAGTTAGCTCATTCATTTTCAGATATGATGTTAGGTAAAGATTTGGACGAGTCGATTGAGCTCGATGACCTTGAAGCACTTTCGGGTGTCGCGCAATTCCCTGCCCGAATTAAATGTGCAACATTGAGCTGGAAGGCGATGGAAAAGGGAGTCTCTGGCGAGTCGCAATGACCTTGGCCATAGTACGAGCAAGTATGGAACGGAGGAATAATAATGGCAAAACAAATGCCGGAAATCGGCGATTACAAATATGGTTTCCATGATAAAGACGTTTCCGTGTTCCGTTCAGAACGTGGATTGACACGTGAAATTGTTGAAGAAATTTCTAGTATGAAGGAAGAACCACAGTGGATGTTGGATTATCGTTTGAAATCCTTGGAGATTTTCTACAGTAAGCCTATGCCGCAGTGGGGTGGCGACTTGAATTCATTGAACTTTGATGAAATCACGTACTACGTTAAACCTTCAGAAGCAACGGAAACTTCATGGGATGAAGTACCAGAAGAAATCAAGCGTACGTTTGATAAACTCGGTATTCCTGAAGCAGAACAAAAATACTTGGCGGGTGTATCTGCACAGTATGAATCTGAAGTGGTTTACCACAATATGAAAGAAGAACTAACAGATCTAGGCATTGTCTTTAAAGACACAGATTCTGCACTTCGTGAAAACGAAGAATTGTTCAAACAATATTGGGGTACAGTAATTCCGAACTCAGACAATAAGTTCTCAGCATTAAACTCTGCTGTATGGTCTGGTGGATCATTTATCTATGTACCACCTGGTATAACAGTAGAAACACCGCTACAAGCATATTTCCGTATTAACTCAGAAAATATGGGACAGTTTGAGCGTACGCTAATCATCGTAGACGAAGGCGCAAGCGTTCACTACGTAGAAGGTTGTACAGCACCTGTTTACACAACAAACTCACTACACAGTGCGGTTGTTGAAATTATCATTAAAAAAGATGCATATTGCCGTTACACGACGATCCAAAACTGGGCGAACAACGTCTACAACTTGGTAACGAAGCGTGCAGTATGTGAAGAAAATGCGACAATGGAATGGATTGATGGCAACATTGGTTCGAAATTGACGATGAAGTACCCTGCAGTTCTTCTAAAAGGCGAAGGCTCACGTGGTCTGACTCTATCCATCGCATTAGCAGGTAAAGGACAGCACCAGGATGCCGGAGCGAAAATGATGCACTTGGCACCTAACACGTCTTCTACTATTGTTTCAAAATCAATCTCTCAACACGGTGGAAAAGTAACGTATCGCGGAGTTGTTCACTTCGGACGTAACGCGGACGGAGCTCGTGCCAACATTGAGTGTGACACGTTGATCATGGATAAGCTATCTACTTCTGATACGATTCCGTACAATGAAATCTTGAATAACAACATTTCATTGGAACACGAAGCAAAAGTATCAAAAGTTTCCGAGGAGCAGCTCTTCTATTTGATGAGCCGTGGTATTCCTGAATTGGAAGCAACAGAAATGATCGTTATGGGCTTCATCGAGCCATTCACAAAAGAACTACCGATGGAATATGCGGTAGAGATGAACCGTTTGATCAAGTTCGAGATGGAAGGTTCAATCGGATAAAACAACAAAACCCTGTTCGCATCTACAAGATGCGGCAGGGTTTTTTCTTGTGTAGAAATAGTCTATTGCGGTTTACATGTTTCGTGGTGTACCTTATCTTTTCTCCACAACAGCAATCGTGCATCTAGAAATACTGATTAATTTCCCTTCTTCATCTGTGATCTGGATATCCCAAACCATCGATGTGCGTCCTTTGTGGAAAGGAACAGCGGTAGCGGTAACAACGCCATCTTTTTTACCTCGTATATGATTCGCATTGATTTCCAGTCCCACTGGATAATGTGTCTCGGGATTTAGGTTTAGGGCAGCCGCAATGCTGGCAGCTGTTTCAGCAAGTGCTACGGAAGCACCTCCATGCAGTAATCCCATAGGTTGAACAGTTTTCGGTCCGACTGGCATTTCACATACGACTTTATCACGATCTAGTTCTTTAAAGGTAATTCCCAATGCACCGATTAGTGTCTGCTCCAGGTCAATACCGTCTAATAAATTAAGTTCTTTCATCATCTTTTCAACCTCCATTTCCATGATATACTTCTACTACATGTATATACATATAATTGAAGCATACTTCTAAGTACATCTAGAAATCCAACTTTAATATTAGTACGCGTACATGTACACTAGTATAAAATAGGATAAACTGTCAAGGATCGTTAAAAATTTAGCTATCTTCATTTCAATGGAAGGGTGGACATCATGAAAAAAGATTTAGATCAGGAGCAAGCCAATTATATTATTGACGTGTGTGCCAGTGCTAACCTCCGCACGGTATCCGGTTCACTTACGCAACTGTACAATCATCTGTTGAAACCTACTGGATTAAAAATCACCCAATATTATATGCTAGGCAATATTTATACATCGCCTGATATTTCGATTAGTAAATTAGGCGAGATGATGTTGCTGGATCAAACGACCGTTACGCGTAATTTGAATATATTAAACGAAGCCGGATATGTGCAGATCAAGAGAGCAGAACAGGACACGAGAACAAAAGTAGTCACGATAACAAATTTAGGGTACGAGAAATTAAATGATGCTACGCCTATTTGGCTACACGTACAGGAACAAATTGAAGGATCTATCGGCAAAGCGGAGTATATGGATTTACTGGATAAATTGGGCGCATTACAGAGAGTGATAGACGAAGTTAAACGTTCATCGACATAAAAATGAATCTTCATTCATAAATTGATTGACAACTCAAAAAAATCAAGTAAAATACATGTATATACATGTGTTGGTGATTTGGTAGTTTTGAAGAGGAGATTCTGTACGTTCTTCACAGAAATACACTGAACACATTTTGAAAGCGCTTACGATAAAAGGAGAGTGTGTATGATGAATGTAGTAGAATTGAAAAAGAGTATGAGTCTTCCGGTGATTGCCTCCCCGATGTTCATTATTAGTAATCCTAAGACGGTGATTGAGCAGTGTAAAGCAGGAGTAATCGGTTCTATGCCATCTCTGAACGCAAGACCGGTTGCACAATTCGAAGAGTGGTTGATCGAGATTACAGAAGCGTTAGCAGATTATAATGCAAAGAATCCTACGAAACCAGCTGCACCATTTGCGATCAACCAAATCGTTCATCGATCCAATGAACGATTGCAAGAAGATATGGCGCTTTGTGTGAAATATAAAGTTCCCATCATTATTACTTCGCTAGGTGCGAGAGAAGACGTCTATGAGGCTGCGCATAGTTACGGTGGAATTGTTTTGCATGATGTCATCAATAATATGTTCGCGAAAAAAGCAATTGAAAAAGGGGCAGATGGTTTAATCGCGATAGCGGCAGGAGCAGGAGGGCACGCGGGTCCGAAAAGTCCATTTGCGCTCATTCAAGAAATTCGGGAATGGTTTGATGGACCACTAGCACTTGGAGGTTCTATAGCAACAGGCGGAAGCGTGTTGGCAGCTGAAGCAATGGGTGCAGACTTTGCGTACATCGGGTCGCCATTCATTGCCACTGAAGAAGCAAGGGCAGTTGAAGAATATAAACAGGCAATTTTAGACGCAACTTCGGATGATATTGTGTACAGTAATTATTTCACAGGAGTACACGGAAATTATTTAGCTACGTCCATCCGAGCTTCGGGTTTAGATCCGGATAACTTGCCGGAAAGTGATCCAAGTAAAATGAACTTCGGTGGAGATACAGGTCAAAAAGCTTGGAAAGATATTTGGGGCTGTGGTCAAGGAATTGGTATTATCGATAAAGTACAACCTACAAAAGATTATGTCGCACAATTAGCACAGCAATATAATGAGGCAAAAAATAAGTTGGTAGGAGATAGAGTGAACACAGCGAGCAGATAATGTAAATGAAAAACAAGTATGTCTATTCAGACACGCTTGTTTTTTATTTGCCCATAAGTGGTTGTGAATAGAATATGTTTCCATGCGATTGGTTTTAAATCATTTATCGCGATCTCTTGATAGGTGAATTCTACATCTGATTGGAGTTGTTCAAATAAGGAGAGAGTTTTGTTATGTGTTTTCGATAAAGAACTAGTTTGCTGGCACATAATGTCCTGTTTACTTTCAATAGAAGACAAGCGCTTATTAGTCAGTTGCTATCTCTTTTTCATATCTGACGTTTCTGTATGTAGGACATCGACATGAGACTTGAGCGCATAAATATCCGACTTATTCTTAAAGACTTCTGTTTTAATACATTTCATAAAAGAAAAATGCCATCCTAATGCTAAATCAATTCGTTGATTTTATACCTATAGGGGTATATAATCAATATATAAACGAACAGAAAGGAGTTTTTTACATGTCTGAAAAAGCAACCGTATATGTATCATCTACTTGTCCTTATTGCACAATGATGACGAATTATCTAGATGAAATCCATGTACCTTATGAAACGATCAATGTTTCTACAAATCCTGCAGAGGGAGAGCGACTGATGGAAATAACAGGACAGATGGGTGTTCCACAAACACAGTTGAATGGTAAATGGATTATTGGCTTTGATCCAGCAAGTATTCACGCTGCACTGGACGCATGAATAAATTCAAACAAATGTTATTCAACCGAAGCTGCACAATCCAATCAGCAGAAGATATGGAAAAGAAATTATTTCCGCGCTTTTGTATCGGCAATATAGCATTTGCGGTGATGGGTATCATTCTCGTCATCATAGAATGGACTCACCAATAGGAGGCGCCACATATGGGATGGATCATCATAGCACTTCTCGTCGGCTTAGTAGTTTGGCGATTGAAGCCTGCAAAAGGTGTGCAAACAATTTCGACTGAACAATTAAAAGATAGACTTAAAGATCAAAACGTCCAGTTGATCGATGTACGTTCACCGGCTGAATATAAAGGACGCCATATAAAGCAATTTAAGAATATCCCATTGAATGTGCTTTCGAATAAAATGGGAACGTTGAAGAAAGATCAAGAAGTCATTGTGATCTGTCAAAGCGGCATGCGCAGTTCGAATGCGGCAGGCCAGTTGAAAAAAGCAGGATTCGTGAAGGTAACGAATGTACGCGGTGGAATGAGCGCGTGGCAAGGTTAATTATAGACGTAGCGTTTCGGGAATCATTTCTCGAGACGCTTTTTTATTTGGAAATGATATCGATATGATTAAGCTCAATATTGAAAATACTAAAACCGAGTTAGAGAGTACGATTTTTCCGAAAATACATAAGATATGATACACTAAGCTAAAGATAAAAGGAGGAGGGCTTTTCATGATCCATGTTGGCCTGACAGGGTGGGGAGACCATCCAAGCCTATATAATGAGAATACAGTTGCGAATAAAAAACTTATAGATTATAGTAAACACTTTCCAATTGTTGAGTTGGATTCGACGTTTTATGCGATACAATCAAAGAAAGTAATGGATAAGTGGACAGAGGAAACGCCCGCAAATTTCCAATTTGTAGTGAAAGCGTATCAGGGCATCACGGGCCATCAGCGTGGGAAGATCCCGTATGATTCTGAAGAAGAGATGTTCTCATTGTTTAAGCTGTCGCTGACGTCGTTTGTTGAGGCGGGAAAGCTTGCGATGGTACTTGTGCAGTTTCCACCTTGGTTTGATTGCAAGAAGGAAAACGTGGACCGCATTCGCTATGTGCATGAACAATTACAGCCGTTGCCAATTGCAGTAGAATTTCGTAATCAAACATGGTATTCTCCAGCGTATAAAGAGAAAACACTCAATTTTCTGAAGAGCTTACATGTCATCCATGTGGTCTGTGATGAGCCACAAGTAGGGGATGGAAGTGTGCCGCTAGTTCCGATTGCGACTGACCAGAAAGTTTTATTACGTCTCCACGGGCGCAATGATAAAGGTTGGGTCAATACGATGGGGGATAGTAAAGCGTGGCGTAAAGTTCGCTATCTGTATGATTATAATGAAAAAGAGTTAGAGAGTATGAGTGAAATCGTTAAACATCTGGAGAAACAGGCTGAAGAAGTGTTTGTCATCTTTAATAATAACTCCGGTCAGCATGCAGCGAAGAACGCCAAACAATTTGCAGGACTACTCAACATAGAATACGGTCAGCCTCTCACTAAGCAGATGGATTTATTTGAGGGGGATCAGTAATGGAATTTGTAGCACTCGCCTTAATTGGTTTGGCCTCCGGCATTATCGGTTCGATTGCCGGTCTTGGCGGCGGAACAATTCTGGTCCCTGTCACGTTATTTGTCGGATTAAATCTTGGGATGATTCCAGATATTACTCCGCAAAGTGTAGTGGGCTTGTCGGTCATTATGATGATTGCGAATGGACTTGGATCGACACTGTCCTATATGAAAGTGAGGACGATTGATTATCGCAGTGCATTTCTATTTTTCACTGCAAGTATACCAGGTATCGTAATCGGTGCGTTGGTTAATAAAAACGTAAGTTTGCAATCATTTAATTTATATTTTGGCATATTGCTCATAGTTTTATCTACACTGTTACTAACGAGAAAATATTTGAAGCCGATTAGATGGTTTGTAGACAATGGGAAAAAGATTAAATTTACGGACCCTCAAGGTCAAACGCATATTTATGGATACCCGATTTGGTTCGCCATCCTATTAGCATTATTTATCGGATTTACGTCGGGGTTATTCGGAATCGGTGGCGGTACGATGATCGTGCCAGCTATGATTTTATTATTCTTGTTCCCACCGCACGTAGCGGTCGCGACATCGATGCTTATGGTGTTTTTATCCGCACTCGTCAACTCGATTTCGCATATTTCACTCGGTCATGTGCCGTGGCTCTATACGATTCCTGTCGTGCCAGGAGCCTATTTCGGTGGAATGCTTGGAGCCTATTTAAACAGCAAAATGAAATCCGATACATTAGTTTTAGTCATACGCATCATTTTACTCGTCTTTGGACTACGTTCCATCTATGAGGGGATTTGGGGTTGACAAATATGGAAGAAACGGTAGAGACGATTCACATTTATCATACGAATGACATCCATAGTCATTTCGAAAATTGGCCGCAAATCCATCACTTTCTTCAGCAGCGCAAGCAACAAGCTGAAGCCGATGGAGAGTGTTATTTTTTATTTGATATAGGAGACCATATTGACCGATCTCATCCGTTTACCGAAGGAACAGAAGGTAAAGGAAATATCGAATTATTAAATAAAGCAGGATACGACGCAGTGACAATTGGAAATAATGAAGGAATCACCATGTCTAAGGAAGCGCTGAATATAGTATATGAAGATGCAAAATTTGATGTAGTGCTCTGCAATCTGACAGAATTAGACGGTAAGCTGCCATACTGGGCGAAGATGTCTAAAGTATTTGAGACCACAGATGGTGTGCGTATCGGTGTCATAGGTGCCACAGCACCATACTACGCCTTTTATGACCAACTCGGCTGGAGCGTAGCTGAACCGCACGCAGCGTTGCAGGAGGTGGCACGAAACTTGCGTACCCAATGCGATGTCATCGTTTGTCTCTCTCACTTAGGAATCAATGAAGATCGTCTATTGGCTGCGCAATGCCCAGAGATCGATGTTATTTTAGGCGCACATACGCATCATTTGTTGCCAAATGGCGAGTGGATTGACGACACGCTACTTGCGGCAGCAGAGAAGTTCGGTCATTATGTCGGTCATGTCCAAATCGATGTAGACCGTATGACAGGTCAAGTCGTTCATATGAAAGCAGAAGTTTTTCCAACACAGCTCATGGAAATGACAGAAGAAGATATGGAAGAAGTGAATTCCTTATTTGCTAAAGGAGAAGAAACGTTGCAAGTGCCAGTGTTTTACAATCCTTCACCTTTATCACAGCGTCTTACAGGAGACAGTCCATTATCCTCGCTTTTTGGCCGTGCGTTACTGACGTATCTGGATGCCGACTGCGCGTTATTCAACGCAGGAATTTTCCTTGGTAGTTTAGATAAAGGTTGGGTGACAAAAGGGGATTTGCACTCCTTATTACCTCATCCAATCAATCCGTGCCTTATTCATTTGGATGGTACTGATTTATTGACGGTCTACGAGCAGTCACTTGATCCAAAGTGGACAAAACTTCCGATAAAAGGTCTAGGTTTTCGCGGCACACTGATGGGCAGCATGATACATGAGCACTTATACCGTAACAATGACGGACAATTATTCGCGGGAAACCGTTTGGTGGAGCCAGGTGAGATGTATACGTTGGCAACACTTGATATGTTCACGTTTGGCTTTTTCTATCCAATACTAAAAGAAGCGAAGAAGGAATATATCATGCCAGAAATGCTTCGCGATATTCTCGGTTGGTATGGAAGAAAATATTTCAATGAACGCTAGTTATGTACGCCTCCTATTTTGCATAATGTGAAGTAGGAGGCGTTTTTTATGCGGTTTTATACGAATCAAAAACGGCCAAAGAGAAATAATTATGGCAAAATCGTACTGCGCTTTGTCATCCCGAGCATTTTGGTGGGTGTGGCGATATTTTTCTATACGGTCAACAAACAGTTAACGCCAATCTACACACAATATGCTGAAGTACAAACGCAAAAAATAGCCAGCCACGTCATCAGTCAAGCCATTAATAATCGGTCTACCAGTGTGTACGATGTCAATGAAATTATCGAAAACGTCCCCGATGATACGACAGATACGGTGACGACCAAGTTTAACGCAGAAATCATTAGCCAGGTCATGTCAGAAATTCATCAGCTCGTAGAAAATCATTTAGAGCGTGCAGAAGGCGGAGACTTGGATATGTTACCGCCACTCGGAGATCTCGAGTATAATCCCGATCGGATGGAAAAAGAACAAGGTATTGTATTTTTCGTTCCGATTGGGCAAGCGGCGAATATCCCGTTGCTCGGTAACTTGGGACCGAAAATTCCTATTCGCTTCCATGTCGTTGGAGATGTGCACGCGACAGTAGAAACAGATATTCGTGAATTTGGCATCAATAATGCTTATGTAGAAGTGTATTTAATGTTACAAGTCAATGTGCAGATTATTGTTCCGCTAGCAACAAGTAGAAGTGTTATAGAGCAGAAAATACCGATTGCGATTGGTTTGATTAGAGGGAAGGTACCACAAATTTATTCGAAAGGAGAGCAAACGCCAGCACAAATCGAAGTTCCGCTTGAGAAGAAGGAGTAAAAGGTATTGTGAACGCTGTCGATTATTGCTACACTGAGAATAGAAGAATATCGAGACTTACGTAGAGGCTGCATTGTTTATGAGTACCTAGCGAGAGAGTGACATCTATGACCGCGAGCGAAAGGAGGCAATGCCGAAGTTTGAGAAGAGTCCGCTTCTCAAGTTGGGGTCATTTCGAAAAGGAATGACACTGTCATACACTGATAAATGTATGGAGAGCTACAGTAGCCAATTGTACTGCGATTTATTCATGTATTGCTTGATGAATTGGTTGGCCGACCCCTACACACATGTTAGTGCCTGTGGGGGCGGCTTTTTTATCGGGAAATTAAGGAATTACAGGATATTATGGGCTTTCCACTCTTCGAAAGATCTTCTGCATTTCGATATCATCTAGCAACTAGAAAGAGGAGGAATTACAATGATCGGATCGTGGATCTCTATTTTGCCTCCTATTATCGCCATCGTGATGGTGTTAGCGACGAGGAGAGTATTATTATCATTAGGAGCAGGAATTGTTACAGCCGCTTTACTTTTAGCGAACTTTGCTCCGTTAGAGACATTAAAAGGTGTATGGAGGGCCATGACAGTTTCATTTTATGATGGAGGACTCAATACATACAATATATTTATTATGTTATTTCTATTATTATTAGGTGTCATTACGGCATTCGTCAGTCTATCTGGAGGAAGCGCCGCATTTGCACGTTGGGCAGTCACTCGTATCCGTACAAAACGTGGAGCGAAGCTGTTGACGATGGGACTTGGAATTGCCATTTTTGTGGATGACTATTTCAATTCCTTGGCAGTTGGACAGATTGCAAGACCGATTACGGATCAGCACAAGATCTCTCGGGCGAAATTAGCGTATTTCATTGACTCTACATCAGCACCCATCTGTGTCGTATCACCCATCTCTAGTTGGGGCGCGTTCTTGATTGGACAACTTGCACTTATTCTAGGTACGACAGCAGCGGTCAGCTATTCACCATTAACTGCTTTCGTCATGATGGCGCCGATGAACTTCTATGTTATTGCCACATTGTCCATGGTCTTCTTCTTCGCTTGGACGAATAATGACTTCTTTGAAATGAAGAAGCATGAAGATCGTGCTATGTTTGAAGGCGAACTTTATGACCAAAATAAAGAAATCCCAGGTCAGCTGAAAGAAGAATTCCCTGAGCATACGTACGGAAAAGTTCGCGATTTAGTTGCACCGATCGTAACGTTGATTGCGGTAACGCTTGGTATGATGATTTATACAGGCTATAAAGAAGCGGGCGTTTTCGATATTTGGGCTATTTTTGAAAATACCGATGTACCGTTTTCGTTGGTAATTGGTGGTGTAACGGCTACATTGCTAGCTATGTTGTTATATATTCTACAAATGAAAAAGAACGAAACAGCAAGTGTTTCATGGATGGGACGCGCGTTTATTAGTGGAGTCAAGGCGATGATGCCTGCAATTCTCATCTTAATCTTCGCTTGGGGATTGACTGACTTAATAGCTTCCCTAGATACAGGTCTATTCCTTTCTACGATGGTAGAACGAATGAATATTCCCGTCACTTTCCTTCCAGTACTGATCTTCGTATTAGCAGGATTAATGGCGTTCTCGACGGGTACTTCGTGGGGATCTTTCGGTATCTTAATGCCGATAGCAGGTACGATCATGGTCAATGCGGCTCCAGAGTTACTATTACCAGCATTGTCGGCGGTACTTGCAGGTGCGGTATTCGGAGATCACTGTTCACCGATATCTGATACGACGATCCTGTCTTCTACTGGAGCAGGCTGTAACCATATGGATCACGTAGCCACACAGTTGCCTTATGCGTTGGTCGCAGCTAGTGTAGCAGTAATAGGGTACATCGTTCTCGGGCTGACTGGGTCTGTCTGGATCGGCTTAGTAGCTGTTATTATTACCTTAATAGTTTTATTTACGTACTTGAGTGCAAAAGGAAAGCAACGAGCAGGACAAATAGCATAGTTTACCATTTAGACTAAGAGTGATAATTACTTCATTCTTAGTCTAAATTTGTTTTGACATCTCTAATTGGGCTGTTTATACTAAATATACGGAACTACAATTATCAGAATAAATTGAATGGTGAAAGTTTTGTAAAATAACAAAAAAAGAGGTGAGTTGTATGGAAAATCGTTCACAGTGGGGAACGAGAGCAGGTTTTATACTGGCTGCAGTCGGATCAGCTATTGGACTTGGGAACATTTGGCGCTTTCCTTATGTAGCGTATGAAAATGGCGGCGGTGCATTTTTTATCCCGTACTTATTTGCACTTTTAACGGCAGGTATTCCGATTCTTATCATGGAATTCACGATTGGTCATAAATATCGTGGATCAGCTCCGCTTTCATTTTTCCGTCTGAATGGGAAAAAGACGGAGTTTCTAGGCTGGTGGGGAATCTTTGTATCCTTCGTCATTTCTACCTACTATGCTGTCATCATTGCATGGGCCATGAAATATACGGTCTATTCATTCGGCTTATCATGGGGGAAAGATCCAGAAGCATTCTTCTTCGGCGACGTCCTGAACTTAGCGGATAATCCTGGGGAAGTTGGAGGACTCGTAGGTGGCGTGGCATTGCCATTACTGCTCGTCTGGGTCATTTGTTACATCATACTACTTGGTGGAGTCAAGAAAGGGATTGAGTTGGCGAACCGGATATTTATACCTGTACTTTTCTTACTCTTCTTATTCGTCGTCATCCGTGCAATCACACTGGATGGAGCCATGGTAGGACTAGATGCATTCTTTAAACCTGATGTCGATAAGTTACTCAACCCGCGTGTATGGGTTGCAGCGTACGGACATATCTTCTTCAGTTTATCAATCGCGTTTGCTATCATGATCACGTATTCTAGTTACTTACCGAAGAAATCAGATATTACAAATAACGCCTTTATTACAGGCTTCGCCAACTCTTCTGTTGAGTTACTGGCAGGTATCGGAGTCTTCGCAGTATTAGGATTCATGGCAACTAATCAAGGAGTAGATGTAGCAGACGTAGCTACTGCAGGTGTAGGGCTTGCGTTCGTCGTATTCCCTGAAATTATTAATCAAATGCCAGGGTTAAATGGACTGTTCGGTGCATTCTTCTTCCTGTCACTGACGCTTGCCGGAATTACATCACTCATCTCGATTTGTGAAACGTACATCGCGGGTATGTCAGACAAGTTTAACATGTCAAGACGTCGTTCAGTTACGATCGGAGTCGGACTGTCAGCAGTCATCTCCATGCTGTATGCAACGAATGGCGGTTTATACTTCTTGGACGTGGCGGATTACTTCATTAACCAATTCGGTATCGCAGTCATCGGTCTGGTCGAGGTCATCTTACTAGCTTGGGTGTTCAGAAAACTTGGACTGTTCGAGCAACATGCCAATGCAGTATCAGATATTCGTCTTGGCTGGTGGTGGAAAGTATCGTTATCATTCATCACACCGCTAGTATTGGGAACTATGTTATTCTTCCTAATTAAAGACAATATTGCAGAAAACTATGAAGGATATCCAACATCGTTCTTATGGACAATTGGATGGCCGGTTGCAATTGGTGCGTTTGTCATGTCGATCGTTTTCACATCACTAAAATGGAAAGACAACACAAGAATTACATCAGATTATGATGAAAATAAAGGGGGGCTATAAATGGATACAGGAATGAGCGGTTCTGCCATCCTCATGATGCTACTCGGCGTAACGATCATCTGGGGCGGTCTATTTATTAGCATCTTTTATGCTACGATCCTCAGTAAGTTCAAAAAGAAATTCAAAACCGAACAGTAAACGATGTACACTTGCAGCCAGATAGTTGGTTGCAAGTGTTTTTTTGTTGTGAATTACTATTTGGGAAAGGGGAGTGCACCGTTGATCGGCGCTGCAGGAGGATGCTTAAGCAAAGGAAGGGGTCAATGCCACATGTATAAAAAAATCATCCACCGCTGCAACGGAAATCCAAAATCAGTCACCATATTCCAAATTTCTACTCGCTTACCTAATTGCTTGCAATGTGTGTCAACTATAATTGAAGGTTATCTGAATTTATGTTACATTGACATGAGTAGAATCTATCAACAGAATGGAGTCGGTAGCGTTGTCATGCAAACCTGAGACAGGAAGAAAATCTGAGCATATTAGAAAGCCGGATTGGCTGAAAATTAAGCTAAATACCAACGAGAACTATACAGGTTTAAAGAAATTAATGCGCGAGAAAAACTTGAATACAGTATGTGAAGAAGCACGTTGCCCGAACATTCATGAGTGCTGGGGCGAGCGACGTACAGCTACCTTTATGATCCTAGGTGCTGTGTGTACGCGTGCATGTCGTTTCTGTGCAGTAAAAACAGGTTTACCTAATGAACTTGACACCGCTGAACCGGAACGCGTAGCGGAATCAGTTGAATTGATGAATTTGAAACATGCTGTGGTCACTGCCGTAGCACGCGATGATTTGAAAGACGGAGGATCTGCTATTTTCGCGGAAACCATTCGTGCGATACGCAGAAAAAACCCATTTACTACTATTGAAGTACTACCTTCGGATATGGGTGGAGATAAAGAAAACTTGCAACGTTTGATGGATGCAAAACCAGATATTTTAAATCATAATATCGAAACCGTACGCCGTCTAACGCCAAGAATTCGTGCACGTGCAACATATGATCGTTCACTTGAATTACTCCAACGTGCAAAAGAAATGTATCCTGAAATCCCGACGAAGTCTTCATTAATGGTTGGACTTGGAGAAACAGTAGAAGAAATTATTGAGACTATGGATGATCTGCGTGCACACGACGTAGACATCATGACAATTGGTCAATACTTGCAACCAACAAAAAAACACGCTAAAGTAGTAAAATATTATTCGCCCGATGAGTTTGGTGAATTGCGTAAAATTGCAATGACTAAAGGATTCTCCCATTGTGAGGCGGGGCCGCTTGTGCGTTCAAGCTACCATGCAGACGAGCAAGTTAATGCTTCGGCTAAAGAGAGACAGCGCCAAGGTGACGAACTGCTGAAACTTGAAGGACAAGCGAGCAGTTAAATGGAAGTGAAGCAGAGAATGGTTATTTTAGAGAATATGCAGTATGAAATTGCAGAAGAGTTTCGCGATGGTTTCGATGAAGAAGCCTTGAATGAACGCTTTAGCGAAGTACTGTTAAAGTATGACTTTATTTTGGGTGACTGGGGGTATGGTCAATTACGATTAAAAGGCTTTTTTGAAGATCGTAATTCCAAATCCACATATGAAACAAAAATCAGTACCGTCCAAGATTATATTTATGAATACTGTAATTTCGGTTGTGCGTATTTCATCTTGAAAAAGATCGGAAAAGTACAACCGGAGCCAAAAGAAGTGGAAGTTGTAGAGGAAGTAAATCCTGAAAGAACATCTACTCCAAAAGAGGAACAATAAAAATGAAAGCTTCGAGCAAAATTGCTCGGAGCTTTCATTCGTTTTGCAATAAATATGGTAAGATAGAAGTATGAAGTATATGAGGAGGAAGAACATTATGTATTTTGTAGATCAAAATCAAATTAATAAAACGTTAGTGTATATGGAGCAGTTACTCGATATTTTTGAAAAGGAAACAAACTGGCTACAAAGCGATGTAAATAAGCTAGCTGTAGAGCGAATTGCGCATGGCTTGATTGAAGGAATCATTGATGTAGGGAATTCTATGATCGACGGATTCATCATGCGTGATCCGGGAAGTTACGACGATATTATCGACATTCTTGAAGATGAAAAAGTCATTCAACCTGAGCAAGCTCTTCCTTTAAAAGCATTCATTTCACTACGTCCAATGATTGTCCGCCAATTCGTGGAAGTCGATTCAGATAAAGTAGTACTATCAATTCGCGAGACACGTAACGAACTACAACAATTCCCGGGACAAGTTCGAGATTACTTAACCAATGAATTAGGCCCAGTCTCAGCGTTTCTTCCGACTGAACGATGAGACACTATAAAGCTTATTGCTTCGATTTGGACGGCACGATGTATCGCGGTAGTGAACCTATTCAAGAAGCTGTAGATTTCGTTGCAGCGTGTCAAGCTGAAGGTAAAGGAACGTATTTTATTACGAATAACGCGGCTCTGACACGTACTGCTCAACAGAAGAAACTAGCGGATTTTGGTGTGAATACAGAAGTGGATTTCATCATGAATTCTGCTACGACATTGGCCCGTTATTGCAAACAGCATTTTGAAGGTGCGCATGTCATGATGATTGGTGAAGAAGGATTGCGTGAAGCGCTAGAACTTGAGAATATCCATATCACCACGACGAATCCTGATGTCGTTTTAATGGGACTTGATCGTCAGGTTACATACAATAAACTCGCGGATGCTTGTTTAGCGATACGTAACGGTGCTCATTTCTTAGGTACCAATTCAGACATCAAATTCCCGACTGAAACAGGATTAGTTCCAGCCAACGGTTCTTTCCTTAAATTGATGGAAGTGGCGACTGATACAAAGCCGCTCATCGTAGGAAAACCAGAGCCGCATATGTTGGAGTTTATCCGACAGCAAGGGATGTACGAGAAAGAAGACATGATTTTGATTGGCGATAATTACGATACGGATATTATGGCGGGTATTCGCTATGGTATTGATACGGCGTATGTCGCAACAGGGGTCACGCCTATGGAAGAAGTGCTGAAGAAGGCGCAGCAACCAACTTATTTGCTGAATTCGCTTGCGGATTGGCTTAAGTAATATGGAGCCATCTCAGGAACCGTAACGTTACGGCTTCTGAGATGGCTTTTTTGTTTAGGATAGCTGTAGAGACTAGGCTAGCAGGCTGTTGGAGTGGGGATTTGCGCTTCGGAGGGGACGCGTTCCTGAGGGCTCGCGGTGAGCCAACTAGGTCGCTGCGCTCCCTTTAGTTGTCTCACCTGTCGAGCTGATCCTCTAGGAGTCGCCCCTCCTACGCGCCAATCCCTTACAATT
>NZ_PDYR01000003.1:0-258608 GCF_002743165.1 Sporosarcina sp. P19 | reverse complement strand
AAATCTAAAGTAGCATCAATATCTCTAACACGTAAACAAATTTCAACGAGTACTTGGTTCATTACTATCATCCTCCATCATTTTATTGACCTTATCTTATCATAGATACTATATCAGTACACTTTATGCGATTGAATAAAGTCCATTGTTCTAAAAGTCATCACGGGCGTTACGCAATTCGATAAAGTCTTCCACTGTTTCCGCTTGCAGAAAGAGGTTAATCTCCTTCTCCTTGCCGATCGTTGTCGGGAGCGTTGGCTGTTCTTTAGCACGCAATTCCTGGACAACTTCCAATGATTTGGAGATTTCTTTATTATCTGGCTGCATTTCGTATGCAAAACGTAAATTAGTTTCGGTATACTCGTGACCGGGATAAACATGTATATTATCATCCAAGCGCTTAAATTTCTGCAACGTTCCATATTGAGCTTGATAATCGCCGGTAAAAACCCGACCGCATCCTGCCGAAAACAAAGCATCCCCGCAGAAGAGATTATTCCCCATTAAAAAACTAATATGGCCATGCGTATGACCACCTGATTCATAGACTTGGAAAGTTTGATTCAATAAGTTAAAGGAGTCTCTTTCCTTTACCACACTAGTCACCAAACCTTCCGTCTCTTTCGGTCCATACACAAGACTTTCGGGATGACTTGCCAGAATCTCCCGTACCCCGCCAATGTGATCTTCATGCATATGAGTTAAAAGAATGGCCGCTAAACGAAGCTGCTTTTCTTCTAAGAAATCAAGGACACCACTCGCTTTTCCTGGATCCACCACAACTGCCTCTGTTCCTTCTTGAATACACCATATATAATTATCAGAAAAAGCTTTGATTGGATGAATAATCACTTTATGATTCCTCCTCTTTTTATATATTTAATTTGCGGTTTGGAGACTTATTCCTCTTCCACCGACAATATTTAATTTATCCTGCTATCATAACACAGAGATTATTAATATACATAAAGGAGACAACCTCCTCTGTCTGTAATTCAATTCTTAATCCTGTCATTTTGAAAAAAGATTTTGTTTATCATTTTGGGGAGTACCACAACGGATTAGAGATAAGATAGAACTGCTTTAATGAATATTTAAAAACAATCTTTGTACAACCACTCTATTACGAGGAGTAAACTTTCCAGCAAAAAACAATCTCATTATGAAATAATAGTTGATGACATAATAATTGAAGTAATTGTTAAATATACAGATGGAAATTCTGGACAACAAGATTAAGATGATGGTACCACAAGTTCTTAATAGAAAAGGATGCCTGGTGGATCAAGAAACAATAATCAACTTGCAGGTCATTTCAAGGAATAATGAATATACAATCGACATACAAAACGGAAATGTAAAAATGACTAGGGGAATTCAAATGGAAGTATATCAAACTACGATTGAGGACTTGGAAGGTGTAGCAAATTTATTCGATGCATACCGCGTGGACTATGAAAAAAAGCCTGGATACTGAACGATATGTTTGTAGATCCAAAAGCTCGGAAGCTAGGAATTGGTCAAACGCTTTTACAAAAAGCAAAAGACTATGTACATGAAATAGGCGCAAAAAGCATTGTTTTAGAGACAGCAGCGGATAACTACGCGGCTCAAAAACTTTATGAGAAAAACGGGTATGAGCGCGATACACAATTCTATCATTATGAATTAAAATTAAGTGACTAATTGCTAGGTATGTAATATTGCAACATTAATTAAGTAATAAGGTCATCAGGTGTGGTTTCTGTAGAAGTACTTTGCCTGGATCGGAGGTTGAAAGATGACGCTTAAATGGAAAATAGAAAATAGTATATTTGATAGCTTGTTCGAAGCAGATGTTTGGGCCGATTCCATAGCAAATGAAATGTATGCAAAACTGTACGATGGCTATGACACGTGTGATTATAAAATAGCGTATGGATTAGCTTTTAGACTTGCTGCGATAGAAGAATTCAGAGTGATTACAGATAACTCAATAGAGGATCGATATAAAGTTTGGGTCATGCCTTCTACGAAGGGAAGAATATTTCAATAACGCTAAAAAGTGATTAGTGAGTGCTGATCCAATAATTACAGTTTAGCGCTGGGCAAGGTGAATGGGGAGACAAGAATTTGAGAAAATGTCATATTAAATTTTTGAAATATTTTTTAATTCTTTTCGTTATTTGTATACTAAGTAATATCATTTTTAAAGATGATCTCAACGTATTAACTGCTTTTTCAGTAGCGCTCGGTGTTAGTCTAAGAATCGCATATTTGAGTCCATACTTTATAAAGGAGTGAAAAAGTGCAACATCTTTACGTTCAAACGATCTTATGGTGAAAATCCTAGCTATAGTAGATAGACGAGTAGACTTTGGTTTTTTCGTAAAGTATTAACTTCAAAGACATTTAACTGCATTGCCGCACACTCATCTCGAAAAACATCCTGGACGGCCATAGATGGACTCATAACACATATGAGGACTGGACGAAAGAATTTTCGTTGTGGTCGTCACACACGATTCGGCACAAGCGCGTTCGAAATTGGACAGACCGCTTGCCTAGAATTGCAAATGCGCCTGTTGAAGTGAAGCAGTCCACTTGTCCAAAACCGACACCTCTTCGGTGGCCGGCATGAAGCGCTTTATCCTGCTCGTTGCGATAAGCGGCGAGTAAGTTATTCCCCGCATGTTTTCATACTCCGTTCATATTCCCTCCGCCTGCTGCGTATAGTGGGTGCTATAGTGGAAAGACGGCGATTTTCAAATCGTAATCATTCCGATTAACGCACTTGCGGCAAAACAATTAGGCAGAAGGGGAGAAGAAAATGAAGATACCGGTATATACGATTAATGGATTTCTCGGCAGTGGAAAAACGACGATTTTGCTTGCGATGATGGAAGAATGCAAGCGGAACGGTTGGAAAGCGGGGATCATCCTGAATGAATTGGGAGAGAAAAATATAGAGGAAGACTATTTCGAAGGACAGAATCTGAAACAGCTGCTAGACGGCTGCATTTGCTGCACGATGCAGGACGGTCTTCAAGAAACGCTCCGCTCCATCGCGGCCGAGCCGATAAATATACTCCTCATCGAAGGGACAGGCGTGGCGAATCCACTGGCGATAGAACGAACGCTCATCAGTGCGGAATTTCGGGAATTATTTGATCTGTATTCCATGATCAGCGTGGTGGACGCAAGCAAATTCCTCGAATACCGGAACCGCTTTGCCAGCAGCAGGGAAATCCGCCAATTGCTGCAGGATCAAATGACAAGCGCCAAGATGGTTGTCGTCAACAAAACTGACCTAGCAAAACCATCGGTACTCGCAAAGGTCGAGAAAAAGATGGAAAACCTGCTGCATCCAGACACACCTGTCTTCCGCACCGCGTTCGGCAAATTGGATAGCACACAATTGTTCAGGAGGAGGTACACATTGTTTGGACCGCACGCACAAGCATCCGACCGAGTGCACAGTCACCATCAAGCCGTCATCCGTTCCATTCGTATACAAGACGTGCCGGCTATGACCCGTGAAACTCTCATTCGGTGGATTGAACAGCTGCCGCTGGACGTCCTTAGAGGAAAAGGGCTCGTCCGTCTGCTGAATGAACCGGGCACCTATCTCATCCAGTTTTCCTCGGGGGAGCTAAGTTTGGAACGCATGAAGGAAGATGGCCGTGAACCGGTCATCATCCTGATCGGCGAAGGTCTGCAAGTGGAAGCAATGAACCGGAGACTCCTAGAACACGCGAAAGCGGATTCCGTCCCATGACCACCTTCCACCCATATAGCAAATGAACACGCCGCCATCACCAAACCGATCAAAAAGGAGGATGTGACGCGATAGATGGTAACTATAATGAGAGATATAATCGGAATACTGGCTTTTCTCGTATTCGTTATGCTATTCCTTTACAACACCGAAGTGCTTGAGTACTTCGGTATCATAGTTCCCGACCAATGGTTGCACGTGAACACCATTTTCATCAGTATCCTGCTGGAGGCGTTCCCGTTCGTCCTCCTTGGTGTGTTCACGTCGGCGTTCATCCAGATGTTCGTTTCGGAGGAAACCTTGCGGAAGGTGCTGCCGAAACATGCCTATATCGGCTTAATTTCAGCGGCTCTCCTCGGTGCGGTGCTGCCTGTCTGCGAATGCGCCATCATCCCGGTAGTGCGCAGGCTCATTAAGAAAGGGATGCCGCTCCATTTCGGCGTCGTCCTCATGATGTCAGCGCCCATCCTGAATCCGATCGTTGCCGCCTCCACCTACTATGCGTTCCAACAAGATCTGTCCGTACTGTACTTCCGTATGGGACTCGGCTTTACCTTGTCGATCGTCATTGGCTTCATTATCTACCGGCTGTTTGGGAGCACCAACCAGCTGAGATGGACGAAGGACGGTCTGACCGGCGCGGCGGGTATCCGGAAAACCGTCAGGACCAGTAAGGTCAAGCAGACGTTTTATCATGCGAGCGATGAATTCTTTGACATGGGGAAATACCTGATATTTGGCGCTTTCCTGGCAAGTATCGTCAATGTCTTCCTGGACCGGACGATGCTCGTTGCGCTGACATCGACGGAAGCGGGGGCGACTGGAATCATGATGGGCCTGGCGTTCATCCTGTCCCTTTGCTCGGAAGCCGACGCATTTGTGGCGTCCTCCTTCTCCAATCAATTCTCGACGACTTCCCTGCTGGCGTTTCTAGTGTTCGGACCGCTGCTCGACCTGAAGAACACTCTGCTGTACTTTGCCTATTTTAAGACCAGATTCGTACTCATATTGATGATCACCATCACCGCCGTCACATTCAGTTCAGTGATGCTGGTCCATTATTTTCTGATATAGGGAGGAATGAAACTCATAAGAAACAGGAAAACGAACGCTTCACTGCAATTCCACATGTTCCTGAGGGCCATCATCTTCCTTGGCTTCTCCTTGCTCATCGTAAAATTCGTCGTGAATGATACGATTCAGCTCTATATCGCGCCTAAAATGTTGCCATTCGTCTATTTTGCCGGGGGCTGCTTCCTAATTATCGGGATCTTTCTCTTATTCAAGAGCCTGTCGCCGAAACTGAAGGAAGATATGGAATGCAACTGCGGGGTCGACCATCAGATGAAAGGCTCTTTCATTACCAAGACCTGCATCTATCTGCTGTTCATCCTGCCCGTCGTCCTCGGTCTAGGGCTACCCGAGAAGGCCGTCGACAGCACGGTCGCCTCCAACAGGGGTGTCCAATATGGCGGCGGGTTGTACAATACGCCGGGCATCGCACAGACGGACAGTGAATACGGCGGGGTAGAAGGGGCGAACAGCGTCAGCGACGAAGAAGGCACCACGGAGGCGGACGCCGACTCGGACATCATGGCCATCTACGGCGACCAGCTTAAGGAATATTCAGCCATGGACCATATTGAAATAACGGATGAAAACTATCTAGATGTGAGCTATCTGATCAACTTTTTTCTGGACGATTTCACCGGCAAAACTGTCTCCATCAAAGGCTTTGTCTACCGCGAGCCGGACTTCGCCGAAGACCAGATCATCGTAGCTCGCTATGCGATGAATTGCTGTGTCGCCGATGCCAGCGTATTCGGCACCATTGCGTTGGGCGAACAGTTCGGGTCGCTCCAGGATGACACGTGGATCGAGGTGACCGGGACGATAGAAGAATTGGTCTATCACGATCAGAGGATGGCTTCCGTACGGGCGGAGCAAGTCGATGAAATCGAGGAGCCGAAGAATCCGTATTTGACGCCACTGTATTGATTCAAAGTACCAGATGCCGTAACTATTAAGTTTATACATGAAATTGGAGTAGTAGTTCCCGTACAATATAGGTATAGCAGAAGGCCATCTGATTGAGAAATCATTCAGATGGCCTTCTTTGTACTCATTTAGAATGATGGATTTGATGTTGATTCCAATAAAATTAAAGGTGCCTGTGCACGAAAATTTCGTGAATGCTTGTTTTACACACAGGTACTTTTTCTCAAGAAACTGGCACCTGATTACAAAAAGACGCGTTCGTGAAGTGAACAACTAGGATTATTTCCAGCCTTTTAAGGTGTAAAACAAGTTATCGAATGAACCGAACCCTACAATTGAAAGAAGGGTGTTATGCTAGTAACTATATTTATCAGGATAATATTGTAAAAAATAACGAGTTCGAGGAGTAAAACAATGAAAGATTTTTATAGAGCATTAACCTATATTAGCGAAATGATGTATGAGCCAAATAATTTACTTTTAAATTCGGTGTATGAAGAAAAACAAAATGCTAAGTATGGGGCTGGTACATTTCAAATATCTTCTAGAACAGTTCGATTCAGAGTAGCGAATATAACACCTGGTAAAGTAGGGCAGTTTGTTGCGTTTTGGGAAAAGGATGATAACAATAAGAATCAGCCCTATTCATATGAGGAAGCACCTGATTTGTTCGTGATCACTACTTTTAAAGGTGAACACGAGTTTGGACAATTCATTTTCCCAAAGGAAGTGATGTTCAAACAGAATATTCTTAGATCCAGTTCAACAAAAGGAAAAATGGCAATAAGAGTGTATCCAAGCTGGGATAGTCCCACTAGTAAACAAGCGACGAGAACACAGCAATGGCAGTTACCTTATTTTGTTGATATGAGGACCTTAAATACATTAACCGAAGACAAAATAATGGAACTGTATTCTTGTTAATTCACTACAATTGAGTGCCTGTAATCAAGCGCCGAATTATGGCGCTTTTCAAAGTCATTTCAGGACCTGCTACCTGAGAAGCCGATCTTTGCGGTTGGGTTATGGTTGACCGGCCATCGGAACGCGTCCTGCTACATCATACATCAACGTTTTCCGAAGACTATCCCTTTATCGGATGCGATTGTACCATGAAGGATTTGTGCTCTTTTAGTAATAGGTCCAACAGATTGTATAAATATCAAATTGAATCTAACAATAAATATAAGCGGTAAATTATTGATAAGGGGAGAAGAAAATGATTAATAAGATCGGTCAAATTATGTTGTATGTTAATAACCAAGATGAAGCAGTGGATTTTTGGATAGAAAAAGTAGGGTTTATCCTAATATCAGATGAAGATAACGGTCAAGGAATGAGATGGATTGAAATAGCACCAACAAAGGAAGCCGAAACAAGCATTATACTTCACAATAAGGGAATAATTTCTAAAATGCAACCAGAATTGAATCTTGGCACACCTTCATTAATGTTTTTCTCGGAAGATCTTGATAAGTTGCATAGCACCCTGTCAAATAAAAATATCACAGTCGGAGAAATTATAAATATGCCTTCGGGAAAGGTATTTAATTTTGCCGATAGCGAACAAAATTATTTTGCGGTTATGGAAAAGAGTGAATAACTACTAGTAGCACGTCGCATAAAAGAAGGATTTTGGAATCACTTCAGTTAATTCACTCGGCAATTGGGTACAGTTAGTGAAAGAAGGAGTTTTATATCTTCCTGAAAAATATATTGGAAAGTAAAAGTAAATTAAAAAGTAGAAATAACAATGATGAGAAATTTTTGGGTCAACTTGCCAGTTAAAGATACAAATAAATCAAAAGAGTTTTATAGCAAACTTGGATTTCCGACGAATACACTACCTGGTACTAGCGATCAAGTTCAATTAGTCATTGGAGAGAATAATGCTGCCGTAATGCTATTTCCTGTTTCGGTTTTTAAAAAATTCACAAAACATGAAATAGTCGATACAAAACAAGCTACTGAAGTATTGTTTTCTATTGATGCAGAGAGTAAAGAAGAAGTAGATGAAATAGCAAAGAGGGCGTTAATGGCTGGAGGCACAATTTTTGGTAAGCCCTCAGAGAACCAAGGTTGGATGTACGGGTGCGGTTTTGCTGATTTAGGTGGTCACCGTTGGAATGTGTTGTACATGGATATGAGCATGATGCCGAAGGAGTTAGAAATAGAAAGATAAATTTCTTATTAATTTATCGGGGGCGAATCTTGTATAAGAGATTTGCAGCCTATTCAGTAATCGGGCTATGTTCTTAAGTAACGTTAAGGGATATTATAAAGAAGTACATATAAACAGAAGAAGTAAGTTTCTTTAATAGGGACATTCAGCGTTTTTATGGGGTTGTATAACTAAGTATAGAAAAATAATATGTTAACATTGAATCAATATATATTGGGAGTGGTTATTTTGAAAGCTGAAAAAGAATTAAGGGTGTGTGAAAAAGGACATAGGTTTTACAAAATTAGTGACTGCAAAAGTTGCCCTACTTGCGATAAAGAGAATAAACCTGAAAGTGGCTTCCTTTCGAAACTAAGTTCACCAGCTAGAAATGCCTTAGTTCATGGGGGGATCGATACTTTGCAAAAACTCTCAAAGTACACCGAAAAAGAAATTCTGAAAATCCATGGAATTGGACCAGCTTCCCTACCTATTATGAGGTCTTCATTAGAAGAAAAAGGTTTATCCTTTAAATATAGTGAAATAGTGTAATTGAGGTAAAGGGGCTTTACTTTAATTACGATCTTCAATAATCAGGGGCGATTATTCAATAAGGATTTCGGCTGCTTCTATCAATAGTCTACTAGACAAAGATTTTCCAAGATAAAGTATCCTCAAAGTAAGTAGAAGTGATTACGAACTTTGGTTAGGAGTGGTTTACATATTTAGAGGGAATCCGAAAAAGATATTGCTATCATTATTAACAAATCTACTATTCATACTTGTATATTGGATTTTTTTTTATGAACTAGCTTCACTCTGCATGTATGGAAAAATAGATCATACTGTTTCTATTTTATTCGTATCTACAGTATCTTTAATTTCTATCATTGCATTTTCTGCAATAAAAATTGTGAAAGGTAAAGAACCTCAACCCAACAAATGGATTCATTTAAAGGCATGGAAATATGTTTCTGTTGTAATTATGATAGTCATAACATCATTTTATGGAATGAAGATTTATCAAAGCGCAACCAATTTCGGAGGCGAACTAGCTTGGTTTATTGATAGATTAAAAAATGAAGTTTCAGTTGAATTTGAACATAACAATATATATGTGGATGGAGTAGAAGGGATTTTTTACAGATATAAATAAAGAATATGCTTTGCCGAAGAAATTATATATGGAAAGTGATTTTTATCTTGAATTTAATCCGGATGGAACAATCACATCTTTCGATACATTTGTTTATGGGAAAAACGCTGATGAGAAGGAGGAAAGTTTTCTAATCACTTATGATCAAAATAAAGCGTCCACTATTACTATAAGAGTAAACGGATATCTACATGCCGATTATGATGAGGGCAAACTAGTGGAGCCTTTAATAAGAACGGTTAAAGTTATTCCAGTTAAGCAGACAGTTGGTATGTGGAATGAAGGTAAGTATGGAGTAGTGTATTACGGGAAGAGAAATTGGGGCTACAATACTGAGGGGATTATTCACATCGATGAGAATGGTATGAAGCAGACTCCTACAAAACTCACATCTGAAATAATCGGATATACGGTATCTATTTTTGTCCCTGGAAAAGAGAAAGAGATACTACCTGCTAGATATCATTTAATTGGTGACCCAGATTGGAGTCAGTCAAATAAAACTCAATATCAAGATGGTTTTGAAGGTGATCGGCAAAAGATACCTAATACCAATGAACAGTTTTATCTCTCAAAAGAAGTGGGATATATAACATGTTACGGATAAAGCATTAGGAAGTACTTTGTATTCACTCAGAAAGACCAGTGACGGTGGTGAAACTTGGACAGTCATAAATCAAAATCCATTCAATGGAACAGTTGGTAGTGCAGCAGGAATAACTTTTATTAATGATGAAATTGGATTCTTAAGGGCAGCAAGACCTTCTGGTACTGAGGGAGTACTATATCGTACAAATGATGGAGGGATATCCTTCGAAGAGGTAAGTTATGTCATTCAGGAAATGAAGTTAGATAGTGGACAATCTATAAAACCTTTTGATTTTCCAGGTCTGCCCTTTGAGCAAGATGGGGTTCTTAATATGTTAGTTGGGCAAGGATCAGATGGTGATTATAATGGTAATAGTAGTGCACTTTATCAATCAAATGATAACGGTGAAATCTGGGAATATATAAAAGAGGTTAAAAGTTAATAGTCTTATAAAATGGATATTTACAATTTAGAAAATATATTATATCCGTGGTTCTTTTAGTGTCTACGGTGAAACTTCATTCGATAATACTATTAGTTTCGAAGAACCGCACCGTAAGATAAAAAGCCATTCTCTCCACAAACGGAGAAAATGGCTTTCTTTCATAAAAGTTCCAGATTACAACTTTGCCCAACGTTCCTCTAACCAATTCATAAATTCTACGCCTTTGTCGCCTTCATATGCATCAAAGACATCCAAACGCATACGTTTTAGTTTATCCGCAAAGTCTGCCACAGTATGGTCCTTCGGCAAGCTCTTTTTCACGCGAAGGAAGATCTTGTCTGTGTTTTTGATAATATCAAAACGTGCAAGTGATGGTTTCTCCACGTCTTCGCCAAACGCCAAAAGTGCTTCATAGGCCGCTAATTGCACTTGGTGGACAGTATCATGCTGCATACGATTTTTTAATAAATCTATGACTTTGTCATGGTTATAATCCGATAATATGTTGACTGCTTCCAAACGCTCTCGCCAACTAGACGTATAATTGGCCTGTTTTTTTAATGCTTCATACTGCTCAGGTAATGCTGTTTCGATCTTTTTCACTTAATTGCACCTCTTTTTTTAACTAAAGAAAAAATAGATTCTTCTGGATCTCCTATTATACGTTGTCTGGGTGAAAATAGCGATGAATCGATAGTTAATCGAGGTGCCAGGTCCCCGGAACTATTCAGAATTGTTTTGGGACCCGGCACTTGAAAAGTAGTAGGGGCTATCTTTGCAGTTGGGGAGTGGTTCATCGCCCTCCGGAACATGTCCGGTTATATCATATACACGTTTTCCGAAGGTTATCCCTTTATTGAATGCGATTATAAAATGAAGGATCTGTGTTTTTCAGTAATCGAGCCATTTAATTTAATGAAACCTATAGGGCATTCATCCGTACATAAATTAAGGAGAAAAAGGAAAGTAATATAGTTAATGGATGTATTCGTAGAATAAGCAGTTATTATATAACCGGACAAAGACTAATATAGGGGTGACGGAATGAAGAAGGTATTTGAAGCTATATATGAGGGTCATCGAATACAAGTTGAGAATAGATGGTTTACAGGCGAGAAGTTGTATGTAGATGGAGAATTGCAAGATGAAAATTTAGGCTTAGCATTTAGAGGGACTTTAAATGGGCGTATTAGGAATAAAGAAAATGAATCAAAGAGCATAAAAGTGACTTTGGGTGGTTTTTTTAGTATCCACTGTAAAGTCTTCGTTGATCATGTATTAGTTCCTTCATATCAACTTAAAACAAGTGATTAAATACTTCCAAAATAATTGGGGATGAGACAGGTTGTAAGAATACAAAGACTCCCAAGCAAACTGGTGCAGTTGTAGAAGATGAACTGTTAAATCATAATGGGGATTACTAATGAAGGCGAGAAGTTTGGGCAGGAAGGATGAATGATTATATGTTATGGATACTTACACAAAATAAACAAAGCTTGATGAATGTAAGAGATGTCTCTGTAAAAGGAAAACATATCGTAGGATTTATTGAAAGTAGTCTTTTGGATCAATGGAATAAAAGTATGGGTAAATATGAATCTAATGAAAGAGCAATAGAGATTCTTGAAGAAATATTTAGTAGGATTGAAGAGAGTGCCGGTGCTTCTGTGACGTACACGATGCCTCAAAGGTAAGAATAACATGAATTAATTAAAGGATTTTTCAATAAGAGATAGTGTTCAGATTACGCAAAAGTTATGTGTTGGAGGTATGAAATAATGAAGACGACGACTGGATTATATCTATTCCTTATAGCCATACATCTTCTCAATCTCGCAAATATTACGTTATCAAAAGGGGAATGGAACGGCATAACGATGTGGCTCAGTACAGGATTGTTTATAGCTGGTACCGCCTATTATGCATTTAATAAAAGTGCTACTCGAAAAACAGAATAATCAATTTCAAAGAGAATATTCTCCAATAGAAGCGACTTTGTTTGTTGGAGTAGCCGCTTCTATGGGTATTACTCGTGTTTGTGAAGGTAGATCACAATAAAAAATAATAGTTCTTACAGAAAAACCATCTAGTACAGAACGGAGATATCCCGATAGCTTTAGATGGTATTTCTTCTTTACAACTGTTCTATTATTTATCTCTTAATTACTAAATGTTACTCCAATAAAGTACCCGCTTTCGATAATCGTATCGGTGGCGGGTACTTTTTATTGAGTTTATTTTTATTGACAGTACTAGGTTTTAACACCATTCAGACTGGTGCTGGAACCTGGTACCTTTAATATAGGAATGGTATACTGGCAAATGGATATTTACATGCAGCTGATTAAAAAGATCGTGAGGAGATAATAAGAATGACATACGCATTAGAAATTAAAGATCTGAAAAAAGTCTATGCTGGTGGTGTCGAGGCTTTGCGTGGCATCGATTTGAAAGTGGAAGAAGGGGATTTTTACGCTCTTTTGGGTCCTAATGGTGCCGGCAAATCTACAACTATCGGGATTGTGACCTCCCTCGTCAATAAAACATCAGGAAAAGTTAATGTCTTCGGCTATGATATGGACACGCACTTAATGCAAGCCAAGCTGCAGATCGGTTTGGTCCCTCAAGAATTCAACTTCAGTCCTTTTGAAACGGTCCAGCAGATTGTAGTGAATCAGGCGGGCTATTACGGTGTGTCAAGGAAAGAGGCACTAAAGCGTAGCGAAAAATACTTAAAGCAGTCTGATTTATGGGAGAAACGAAATGTTCAGGCGCAGATGCTTTCTGGAGGAATGAAACGTCGACTGATGATCTCTCGTGCTTTGATGCATGAACCGAGCTTACTTATTCTTGATGAGCCTACAGCTGGTGTAGACATTGAATTGAGACGAGAGATGTGGATGTTTCTTAAAGAATTGAATGCAAACGGTACGACGATTATTCTAACAACACATTACTTGGAAGAAGCGGAGATGTTGTGTCGCAACATAGGGATCATTCAAAAAGGGCAGCTGATTGAAGATACTAGTATGAAATCATTGCTGGCTAAGCTCCAGTATGAAACAATTATTTTAGATATCGAATCTTCAGGACGGGTGCCAGTGATCAAAGGTTATACCAGTGAACTCATGGACGATGGATCTCTTTCTGTAGAGGTAGCGCGTGATCAAGGAATCAACGAAGTGTTCAACCAATTGACAGAACAAGGGATTAAAGTGTTATCTATGCGCAACAAGTCCAATCGATTAGAAGAGTTATTTTTAAAGCTTACAGAAGAAACTGCGTAGTGGAGGATGTACATGTTTAAATTATATTTAACAGCATTAAAAGGTTTATCGGTCAAAGAAACGAACCGCTATTTAAGAATCTGGGTCCAAACATTGGTCCCGCCAGTCATCACAACTACTTTGTACTTTATCATCTTCGGGAATTTGATTGGTAAACGGATTGGCGAAATGGACGGATTCTCTTACATGGAATTTATTGTCCCAGGATTGATCATGATGTCAGTCATCACCAGTTCCTACTCAAATGTCTCATCATCATTTTTCTCGCAAAAGTTTCAAAAGAACATTGAAGAACTATTAGTTGCCCCTGTACCGACTCATATTATTATCTGGGGCTTTGTAATTGGAGGAATAGGAAGAAGTATTCTCGTAGGGATATTGGTCACAATTATCTCTCTGTTTTTCGTTCCAATGCAAGTCCACTCGTGGAGCATAGTTATCTTGACGTTTTTGATGACGGCTATTTTGTTCTCTTTGGCAGGCCTGTTGAACGGTATTTTTGCCAAGTCATTTGACGATGTGTCTATTGTACCTACGTTCATTCTTCAGCCGTTGACTTATTTAGGTGGTGTGTTTTTTGCCATCTCGATGTTACCTCCATTTTGGCAGGTTATATCACAGTTCAATCCGATTGTTTATATGATTTCGGGATTCCGATTCGGGATTCTCGGTGTAATCGATGTTCCAATTATATTCTCTATTGTCATTTCGATTACCTTTATCATTGTACTTTATGGAATCAATTGGTATTTGATTGAAAAAGGTCGTGGACTGAGAAGTTAACATCTGTTGTGCTTACTCGCACGAGTTACTAGATTGTGAATTACATAGATAATCCTTCCGAGAAGTGCTCAGCTAACTGCTGGGCATTTTTCATTGAGTAAAGACACTGCCAATGTATGCAAAACTCACCGAGTCATACGGCATCACAAGTGAGGTGAGAACAAGAGCCACACATTCTGGATTTGAGGTACCAGGTCCCGATACAATTCTCACATAGGTACTTTTCGATTTTGAATTTTCAAAGTCTATTCAGGTATACTGGCAGTATGCAACAACCTAAAGGAGGAATGTACATGAAGAAAATACTCGCTTACCAGTGGCTGGAGCAACCGGTGTATGACCGGCTCATGGAGGACTATGACGTGCGGCTGTTCGAAAATCCAGAGCACGACACCGATTTCCTCGAGTTCCTGCGTGAAGCGGAAGGCGTGATTGGGTTCGGATTTCCCGGGAACGCAGCGATGCTCGACAAAGCGCCCAATTTGAAAATCATTAGCAACGTCTCAGTCGGCTACAACAATCTTCACCTTGCCGAGCTGACGAAGCGCGGCATCATGGGGACAAATACGCCTGGCGTGCTCGACGACACAGTGGCCGATATGGCGATGGGACTGATGCTCGCGACGGCTCGGAGGCTGCCCGAACTCGATGGCTATGTCAAACAGGGCTTATGGAAAGGGCTCCTGACGAATGATTGGTATGGCATGGACGTTCATCATAAGACGCTCGGTATCATCGGGATGGGGCGCATCGGTAATGCCATTGCCAAACGCGCGCGGTTCGGCTTCGATATGGATATCCTGTACCATACGAGAACGAAGAAGCCGGAAGCAGAGGAGCGGTTCGATACATCCTACCGAAGCCTTGAGAACCTGCTGAAAGAATCTGACTATGTCTGCCTCGTTACCCCACTGACCGAAGAAACGCGGGGCATGATCGGCAGTGAGCAGTTCCGTCTTATGAAGTCGTCCGCCATCTTCCTCAACATCTCGCGCGGCGGCACTGTCGTAGAGGAAGACCTGATCGATGCACTACAGAAAAACGAAATTGCCGCAGCTGGCCTCGACGTGTTCGCACAGGAACCCGTCGACCCTAGTAATCCGCTGTTGCAGATGAAAAACGTCGTCACCTTGCCGCATATCGGCTCCTCGACGTATGAAACGGAAGTGGCGATGGCGCAGCTTGCTGCGGATAACCTGACGGCTGGGCTCGAAGGCAAGAAGCCGGAGAACCTGTTGAATTTGGATGTGCTCGGACGGTGATGGCGGAGTGCTTAAGACAAGTCTCGAGCGGAGTGTTACAAAGGCATCAGCATCGAAGGAGGAAATCGTATGACAAGATGGTGGAAGCTGTATCAGCATCTACCTTATTTCGAACAGGCGGCTGAACGGAAACCTGGGAGCTTCATAACAGAAGGATCGCTGTTTCATGTAGAATACGAACAGGGCCTGAATGAATTTCTTAGAGACTATCATGAGCTGGACTGGACAGATACCCACTATCCGGACACGCTCGAAGCGGCGGGTATCTCCACTGTTGAACAAATGGCAGAGGCTATTCCCATTGCGGACATGAAAGTGCTCAAGGCGTTGCTGACCCACATGGTCCGAGAAGAACGGTTCGCGGCAGGAGCGCTCGCACAATATGCGAGTAATGGCATGGTCGCTGATGTGCTGTGCCGGCTGAAGGAAACGGACACCTTACGATGAGTGCTTGTGTGAAAAGCATACATGATTGGTTGTAAAAAAGTGCCTGTGTAGGAAACTTTCATTTTAGTTTCTCACACAGGTACTTTTTGTTTATTCGTAGATCCATCGTTTCGTTCAATAGAGGCCAAGTAAGTTAAATTGAACAACGATGATGGTGGCTACTACTATTACTAGCATTTCGGTTATCGTCAGAATCGATTGTTTTGGATAGAGTGTATACTTCCATTCGAAAAATGCACTGATTATATAATCTAGTATCGTAAAAGCCATGATCGCGAAGATAAACAGATAAATGAAATCTTCATAATAAAAAAGTAGAACAGAATATAGAGTGATTAGGCTAATCGTAGAAAAAACACGCAAGCTTTTATCTATTTTACGATGTAATTCATTTATGTGATTATAAGAAAAAAACTCTTTTTTTACTTTTTCAATTTTAAGTAGCTTCCTCAGAAGAACCTTAAGTAGTGAATTAACAGCAAAAACGCATACTATAATTACCCCAAATCTTAACCAGAACACAAAATCCCTCCTCTTTCTTTAAACACCCGTTATTTATCGTAATCATTCTATAAATGGACATGATGGTTGAACACCACTTGATTTTCATACTTCTACATAATTATACCAAAGATATCCAAAATCACTATTAGAAAATTAAAAAGTATTACGAAACATGATGATAGATCAATCCAATAGTAGTAAGTTTCAATGAGTGTGTATCGATAAACAGAAATTACTCTATATAACCTATGAAGCGAGCAATTTAAATCGAGGGGGAATTGGATATGCGCGAAATAGCTATGAAGCAATACTTGAAAACATAGGCTATCTCAACGTCATGACCGGCAGACCAGACTTTACGTCGAAATGCTATAAAATCAATTATGCGATGTGTGTGTAAAAGTACATAATTTACAGGGGTTGGAGTGCTAAACTTCTCCCCTTTTTTAACGTATTTAAAATTAATTTTTAAAATGAGTATCCTTTTCTAAAAAACTCTCTATATGGAGTATGAGAAGTGCAAAGTGAGCACTCATCTACAACTTATCTCCAGGGGGATCAACCAAATGAAATTATTAATTGATGAAGAGCCGATACCGCTACTACCGTCGCTTGTGCACTTAGTAGGTATTAACGGGGCCTTGGTTATGCAACAAGTGCATTTCCGCTCGCTCATATCTAAGAATGTTCGGGATGGCCATAGGTGGATCTATAAAACGTATAGTGACTGGACAAAAGAATTTACGTTTTGGTCGTCGAACACGATTAGACGTATTATTTATGATCTTGAAGAAAAGGGCTATCTCATTTCTGCACATCATCATAACCGGATGAAGATCGACAACACGAAATGGTATCGAATCGACTACACCAAATTACCAGCAAGTACGTTCGAACTTGAGCAAGTCACTTGCTCAGAAGCGCCATGTGCACCTGTCGAAGTTAAGCAAGTCCACGTGGCGGAATTGGGCAAGCCAATAACCAAAGAACTTAAAGAATCTTTAAAAATAAAGAATAAAGACCAAGTCGAGATGAATCTCGACGTCGCACATATTGTGATTCAGTATCTGAATGATAAAACTGGAAAACACTTCAAGGCCACTTCAGCAGCTACTAAGAAGATGATCGCTGGCAGAGTGAAAGAGGGCTATACGCAAGAGGACTTTATGAAAGTCATCGATCTCAAAGTGTCACAGTGGATGAACCACGCTGAATTCAACCGCTTTCTGCGGCCGTCGACATTATTTAGCGCAACCAATTTCGAAAACTATATCAATGAACTAGCTGTAGTGCAGAAATCGAAAAAACGCTTGCTCGTTCTGCCAGTGCTAGATTTTACTAAAGGGGATGAACATGTATGAATAGTGAACTAGTAGAAAAAAGTCTTCTCGGTACGATGATGGAAGAAAACTATTTGGTACTCGACAGTGGAATTCAGACAGCATTTTTTGAGAAACAACTGCACAAAAACATTTATCTGACCATGAAAGAATTAGCTAACAACCGACGCTCGATCGACTTCATCACATTGCTATCGACACGTGAACCAGCAGAACTTGGTGGGGCCAATTACGTATCTGAACTACGTCGCTTCGCCAACCCAACACGCTTTGACGAGTATTTAGAAATCATCATTTCTAAGTGGGAGAAACTGGAGACAGCGAGAATCCTCCAGTCAGCACAGAACGAACAATGGGAGAAGAATGAAGTTGTCAAAGCGTTAGATGAATTGGATACCGGTCATACGTCTGATGAAACTCTGTTACTTGACGAATACCTCGTGAGTCAGTACGAACGCCCATTCATCCAAGGACCGGACATGACAGGAATTAGTACAGGCTTACAGCCGATGGATTATCTGCTGAACGGATTCCAAGACAGTGAATTCATTGTCATCGCCGCAAGACCCTCTATGGGGAAGACGGATACACTCAATCATCTCGCACTAACTGCCGGATTAAACGATCATTTACCGATCGTCTTTTCTCTAGAAATGAGCCGTAAAACGATGACCGACCGTCTGATATCAGTTGCGGGTGGATACAGTCGATTAAAGATGCGCGATCCATATAAACACTTCGACAACACACAGAAAGATACGTGGATGACAGCACTTGAGCACCTGCAAAGCGCTAAAATCCGTATTGACGACAGAAGCGGAATAAAAGTGAGCCAAATAAAAGCCACTGCCCGCAAAATCATCAGGGAACAACCTGACAAACGACCGATTATCTTCGTTGATTACTTGCAAATCATTCGACCGGAAGAAACAACGAATAATCAAAACCAAGCGATCGGCCAAATTAGCGCAGACCTAAAAACGATGGCCAAAGAATTTAACTGTCCTGTTGTCGTACTGTCTCAGCTTTCGAGAGCAGTCGAACAACGACAAGACAAGCAACCGATGATGAGCGACCTACGAGACTCCGGCAACATCGAACAAGACGCAGATGTCGTGTGCTTCCTCTACAGAGAAGATTACTACGATCAGGAATCAGAGCTCAAAAACCATCTTGAAATTACGGTCGCTAAACATCGCAACGGTCCAGTTGGCGGCTTCACGGTGTATTACAACAAAGACAACGGCCGACTGTCATCGATTCGGTGACACATCGGTGACGGTGCCAGGTCCCCGAACAATTCTGAATACTCCGGGGACCTGGTACCCCAAAAAAGGAGAGTGTACCTATGATCACAGTTGAAGAACTATTCGATTACGCAGTGGACACCGACATATCTCTAACCGCCCACAGCATCTTCTGGGCGATCACGAATCGAAAGCTCCGCATGGACGAAGATAGTGAAAAACTGAAAGAGATCGAGTTCGACCAAGAAGCGATCCAGCAATCGATGAAAGAAAACACGCTATGTATTGGCGAGATCAAGCTCTTTGTGGTGGAAAGTAAGCAACCGAATTGGTATGCGTTTTATCTCGGTAAGAAAGAAGCAGACGCTTATCAGTTACATAGCGAAACATTTCGTGAGACCGGTGTAAAGGTCACACACGCAGACCGGTTGATGCCGAATTTATTAACATTTGTGGAATCGGGGATAGAGGAAAGTTTGTATGAGTATCGAAAGCGCATAGTGCAGTTTCCAGTGTATGTGGGACATGTAGAAGCGGGGAAACGTTTGGTGCATCGTGCATTATAAACTGGAAGAGAGATGGAAGTGGAATCGCAAAGTAAATCATAAATCACTAAGTTTTCACGAACAATAATAAAATCCAGTGAACTTCCATTAGAAGATCAGCTGGATTGCTACATAAGTTACGTTCGATTAGTAAGTAAATTCATTCTAAGAGCTGTCGGGTTCCTGTTTTAACTTGTTTTTTCGAAAAGCATAGACGATAGTGAGTACAAGAGGTAAGAAAAGTCCAATAAATACGGAAAAGAATATTTCAATCGATTGTTCCACTACTTTTTGGTACACGACGTTCGGATAGATCACGAGAGCGAGGATCACGGCAAGCATTCCCAACGGCAATGTTAAGGGGCGGTAGTCTCTCAAATTTAAAATTTGTGTAATCCCTAAAACGGAAGCGTAAAAATAAAGAACCGTCTTAAAATAGAGAGCAATAAACCAAAGCGAACCCATTAATCCTTCAATTCGCTGTACGAAATCCCCAACACTTATCCTTTTGGCTAATTCATAACCTGGATAAATTTGTCTTGCCGTATCCTCAGCACCTAATACCGAAACACTCAAAAATGTAAGTATGAAGATGAAGAACCCGCCTATTAAGTGACCAATGAAAAAGTATTTTTTAGCTTGTTTCATTTTGTTGATCAAAGCAGGGAAGATCATTAATAAAACAATTGCATTGACAGAAGATGAAGTAACAAAATAAGTACTTGATTGAAAGATCATTTTTGTACCTACCTCAAATACAGGCTGTAAGTTTTCAAACTTGATTTGTGGAGAAATAAACCCCACTAAAATGAGGAATAGGACAATGAAAACAACAATGAGGATTTCTGCAGAACGAGCGATTGTTTCCAATCCAAGACGGATTCCCATGACGACAATTCCTATCATAAGAATATGGAGAGCTACCAAAGGAGTATTTGGCATAATATTGGTCGCTACAAATGTCGCGGAATAATACAAAAGGCTAGAAGTATAAAAAGTAGCCATGATTACAAATAGTACAGAAACGGTTTTACCTATCCATTTTCCAAATAGTTTTTCATTAACTTGGATATAGTTGAGATGAGGGAACCAAAGAGCTATAGTGATAAATAGCCATATGACCAATAAATTGATTCCTATACCAATTATAGCGGCAATCCAAGCGTCTTGCTTCGCTTCAGCAGCTAAAGCTGACGGGACAATTAAGATACCTGTACCGACAGTAAAAAAAATTACCAAAACTAGAAATTGATATGGATTAATTTTAATATTTTGCATGTAATATCCTACCTTTCCCTCCATATGGTTCTTTACTTTAACAATGGAGCAATAAGGTCAGTTAGCAGTGTAAACAAAAAAGTTAGTAAGTCCAATGGGGACGGAATAGTTACTCCAAAAGCAAGTATTATGCCCAGCACTACTCCAATTGCTAGAAGAATTGAAAAAACGAGCAATTCTTTCTTATATTTTTTATCCAAGAGTGAGGGAACTTCAAACCACAGAATGGCAGCTGCTAACAAGAGTATTCCTATACTTTTTAGCATGATGTATTAGTCCTTTATTTTTTCTAAGAAGGAATTACTTACTGTACCGGTACGAAGGGGTTTCATATCAACATGAACATTCACGGTCAAATCTGAAAATTTTTCATCCCAATGTTCTTTCATCTTTTTCCACTCTTTAGGATTGGATCGATGAATGGCCTCACCAAATCCGAAAATGTCTGATTTGTATTGCTTTTGTACTGAATCTATTGTCTGTTCTATAGTTTCTTTCACTTCTTTTTCAAAAATTACCTGTAGCTCATCAATTGTTTCTGGTTTCGTAAGATCGATTGAACATTGTACCTCCCCTACATTACCTTCTACCTGAATTTTGACATCCACCTCAGGTTCTCCTTTGTTTATAGTGCCTTTAATTGTAGAATTAAAATAAAGAATCTCTATAGCGATTTTTCCCCCTTTAGGACAAGAAATAGAGGTTACGGTTTTTTTTACATTGTTGGTGATATCCGAGTACCCTCTGCTTTCCTCTTCAGTTAGCCAGCCGACTAGCTGATCTTCTTTAAACACAGCTAAATAATCATATTGAATTTGCGTAGAAGGAGTAATCGATTCCACATTCTGTTTACTCGATCCTGTTTCTTTGTTACCAAATACTTGAATCCCTGTTAACACAGCTTCCTTTCCGTCACTTATAAGATTAGTTACTAGCTCATCTAATATAACGCCTTCTGTTCCGGCCCAGTTTTTTTCTGATACTTTAAGAGCATTAAACATTTTATTGGCTGGAATACTTTCTATTGCCGTAGTAACATTCAATACTTCAGAAGCAGTTATATCCTTCGCAACTACTACATAGAAGTCTGATCGAAGCTCCCAATCCCTTGACAGCAACTCTAATGATTCAGCTACTCCTTCTTTTGCCAGGTCTTCGCTGATGACCAGTATTTGAAGATGTCCCGGATAAATTTTTCGCGGGGAATTCTTTGTCATTTTTCGAAAGGCTTCATATACTGTGTCTCCCGTTGCCTGGAAGAGAGTGACCGCTGAACGTCCCGTACTTGCCCTCATGGATACTTCCGAAGGTACGACCACTTGAGCACTTACTACATACTCATTTTCTATTTTATCAATACCTAATGCCATGGTGATACCCAGCTCATTTAATTCCCTTCTGTCCCAGCACCCCGACAAGAAGAGAGTGAGAATAATGAGTAGAAATATGCATTTTTTCATCATGTACTCCTTTCCTATTCCTTGTTTTTTGGTGGCTGTGGCTTTGCAGAAGAAGGATCTTGTTGCCTAACCTTATTTGTTTGATTGGTTAGGCGAGGTCTAGTAAACATTTTCCATATAGGTACAACAATTAATGTATCCTTTTGATCAGACATATTAAATGGAGCTATTGGTGACATATAAGGTACACCAAAAGAACGTAAACTGCATAAATGAAGAATGAGAGCAATTAAACCTATGGCAATTCCGTATAAGCCAAACGAAGCAGCCAGCGCCATAAATCCAAAGCGTAGTATCCTCACAGAGATCGCGAGGTTGTAAGTAGGCGAAACAAAACTTGATATGGCGGTTATGGAAACGACGATTACCATGGCAGCTGAAATAATGCCCGCTTCGACCGCTGCGGTCCCAATAACAAATGCGCCTACTATCGACATGGCTGAACCGATGGTGCGGGGCATTCTTATACCCGCTTCCCTTAAGATTTCGAAAGTGATTTCCATTATGACGGCTTCAATAAATGCCGGAAATGGCACACCTTCTCGTTGGGCCGTCAGACTAATGAGAAGTGCAGGAGGTAGCATAGATTGATGAAAAGTGGTGATTGCAATAAAAAACGCAGGTGCAAGCAAAGCAATCACGAATGCAAGGAAGCGAAGGGCTCGAATCAGACTCCCGATTCCTGTATGCACATAGTAATCTTCAGGTGATTGGAAAAATTGGACAAATAGTGCGGGAACGATTAGTACAAAAGGTGTTCCATCTACTAAAATGGCTATGCGTCCTTCGAGCAGCGCTGCAGCTACTGCATCAGGTCGTTCGGTATTATAAACGGTAGGGAAAGGGGAATACGTTGAATCTTCAATAAAACCCTCAATATTACCACTTTCCAAAATACCATCAATATTTATTCGGTCCAAACGTAAACGGACTTCGTTCACGATTTTGTCATTTGCAACGCCATTAATATACATAATGGCCACATTTGTTTTCGTGCGCGTTCCAATCACTCTTGACTCCATCCATAGACTCGGATCTTTAAGTTTCCGACGAATTAATGCCGTATTAACACGCAAATTTTCGGTAAAACCTTCCCGTGGCCCTCTAACTACTGTCTGAGACATAGGTTCAGTTACCCCACGCTCAATCCAATGCTTATTGCCAATGACCAGACCTTCGCAATATCCATCAACCAACAGAATAGTATCGCCAGATAAAAGGGAAGTAAAAAGATCATCAAAATTGGTTACATCTTTAATCTCTCCTACCGTCATCGCAAAATCTTTTAATGCAGTTAACAGATCTTGTTCAGGCGTTAACTTCTTTTCTAACTCGGTACCTTGTATGTCTAACATCAAGGATTCCATTATGAAGTTTTGCAATGCAGGTGTATCAGTCAACCCGTCGGTATAGAAAATCCCCGCTTTAACCGATCCACCTTTCCCAATTCGTATTTCTCGAATGACAATATCTGAGCTTTCGCCCAGGCTATCTTTTACATATTGTATATTGTCTTGAAGACTTGTCTTAAGATCATTTGTTGAACTGGTTTTCTTCATTTGTCTAGCGGAAGTGGATTGTACTTTAGTGTTATATTTCTTTTTGAAAAAGCCCATACACTACCTCATTTACTGTTTGGTGTTTTGCGGTTGTACGCATGATTTTTGATGGTTCTTTACTCTTTTATTCATCATGTCCTTATTATTCCTTTTTTATGCGGTGTGGGTTGGTGTTTTTGGGTGTATTGGTGAAATGTAGGGTGCTTTTGATTGATTAGGTCGGCTGGTGGATAGTTCTAATTTTGTTGTATTGAAGGGGGTGAGTGCGTCGGGGTAGTGATTACCCATAGTATTTAGGAGGGGGGGCGGATGTAGAATACTTTTGGAATAAGGGGTAGATATCGATATGTTATGGAACGCCCGTAGCATTATTGATCGAATGGTATCGGGAAAGATGGTAGTGACAAGAAATTTACTGATGTTTGCACAAACAGGGAAGAGTTTAGTGAATGCGAGAGTTAAGCTATTGGAGCTATGGTAAAGTAAAAAAACACCTGTGCATGAAACTAACGTGAATGTTTAAACATTCACTTTAGTTTCTCACACAAGTACTTCTATTAAATAAAAAACCGTCTTAGAAGTCAGTAGGATGACTTCTAAGACAGTTTTTATCTTTGTGTATTATTCGAAGATCATTGTAATTACAACAATCAAGAGTAATAATAAATAAATTCTAGAGAATAATCGATCAGGTAGGATGTGAGAAATACGTGTTCCGATTGGCACACCTATAAAACCTCCAAGTACAATGCCAAGAAAAGCTGGAATATAAACAAAACCAAAAGACCATGCAGGTAGACCAGGATAGTTAAAACCGTTATATATAGCAGTTACCGTTCCGAAAATCGCTATGGGAAGACTTAAAGGTGTGGCTAGTGAAACAGCATTGATCATTTTTAAGCGACAGGTACGCAAAAATGGTATGGTCATTAAACTTCCGCCAACTCCAAGTAAAGTAGAAATAAACCCAATTACTCCTCCGATGAGCGATGTTTTCAAGCGACTTGGCATCTGTATAGAATCCGTTTTGACATTTATAAAGCTTTTCGTAATAAGAGATGAAAAGATCGTGTACACGACTAGAGTAATAAACAAATATCTGAGATAATCTCCTTCAATTAAAGGGGAAACCAACCCTCCGATTATTGCGCCAACAGTGATTGTTGGAGCAAGTTGTAAAAAGATAAACCACAAGATGTGTTTTTTGCGATGATGAGATATTGTAGAGTTAGTGGAATTTACAATCATAATGGCCAAGGATGTTCCTATTGCTACATACATTACTAGTGAATCAGGAAAACCTGATTTAGGTAATACTATGTATAACATAGGAACTACAACAAAACCGCCACCGAATCCAAATAGACTAGACAGTAAGCCCGTCAATACCCCAAATGTCAAAAAGATAATAAATAGATACATGAAATTCCTCATTTTACATAGTATTGAATGGGAAAAATTTAAATTAAGTAAATAAAACTATTACCATATCGAGTTCGTAATCAAGTAAAGTAAGGTAGGACAAAGTAAACAACCCAAACCTGTGTAGAATGTTGCAGTTACGGCTCCATAAGGAACTAATCGTATATCTGTAGCGGCTAAGCCTCCTGCTACGCCAGAAGTAGTACCCATCAATCCTCCGTATATCATAGCTGACAGAGGATTATTAAGTCCAATGAATCTTGCTACAAATGGTGTTCCTACCATTACCAGAACTGATTTCACTAAACCAGCTGCTATACTAATGGCGATAACTTCAGAGCTCGCATTTAATGCTGCACCTGTTATTGGGCCAACAATATACGTAACAGCACCCGCACCTATTGTTGTAAGGCTAGCTGCATCAGTATAACCAAACAATAACGCGATGACTACGCCGACAAAGAACGAAAGGAATATACCGAAAAATAGAGAGAGTACACCTCGAATACCCGCTTTCTTAATTTCATCAAAGTTTGCACCAAAAGCGGTAGCTACAATTGCGAAATCTCTCAACATACTTCCGCCTAAAAAACCAATTCCGGCAAATAAGGAAACATCGGATAAACCTTTTGTTCCTTCTGTAAAGAGACCTCCAAAATAGGCGAGTATTAAACCAAGAACTATTGCAATAGCAGATCCATGCACAAGCCCTCTTGTAAGCTTGCTAGATATTAGATAAGCAACATACATTGTAATACCTACAACTATAAAGCCTGTGATCAATCCATTTGATTCGAGTGCGTTTGTAACCGCTTCCAAAAACATGTTAATTCGCCTCCTTTGGCTTTAGTGGGTTAGTTCTATTGAATTCGATTTCAGATTCCTTTGCTTTCTTACCACTTAAGATAGGGACGAAGAACCAACTTATCACGACTGTAACCACACCAGCGACAATAGCCAAAGGTCCACCAGTTAAAGCGCCTAACACATTCTGACTAGCTGCCATAGCAATTACGATAGGTATATACATGGCATTCCAAAAAGCCATTCCAGATTGAGCTGGCATACTTAACATGTCTTTCTTTTGTAGTCTATCAATTACAACAATAAGTAATAGCATGGCGATACCTACACCGCCTACATTGGAATCTACACCCATCAGGCTTCCAACGATTTCACCAAAAAACATACCTACTAAAAAACAAGCAGCTAATATTGCTACACCATAAATTACCATTCGTTCACTCCTTTAATAATATTTAGTCGACTGTATTCTAAACTTAGGATAATCAATAAATCTAAGATAAGCAAGCAAAATATTAAATATTATTAGAATATTCAACATTCTCTATTGAATAAATCATTCTAACTGTATAATATGATAGTATACAGTCGACTATGTATCTTAATTGAGGTGAGCCAATGGAATACTTTGAGAAGTCATTAGATAACGCTTTATCGATAATGGTAGCGAACCAATTACTAGGGCAAGTATTAAACAATGAGTTAAAACCTGGCGAACAAGTTGTTGAAAGTAATTACGCTGAACAGTTCCAAATCAGCCGATCTCCGGTTCGAGAAGCAATCTATTTACTCACAATGGAAGGAATTATTGAACGTGTACCTCGAAAAGGTGCCTTTATTAAAGGATACACAATCGATGAGATGAAAGATTTATTGGATGTCCGTAATTCTTTAGAGTTATTAGCAGTAGAACGCTTGACTAAACCTAGTCAAGAAACAGAGTTATTAGAAGAGATGAAGGAACTTGTCCATCACATGACTATAGTAGATGATATTACAGAATATGCTCATTTAAACTATCAATTTCATTACTTAATATTGAAGCTGAGTAAGAGTAGTGTATTGATTGATATGTACAGCAAAATATCATTACCGTTATTACGTATTCAGGTTATTCATTTTTCCAGTAATAAGATGATTGAGAAGTCAGTGAGAGAACATAAGCAAATTTACGGTTGTTTAGTGAAGGATGATATTGTTCAAGTGAAATCGATTTTACGTAAACATACTGAGGATGTAATATTTAGCGTGAAAAGTAAATTATTGTAGGTGGTTAATATGAAAAGCGCATGGTTATTTCCTGGTCAAGGTTCACAGTATCCAATGTTTTTAGATGATCTTCCTCAAGATACTGTTGTGACCGAAACAATAAATACAGCTTCGGGAATACTAAATGAATCCATACTCGCATTACAAACAAAAGAAGCATTGAGTAGTACAAAAAATGTGCAGATGACTATGTTGACAGCAGGTGTGGCAGCAGCAAGATATTTTATAGATGAAGGATCTGAGCCTCAATTTGTTGCAGGTCATTCGGTTGGAGCCTTCGCTGCCGCTGTAATAGCAAATGTCTTGAAATTTGAAGACGCTTTGTTGTTAGTGAAAGAACGTGGAGAGTTAATGGAAGGGCTTCAAGACGAGAATTATGGAATGGCTGTCATTGTTGGGTTAACAGAAGTTCAATTAGAAAAAGTAGTTTCGACTATCCATACAGAAGAATTTCCTGTATATGTTTCTAACCGCAATTCGCCAACACAGCTAACATTATCTGGACATAAAAGAGCTATGCGACAAGTTATTGAAGAAGTAGATGGAAAAGGAGCGAGTTCGGCGAAAATGTTACGTGTCACAACACCTTCTCATTCACCATTATTCCTTCCAGTTCAGAAAAAATTGAAAGAAAGATTAGGCTCTTTGGAATTGAGACGTCCATCTATCCCTGTAATAGCAAATAGAAATGCTCGAGTGTTAAGACGGGCTGAAGATATTTCAGATGACTTAGCAGAGAGTATTGCGTTACCTGTTCGATGGCATGATGTTACAACTGTTTTACATGAAAGTGGTGTACGGCAATTTATTGAAATGCCACCTGGAGAGGTATTGAAGCGACTAGCAAATCAAGGCTTTTCTGATATTCATAGTTATGCGGTCACTACAAATGGAATAGATGATTGTCTGTATGTAGAGAAAAACAAAGGAGTGTAGATATGATAAATACTACTAGAAGATCATGGAATAAGAGAGTTGAAAAAAAACAACAAATAATTGAAAGCGTTAACAAGTTGGTTGATGGTTTGATCATCCCTACGGATAAAATTATAGAGGCTTTAGAGTTACTAATTAAACCAGGTGATCGTGTAGTGCTTGAAGGAAACAATCAAAAACAAGCTTCATTTCTATCTCAATCATTAGTAATGGTGAATCCAGAAAAAATCCATGATTTGCATATGATCATGTCAAGTGTATCTCGACCGGAGCATTTAGATATATTTGAAGAAGGCATTGCGAAGCGAATAGATATGAGCTATGCCGGACCACAAAGCATGAGAATTGCGCAAATGCTGGAGGACGGTAAATTAGAACTTGGTGATCTTCATACGTATGTGGAGCTATATGGAAGATTATTTGTGGATTTAATACCTAACGTGGTACTAGTCGCTGCAGATAAAGCCGATAGAAAAGGTAATTTGTATACGGGACCTAATACTGAAGAAACACCTACGATTGTAGAAGCAGCCGCATTTAGTGATGGAATTGTCATTGTCCAGGTGAACGAAATTGTCGATGAATTACCTCGTGTCGACATCCCGAGTTCTTGGGTAGACTTCATTGTAGAAGCAGATAAGCCTTACGAATTGGAGCCATTATTTACACGTGATCCACGACATATAACGGATATTCAAGTGTTACAAGGCATGATGTGCATTAAAGGTATTTATGAAAAACATGGAGTTCAATCGTTAAATCACGGAATTGGTTTTAATACAGCTGCTATTGAATTATTATTGCCAACTTACGGTGAAAGTCTAGGTCTAAGGGGGAAGATCTGTAAAAACTGGATACTCAATCCACATCCTACACTGATCCCCGCGATAGAGTCCGGTTGGGCAGAAAGTATTTATTGTTTTGGTGGAGAACTTGGTATGGAAAAGTACGTTCAAGCAAGAGGAGACGTGTTCTTCACGGGTAAGGATGGTAGTATGCGGTCTAATCGAACATTAGCTCAATTAGCAGGTCAGTACGCAGCAGATCTATTTATTGGTTCTACTTTACAGATGGATGCGTATGGGAATTCATCTACCGTAACAAAAGGTCGTTTAGCAGGCTATGGTGGAGCGCCAAATATGGGCCACAATCCTGGAGGCCGACGTCATTCAACAGAGGCTTGGTATAATATGATGACTTCTACAGATGAACTTGCAAGAGGTAAAAAGTTAGTTGTTCAGGTCGCGGAAACTTTTCAAGATGCAAATACGCCTGTTTTTGTGGAGCGATTAGATGCAATTGATGTGAAAAAACAAGCTAATTTAGCAGTTGCGCCAGTCATGATTTATGCAGAAGATATTACACACGTAGTAACAGAAGAGGGAATTGCCTATTTGTATAAAACAGATAGCCCTGCTGAGCGAAGAGAAATGATTGCTTCAATCGCTGGAGTAACACCACTTGGAATGGAACATGATCTAAAAAAAACACAGCAATTACGAGATCGTGGGATGGTAGCGATGCCTGAAGATATGAATATCCAAAGAGGGAAAGCCAATCGGTCATTACTAGCCGCAAAAAGTATTGATGATTTGGTTCAGTGGTCAGGTGGTTTATATGAGCCGCCTGCGAGATTCAAGAGTTGGTAAGGAGTGAATGTCACATGCACCAAAAGATTTGCGTGGCTATAGCGAATGAAGCAGTAGCAGCTTTAATTGAAGAAGTGGAATTAACACCTAAACCTGGTTTGGTCGATTTGCACAATAACGGCTCTCATGTAGACTTGAATCTTTCATTAATGTGTGAATCGGCTTTAAGTTTACATGAAACATTTTACAACATGGCTCTATTACATTATGGGAAAACACCTACTACTCGATTACGTGAGCAGTTTGGTGAAATCGGACGAACAGGTGAGCAACTTATGTTTGCTGCGACGAATGAAGTCAACACACATAAAGGAGCAATCTGGTCAATTGGATTGATCTGCGCGGCGACTGCTCGTAGAAAAGGAGATATTTCTTTTCCACAAGTTCTTGATGATGCAGCAGAATTGGCGAAACTACCAGACAGAATGATACCAAATCAGCCAACGAACGGATTAAATGTAAAGAAAAAATATGGAATGCCAGGCGCGAGAGAAGAAGCACAATATGGCTTTCCACATATTCGCAAGTACAGCTATCCAACTTATGAGAAAGCGCGTTTTGATCACAACCCACTAGAAGCGAAGTTACTAACATTGCTAGCGCTAATATCAAATCTTAATGATACATGTATAGTTCATCGAGGTGGACTGGGTGCATTAGAATTTGCTAAAACGGAAGCAAATAACATAATAAAAAACTTTTCGATTGAAGCAGTAGAACGTCTCGATAAAGAATTCCAGCAGTCTTGGATTTCACCAGGTGGATCTGCAGATTTATTAGCAACTACATTTTTCATTTCGAATTGGCTAACAAAAAAAAGGAGGTTTTCATATGGAGAAGTTAGTTTACAAGTTTCCAGCGAATAAACCCATTCAAAGTAAGACGCATATTGGAGTAGTAGGATCAGGTGATTTAGAAATTTTGATGGAACCAATAGAGGGTAAAGAAACGGTTGTAGAAATTCGAACGGGCATTACAGGATATGCGGATACATGGGAACGAGTCATTGAACGATTTATGGCTCAACAACAAATTTTGGCTTCTATTAAAATTAATGATTTTGGTGCTACGCCAGGTGTCGTATCGATTCGATTGGCTCAAGCTGCGGAGGTGAGTACCGATGTCTAACATGTTGCAAGTTAGTTTAGTTGAAAGTAAAGCGAGAGAACGTGCGCAAATTTTGCTTGATGAAGGATCAATGGTAGAGATGTTAGGTCCATTTGATGGCTTTGAATCACCGCATTTGGAGGCGCAAAACATAGTTCCGCAAAGTGACGATGGAATGGTCATTGCAAAAGGAACTGTTGCCGGTAAGTCAACACTTGTCATTTCTATAGAAGGAAATTTCCAAGGTGGAGGAATTGGAGAAGTTTCAGGTGCTAAATTTGCAGGTGCTCTAGAGAGGGCGCTAGAAGACTGTGAAAATGGTCACTTGATCTATCCAATAATCATATACGATACAGGTGGAGTTCGATTACAGGAAGCGAACTATGGATTGCTATCTATTGCTGAAATAAGTTCTGCGATTGTCGCTATTAAGAAACATGTGCCAGTGATTGGTATAATTCCGGGGAAAATCGGTTCATTCGGAGGGATGTCACTAACTGCTGGATTATGTTCAGCCCTCATCATGACGAGAGAGGGTAGATTGGGAATGAACGGCCCTGAAGTAGTAGAGCAAGAAGCGGGCGTTAAAGAACTTAACTCGAAGAATAAGCAATTCATTTGGAGAATGATTGGCGGAACTGGCCGTTTTGAAAGTGCGTTGATTGATAAGGTTGTGGAAGATGACTTACAGAACTATATAAAAGCAATCGAATCCATTTGGACTGAAAATAAGTATGCTGAGCGAACGTTGCAGTATACAGAATTTTTGAGCATGCTCGATGAAATATCTGTAAAGGAAAAAATTGAACCTCTAGAGGCGCAGAATCATTTAAAGAATCGTGCGCAATATCAGGCCACGAAAAAACATGAGCAAAGTAGTCAACAAGAAAGTCGTGGACATATATGGTTTGAAAAACTGACTGATAATGCTCCATCCATATCACCAACTCCGTCTGTATTAGTTGCAGATAAAGAACAAGATGGAAAAAAAGTGCGTTATATTGCAGTCGTACCAAATGACGAATCAAAGTTTTATAGAGCGAGAAACGGTGAGTTTGGTCTAGAAGAAGCATGGACAGTAGCAAAGTATGTACGCGAAGCGATAGAAGAAGATGCTGATTTGGATGAAAAGAGAGTTATTGTTCCGATTGTAGATGTGCCAGGACAAGCATTTGGGTACCATGAGGAACTATTTGGTATTTACCTAGCTTGTGCTGCAAGTGTAGAAGCTTATGCCGCTGCACGTCAGAATGGCCATCCACTTGTTACTCTAATTGTGGGAAAAGCTATTTCGGGCGCGTTTTTATCACATGGTATGCAAAGTAATAGAATCTTATCGTTTGATGATGAAGCAATTCAGGTACATGTCATGTCAAAGAAATCAGCTGCTCTCGTGACGATGCGTTCAGTTGAAGAACTAGATGAATTTGCAAAAACAGTCCCATCTATGGCCTATGATGTTCAATCATTCTACTCGTTAGGAGCAATACATGAATTACTTCAAGATATAGATGCTGATCAACCGTCAGATGAACAAGTCAATAAAGTAAAAAGCTCAATTGAAGCTGCGACTACTGACATATTACAATCAAAAGAGGATTCATTGCGTGTTCGTTTAACATCAGAAAAAGCTGTTGAAAATGGCCGCAAAGCTTCAATTGCTGTGCGGGATGCTATTAGATCACAATGGAAATAAACGTCCATGACATTGTCTATTTGGAGTCAAATCAAGCAATTATAAGTAGTGGAACGATACCAAGCTGGGTACTGAATGAAAAAACAGCGAACACGATAGCTGTCGTGCGGAGAATGAAAACACTGGATCATATTGTTCCTATTGGATTTAGAGGCGCAAATCGTTCTGAACGATTTGCTGCCCTCACAATTAAAGACAGTATTCAAAAAGTCATCACGGCTGAAGAAGCGACATATGGTGTTCCACCTAACAGTCATGAAGACACAATCGAATATCTCAGGGATCTATTAAAAGATAACTGCTGGGGAATTGGTGGAAGTATAGGTTTTACGATGGCGACAGGAATTCAAGCGTGTACAGAATACAGTGATGTAGATATTATTTTGTATAAGGAAAGATTTACAGCTCTTCAGCCACTTCAACTTTTACATGAAAAGATACAAATGTCAGCACATTCAATAGATGTTCAAGTAGAAATTACAAATCTTGGAGCATGTATGTTGAATGAACTAGTTACGTCACCTACTGTTTTATTGCGTACAGGTACTGGCGTTTTGTTAATGGACAGAGACCGATTAGTTAGTATTTAGAAAAAAGATCGCTCATTGAGTCACACATGTTGTGAATAGAGCTTCTATTAATAATATGGGCGATTACCTGTTTTAATAGTAAGCCATCAAAATATTTTATTACACAATATGGGATCTATTCAGAGATATTCCTACCTACGGAAGCGTTTATAGCTGACAGTTTACCTTCTATATTTATAACGATGTACTTCGACTTTACGTTGAACTATTTATAGCGCCAACTCCAAGGACAGGAGTTGGCGCTTTCCACCTTCAAACATCTAAATATTAAGTGAATTTTGATATTTTGTAAGTAAAAGGTTATGACGTTACTAAGTATACAGTACAATGGTATCTATAAAATAGGTTTCTCTAGTTAAAATGTATTGCTTGTATTAATTAACTGTTAAATAGAGAAGAGGCGATGGTTAATCAAATTACGCCTTCTGAGATTTATGTGTTCCATAAAGACATCTAATCATTAATTTCCAGGTACTAGGTCCCGATACTATTGCGTTAAGACCTGGTATTTTTTATTTGAAACTTTTTCTGAATATCTTCGTCTGTAGGATGCGGAATTGGTTAGGGTCCCAGAGCTTATTACGAACGAAGGAGAGAAACAGATGAAGAAAATAGTGATTCTAATGATTGCTGCTCTACTACTTACAGCTTGCGGTAGTGCTGAATCAGATTATACGACTGAGCAATTCGAAACGGTGCTGAAAAACGGTGAAAATCCAGTGGGTAAAAATGTTTCTATAACAGTACATGAACTTGTTCCAGATAGTGCTTTTGGATATAATATTCAAACGGGTGAACATTTGAATTTTGTGTCAAGTGACAATCCGAATGTTGAATAGGGCGATGAGTTGATCGTGAAAGTAGAAGAAGTAGAGAGCGTTCTTGGTTCTTTTATTATCAAATACAAGAAGCAATAGTTAAAGATACAGCCGAGCTACCCGTGTAAAGTTCGCGCGGCAATTCATTTAACGTATTTTGGGGCAGGCATGGTAGTCATGGAAATACCTATGAAAAAATGAGGAATACGGTGACCACTTGCCCAAAAGGCGTTTCAGCTGAAATGATGACAATGAATAACACACTCGCGATCAATTTAAGGTGCCAGGTTCCGACACTATTCAGAATAGCGTTGGGACATGGCGCCTTTCTACGATTGCGAATAGACCTGCTTTTGTCTACAAATATATTGTGGATACGATGAAACTATTTACGGATTTCCCCGTCTGTACGTCGATCTATGATTACATGATAGAAAGGAAGAAACACGATGAAAAAGATTTGGATGACAGTTGGCTCGGTGGCTCTTGCCCTCAGCCTGCCATTATCGAGTATGGCCGCAAGTAACCAGAAATTCACGGATGTTCCCGAAACAAAGCACTTTGCAGAGGCGGTCAATGAATTGGCCGAACGTCATATTATTACGGGGTATGCGGATGGCATGTTCAAGCCGGGCAATCCAATTACGCGTGGTCAGGCATCGGCAATTATTGCGAAGTTGATGGGACTGAATCCGGATTACATGGTGAAGGATCCTGGATTCAAGGACGTCTCGAAAGCGAATGGCTATCATAATGCCATTGCTAAGCTTGCGGAGCTCGAAGTGATCGGGGGCTATGAAGATGGAAGTTTCGGTCCAAATGATCCCGTCAAACGGGGACAATTGGCTTCCATCCTCGTCAAAGCGTTCGATTTGCCGCGCTATGCTTTCAATGAAAACGAAAATCCATTCCATGACGTTAAGCCCAACACGTCGCATGGCGCGAATGTCTTGATTCTGCACAAACTCGGCATTACGACAGGCGTAACGTCCGACAGATTCGGCATCAATGAATGGGTGACGAGAGGACAAGCGGCGAAGTTGATGCAACTAACGGAGCGTGTCCATCCCGAGACATATTCATTAAAGACATGGGGTCCGATGCTGCGTTTCTCGGAAATAATCACCGATGAGAACACGGATGAATTTGCGGTCAACTCGGAGTTGTATCACGTAGCCATCATTAAAGGCAGACAGACGCCGTCAGGATATACCGGCGATCGCGTACAAGTGACACCGTTGAAAGAAGGAAGAGGAACGTTGCAGCTAGGCGGTAATTATGGTATGGAAAATCAAAATATCAAACGCTACTATCATAAATACTATGTGGATGTGAAGAAGGTCGATGGCAAATTGAAGGTGCAGTTGCTATACGCGAGCGATGTTTTGAAGACGCGTGTGCGACTGAAACTGACGGCGGATGAAGAGGTTGAAAATATTCGTTTTGTACGGACGGACGGGGAAGTCCTATCCGGCAACATGCCGTTTGAGGGGTATGCCGATTCGCCGGACGTGTTCATTCGTGTCAACAAGCCAGGCAACTTCATCGCGACAGTCCGCTTTACCGACGGAAAAGAAGTGCGCTATGCGGTAGAAGTGAAAGTTCCAGATAAACATATGTTATATTATAAAGTGAAGACGTCAAAGATATAGGTGTCAACTAAATTTGATTCGTGAAAATGGGTTGTAATAAATATTGAGTGGAGAAACTGAAAAAGTGATTTAAAATACCTGTAGTCCAAGAATTGGAAGGCTTAATCAACGTCACGCCATCTACTATTTATAAATTGCAAGGTGATAACTAATTTTCAGATACCAGGTCCTGACACTATTGTGTGAGGACCTGGTATTTTTTTGAAACTTTTTTTGAGTTTCTCCGTCTGTACGGTGCGCAATGGGAACAAGTACACAATGCGTATTTCAAATAAAGGAGAGAAACAGATGAAGAGAAAAATCACAGCGTCATTCATCGCATTATTATGTATCGTTGCAGCCATGCCGTTTCAAGCACATGCGGCCAAGTTTACAGACATGAATGGACATTGGGCGAAGAAGGAAATCCAGTATTTATACGACCGCAATATTATAGGTGGCTATCCAGACGGAACATTTAAACCGAATGAACCAATCACACGAGCACAAGCATTTGCCATGCTCATTAAGGCTCTAAAGATTCCACTCGTGGATAATCCAAAAATAGTCTTTAAAGACGTTTCGAAAAAGTCATCCTATTATAAAATTATGGCGACGGTGAATGAAAAGGGAATTCTCCGCGGTGATCAAGGTTTAATGCGCCCGGGGGAAAATACATCACGAGCGCAAATGGCAGCCATTTTACGTCGTTCATTCAATATACCTTTTGATAGCCAACCAACATTTGTCGATGTGGTTCCGGCGCACTGGGCGTATGCCGACATTAATGGCATTGCCAAACAACGCATTGCTGGCGGATCAGAAGGCAAGTATATGCCATCCCAATCGGTGACGCGCGCGCAGTTCTCGGCTTTTCTGACACGAGCGCTTGACGATTCGATGAAACTAGGTCGATACCATTCATATGTCAGCAAAAAAGGAAAAACGGTTGAGCAGAATGGTTTTTCGTACAGTATACGTAATGGATTGATGAAAAAAGATTTGAAAACGGATAAAAGTGAAGAGATCTTGAGTAAGCTAGATTTCGAAGGTAGCGACGGGATCTGGATTAGTTATATGGAAAATTGGTTTGATTTAATTGTCTATAATGATGAAGTATTCATTCCCTATTTACGTGCAATTGGCCAAGCTTCAGAATTGCCGATGGAGTATGGTGTCATTCGGACGAAAACAGAACGTTTTACGGGACCGAAAGATTCTATGATTATGCCGTCATTATCCGGTGAGACGATGCGAAACGTATTTATTTGGAATGACCGCATCTATTATACAAATGAAGCAACGAAAAGAGATTATTACCGAACACCTAACATACCAATAGATAGTAAGTTGACACTCAACTCTGTCGCTATGAATGGATCGGACAGAAAAAAAGAACGTGATTTTGATGCAAGAATCTTATTTTACGAGGATCCAAAAGAAAAGTCATTTATTCCAAATGAAAATCAAAATAATGCATCGGTGCTGTTCGATCATTCGACGATGTTTTACTTCAATAAAACAGGTATATATAAGTATAGTTTGCTTGAAAAGAAGACTAGTAAACTGTCGAATATACAAGGAAAGCACATGTCGGTCACTGACAAGCAGCTGATCGTAACTAGCCAGGATGGGAAGAAGTATGTGTTTAAGAAGTGAGTAAGTATTTATGTACTAAACTAACGTGGCGTTTTCATGACCAAGTACTTTTTCCAATAAGAAAGACCGCTAATGGAGACAAATTAGCGGTTTTTTCATCTTCAGTTTAACAGGCCAGGTCCAGACACTATTCAGAATTGTGTTGGGACCTGGTACCTCTACCAACTGTGTCCACTTACACCCGAACCCGTTTCACAAACAACGATGCAATAAAACCAGTAATAGCGAATCCAGCTATAAAGTAAAATGCATATTTCGTACCCTCTGCAATCACATCAACAGACGAAGCACTAGGAGAAGCTTCTAGAAATAAGTTTTCTCCATGTATCATGAATGTAATCGCCAAAGCTGTTCCCGTAGCACCAGCGATTTGTTGGAGAGTATTCGTGACAGCCGAACCATCTGCATAGAGTTCGCGCGGTAATTCATTTAATCCGTTCGTTTGGGCAGGCATGATAATCATGGCAATCCCTACGAAGAATATTAAGAAAGCGATGACTACTTGCCAAATAGGCGTTTCAGCGGAAATTATGATAATGAATAATACACTCGAAATCGCAGTTAATAGGAAGCCGATCGGTAATATTGTTTTGACGCCGAATCTGTCTGACAGCATACCTATTACTGGAGACAACAATGCGTTCAACGCGCTGCCTGGTAATAAAACAAGTCCCGCTACTGCTGCGCTGACGAGCAAAGACGTTCTCATATACAATGGCAGTAAAATGGCAGTGGATAAGATTAAAAACATGCCAATGAACAATAGTACGATCCCTAACGTGAACATCGGATATTTAAATACACGTAAATTGATCATCGGCTGCTTCATCTTGAACTGTCTTACCGCAAATAAAAGTAGAGAAACGAAACCGACTACTAGTGGAAGATATACGTATGCAGACGTTAAAGACTTTTCTGCCATAGTACTCAAACTATAAATGACTCCACCAAAACCTACCGTTGATAATACAATCGAAATGACATCAATTGTAGGCTTCGTGATTTGTGAGACGTTGTCAATTTGTTTGAGACCAAATACGATTAATCCTAGATAAAATAACAGGCTGACCCAGAAAATGTATGACCAACCGAGTGTGTCGACGATTAAACCGGAAAGTGCAGGTCCAATCGCGGGAGCTGTCGTGATCACAAGCCCCATGACGCCCATAACGGCGCCGCGTTTATGGATCGGGAATATTAATAAAATGACGTTCATCATTAATGGCAATAATATTCCTGTTCCAATCGCTTGCACGACACGACCTATAAATAACACGGCAAAACTCGGAGCGAGCCCAGCTAAAAATGAACCGGCTATGGAAAAGGCCAAAGACGCAACGAGCAATTGTTTCGTAGTAAACCACCGGATTAAGAGAGAAGACACAGGTACTAGAATACCGAGCGTTAATAAGTATCCTGTTGTCAACCACTGAGCGGTAGCGGAGTTGACCGAGAAATCGGCCATAATATTTGTCAGAGCCATATTTAAAGCTGTTTCACCAAACAACCCAATAAAAGCTCCAAACATCAGAGTGAAAGCCATAGCTTTTGGATGACGTACTTGAACGATTTGTAATGAGGACACGATTTACTTCCTTTCTAAAAAAGACTGATGCAAAGTACATATGCATGAAACGTATTTTGACGCAACAAAGGATATCCACTCTGGCGACAACCAGAAGCAGATATCCTTAGCTGAAATAAGTTCGTTGCTATTCATAACTTGCCGCTTGAGCATTATACCATGCATCTATTACTGGAGGAATAGAATAGCATCTACAGAAGGCACATTCATGATGGTTTCTCATGTGGTGCTTTTATTTTCTATAAAACAAAATTGACTATAAATTCTGAATACTATATACTTTTGGTAATTCCAAAGTATATTCTGGTCATACCAAGAAAACTTACTAGCTAACATGCTTCATAGATTGATTAACTATAAGATAGGAGGACGGATCATGAATACGAAATATATGAAAGAGTTCATCACGTTTCCGGATATCACCATAATGTTGGTGCTGTTTATTCCACTCATAAGCTATACTCTTTTACATGCATTCTCACTGGGTGTGTGGATTTCCTTTATTGTAGGGATGGCTACTTATGCAATGAGTGAGTATATGATTCATAGGTTTTTATTCCATATGAAAACGCCAACGAATCCATTTTTATTGAGAACGATTAAACGATTACATTTTGATCATCACGTGGATCCGGCAAATTTAAAGCTATTATTCTTGCCGATTTGGTTCAGCTTACCTGGCTTTTCCGTGTTTGCGCTTGTTTTCTATTTCATAACAGGTAGTTTGCTATTCACGATTGCTTATCTTACAGGAATCATCGTTTATTTCATGTATTATGAATGGAAACATTATATTGCGCATCGCCCCGTTCAACCGCGTACCGAAATGGGGAGACGTATTAAGAAAGCGCATCTTTGGCATCATTTTAAAAATGAAAACTATTGGTTTGGTGTTACACATACATTTATCGATAAAACATTCGGAACGTATAAAGATCAAAAAGAGGTCGATAAAAGCGATACCGCTAAAAACTTAGAGAATCGTACGTAAGTGTTGAATAAAGGAGATCTAGCCATGAATCGAACAGCAACTGTTGAAAAAGAACTGATTAAAGCTATTCTTCAAGGAGAATATTTGGCGGGCAATCAAATCGAGACGGAAAGAGAGTTGGCCGCTATTTATGAACTGGGACGGCCCGCTATTCGAGAAATCTTACAGCGCCTGAGTCATGGGGGTTGGCTGACGTTACGAAAAGGACAGCGTGCTATAGTCAATGATTATTGGAATGGAGGAAATATCACTACAATTGTAGATATTGTAGAATATTTTGATCAAGTGCCCGAAGCGTTGGTTCTCTACTTTTTGGAATTGCGTATCGCGCTAACACCTCAATATGTACAAAAAGCGATACTGCTCAATTATCCTAAAGTAGTGGGACTACTCGCCGAAATCGATGAGTTACCAGACACAGCGGAAGCTTTTGCGTCGTATGATTGGAAAGTTCAAAAGGAGTTAGCTAGATTATCAGAGAATCCACTCTTTTCGCTCATGCTAAACAGCTTTGAGCCAGCTTATGTGAAAATGGCGTTGAAATACTTTGAGAGCTCATTTCGCCGAGAAGCTTCATTAAGTTATTATAAAAAGTTATTGGCCTTTGCGTTATTAGGTGACGATCAACAAGCAGAAAAACTTTCCCGGGCAATGATGGAAAAAAGCTATGATCTATGGAAAAACCAATTATCACCAGACGAGAAAATTGGTGTGAAGTTTAGGCTCGACAATATGCAATAAGTGCGTTTTAAGATTCAACACATTGAGATACGGCTCTTATCTTATAGATGAGTCTGAAAGTGTATATCTTTTACTCTCCTTCCTATTGAATAATGTATGGCGACAATATACACCTATATTGTTAAAAAATAACCTTTTCAAAAACGATCACATCCAAAGTGATCGTTTTTTTAGTTGACTAGAAATTTCATTTGTTATATGGTTATATACATAACCATATAACCATATAACTAAGTACAGCATATCATGAGAAGAGGTGACGTAAGCGATGAGTAAATCATTGGATGATAAAAAGCCTATTTATCTTCAAATCAAAGAAAGGATTGAAGATCAGATTATTAATAATCAATTACAAGAGCATGATCAAATTCCATCGACAAACCAGCTCGTTCAGTTTTATAAGATCAATCACATCACGGTTTCGAAGGGAATTAACCTCCTGGTTGAAGAAGAGATTATTTATAAAAAAAGGGGTGTAGGAATGTTTGTGATGGAAGGCGCAAAAGAAAAATTGATACTCAAACGAAGAGAAGGATTTGCTGAGGAATTTGTTTTGCCGATGTTAAAAGAAGCAAAGAAACTGAAGTTGGTAGACGATGATGTAGTGAAAATAATGGAAAAGTTGAAGGGGAGTGTAAAGGATGACTAGAAAAGTGGAGGCACAGAACGTACGTGTCACTTATAACGAGTTTGAAGCGTTACGTGATATTAACTTTGTGTTGGAAAGCGGGAAAATTTATGGATTGATCGGACGCAACGGTGCCGGAAAAACGAGTCTACTATCTATATTAGCCGCCTACCGAAAGGCGACGAGTGGGGAAATGAAAATAGATGGAGAAAATATTTTTGAAAACGAGAAAGCGATGGCTCAAGTAACGTTTGTTCACCAAACAGACTATAAAGATAATTATGACACAATCAATAAATACTTTGATTTAGCCGAACGCTATCGTCCTACATTTGATCGGAAATATGCGGAACAATTAGTTAAAGTATTTCACCTCCCAACAAATAAACCACTAAGGAAATTATCAGCAGGTATGCAGTCTGCTTTTAATGTAACAATCGGACTAGCGAGTAGAACACCAGTCACGATTTTTGACGAGGCATATCAAGGGATGGATGCTCCGACACGTGAAATTTTTTATAATGAAATTTTAAAAGAGCAAGCACGCTATCCTCGAATTTTCATTTTATCTACACACTTAATTTCGGAAATGGAATACCTATTTGACGAAGTTCTTATTATTCATCAAGGTACATTACTACTTCAAGAGGAAGTGGATACGCTTCTAGAAAGAGGATATTCTGTTACAGGTCCAAGTAGCGATGTAATAGAAGTGGTCGCCGGACTTCATGTATTAAATGAAGAGCAGCTAGGTGGCACAAAGTCGATGATGCTGTACGGAGAATTAACGGAAGAAAAAGAGGACGAAATAAAGCGCAAAGATCTAGAAATAGGAAATGTTTCACTTCATGAATTATTTATTCATTTAACAAAGGAGGGAATGTAAAATGGACACAATGGGAAAGAAAATAGGTGCTGATCTGTACTTATTCCAAATGAAATGGGTAGCGTGGTATTTGCCGATTTTGTATGTTGCTTACTTTGCAATTGTTTGGTTCTTCGATGAACCAGACATAAGGTCCATGTCGTTGCTTACCTTTACATTTCAAACAACCACAATATTTATGCTCGTTTGTGGGATCATTTCAAGCTCAGTATTCCTAACGACGTATGTGAAGTATGGCGTTACTAGAAAGTCGTATTTTCAAGGAGCATTGCTGTCAGCGATAGGCTTAGCAATTACGGTCATAGGTCTAACAACCATTCTAACTTGGCTAGTTCGTGTACTTAACATCAACGTGTTCAAAGAAGTTGTATTATCCTCACTTGGAGTAAACAGTTGGTTACTGACTAGTGTCTCTTATTTCTTCGTAGTCATGATCTATTTTCTAGTTGGATGGCTAATTGGATTAGGATTTTATCGTTATGGAGGGGCTGGTGGATTTGTAACCATTGTGGTTGCTCTCGTAGTCGTATCTGTAAATGATTTACTGTGGGCGTTCAATACACCTAAACCATTGATGGGATTGTTTCACTTTGAAATTCCAGTACCTAATGTTGTAGTTGCGATTATTACATCATTGGCAATAGCGACGATCACGGCTATAGCAGTTTATAAAATCGTGAAAGAAACACCTATTAAAATAGCGTAACTTTAATTTTGATAAGTGCAGGGAATAGGGAGTGAAAAGTCTATACAGTAGCAATAGCGGAAAAGCGCTGTCACTCCCGCAGCTTTAATAAAGAGTATCTGTATAAAAACTAATAATTTTTGGGTTATTTGAAATGAAAGATGAGGTTCCTATATGAAAACGGTTAGCCAAGAAGTACAAGAATTGTCCATTAAATCTTTAGATTCCACATTTACTAAACTTTCGAATGCTTATACAAGTATGACGGAAAAAGGTTCTAATACAACACTTGTAAAAAAACGACGTGACGCTGTAAAGATTGGGTTGGAGAGCTTACAAGACGTTTGGTATGATGGAGATTTTGTCTATGACAAAGAAGTGGTCGTACAATCTAAAGATATTCTACAAAGTATCATTCCGTCTATTGAAAAGCAATTAGCAAAAGCGAAAGATGGTAGTCCTCAAAAAACGGTGAATGAGCGTCGTGTAACCGCGCTTAAATTAGCAATTGAATCATTGGAGAACCGTCTCAATTAAAAGAGTAGATTTTGTAGTCGGTGAATCCGCAGTACGCTAGAATCGAGTCACATTGTATAATGAAGAAAAGCCTAAATTGCAATTAACAAAAGGCAAAATTAAAGCCGCGTGAAACCAAAGTTCTTGTAACTTGGATTCACGCAGTTTTTTCATTTTATTGAGTTTTGCCTTAGCCTCTTTATTAAATAATTAAAGTAATTGTCCAGTATATTGATATAATGGTGATAACTTCGATTTATTTAGACCGGTTGTAAACTCATGCAGTGTATGTACATATGAACTACACTTCCATTACTGAAGAAAATACATAATACAGTGGGTATTAACGGATCCGATATTTAAAGGAGTGATTGAAATTCCAGAAATTATTTTTAACAATATTCTTTTCTGGTTTGTATGGTTACCTCTTATATTTTCAATTTCCATAATGGTTGTTTATAAAAAAGAAGATAAAGCCTTTATAAAACCTTTGTTAATCTTTTTAAGTGCCTACTATATTGCAAGAACACTATTTTATATCCTATAACATGTATTGGAATTTCCATATGGTGTGAACCGACAGCAAACGTTTTCTCTGCATAAACAGATTCTAGCGATTGCGTTGTAAACGATAGGATTTAAATCGTAATCGGGAAAAAGAGGTGAATGAAGTGTTTAGTATTAAGAGTTATATATCAAATCACTTTCCCGATTTAGGGTATATGACATCGAAAAAAGAGCAGTTCTTATCTATTCACGATCCTTTAGCTTTAAAAGCTGCCCAACTAATTATAGACACTAATGACGGGGATTACTTAGAAGGCTGTATTACCGCAACTTATAATTCTGAAGTCATTTTCACCAAAGATTTCGAAACAACCGATTTATTATTTACATGGCAAACCATCATAGCTCCTTTACTGAGTCACGATTTGGATGAACATTTTACTATTGTATTTCTAGATTCCTTAATTACGGTCGGCGTTTCAGACAAAGACACTATGTTTAATCTTAGATTAGAAGATCCAAATCGTATGTTGAATTATGATGTAAACAAAGTCGTAAATATACCTAAAGAAGAGTATCTCAATGGAATAACTAATGGGTTTTTATCATTTGTAAGTTTCTGTGTTTATAACGAATTAATGTTCTGCGGGGAAAGTTCTTATCCTTCATTCATGTTAGATTATCAAGCAGTAAAATTTGAAATTGGTCTAAATTAGTTCAAAATGGTTATTTTTGAATAAAAGGGTGTGAAAACAGTATAAGCGGGATGCTTTTTCAGTATGGTACAAACGTAAAGCTACCGCGTCACTCCTAAAAGCGCACTCGGACAAGCTATCAAATATTGCCGAAACCAATTGCCTCATCTAACAATGTTTTTACAAAATGGACGCTTAGAAATCGATAATAATCGAAGTGAACGCGCCATAAAGCCCTTCGTGATCGGTAGAAAAATTGGCTCTTCTCTCATTCGATGAAAGGCGCAAAAGCAATCGCAAACGCAAACGCAAACGCCTATATTATCGTGGAAACTTCCAAAAAAAATCAGTTAAATCCATTGATTTACTTAACCTAAGTATTTGAACAGTTGCCTTTAATAGAACTGACGGATTCGGAAGCACTGGATAAGCTACTTCCATGGTCGAAGACCTATTCAATAGATTGTCACGTTCCAATTAATGCTAAATAGAGCATATTTGACCCTTACTTTTCACTTCCTTTGCGTCTAGGAAAGTGTACTATTACGAACAATAATATATCGTTATTTATTTTGCGGATTTTAATGTAAATGGATAGATGGATAGCATTGGAACTTACAATTACGAATGCTATAATGACTGCTTGTATTAGTGAATACTCAGTAAGAACGGTATGCAGCAATCGGGCCGGTTTTGTTAAATTAGCAACCAACAAAACCAATGATTATTATTATGCATTATATCCATTGTCCAATAAATAAGTAGTACAACTATTTCTAAGTTGATAGGGGAGAATTTCTCCCCATATAAATCCATTGCTTATAGTTGAATGAAATCCTGACTAGTAGATATTTCGATCCCTTTCAATTTATATTTTTCAAGCATTGTATTTAGCATTTTTTTATTTAATGAAAATATAGAGTCTTCTAATATAATAACTTGATATCCTCTGTTTATGCCGCCTAAAGCTGTTTTATAAACACAAGCACTGGCATCTGCGCCAACAATGTAAAGGGTATTAATTTTATTTTTAATAAGATAATTTTCAAAATGTTCCACAGAAAAGGTATCCGTGCGGAGCTTGCTAAAAATATTATCCGATTGAATGGATAATTCATTATATAGTTCTGACCCATCGCTATCGGCCTTGTACATACCATTTGAAAGTATTGAATCTAACGGATTTCCCTTAAACTCTTGTTTAGTGTATATTATCTCCATTTCAGAGTCCTTGGCATATTCAATTGCTCTATTGATGTTAGCCATTAATGGTCCCGTGTCGCCGTATTGGTCTATTCCCATTGTGTCATTTTGAATATCTAATACCAGAATTGCGCTTTTAGGATTATCATATTTGGCGATGGATTCTCCCTTTGTTACACTCGACAAATATACCAATCGTAAAGATATAATTCCTATGCAGAGTAGCAATACTCCAATAATACTAATGATGATCATATGACGTTTTCTCCTTTTATTCTTTGTTTTCATAACAATCACCTCACATTTATTTTTTGTTAGGGGGTGTAATAATAGTTGCCAGAATACGTATTTTTTGTTCATCGACTGATGGATTTCTAGTTTGATAAGGCGCAATTATTTCTTTTAATTTATTACCGAGCTCTAACATTTCTTCACCAGTTGCATAGATAGGCGTTGCGCTAAATCCTGATACATCCTTAATAATATTTATTGAGGGTGTATCAGCGTAATTTTGAAACTCTTTCATCAACATAATGATAAAGTTTGTAAACAATTTAAAATATGCTTCACCATCATTCTGCTCAATGACAGATTGGTGGACATTCAAAAAGCTTTCATTCAATGCATAAACTCTCTCCGTAACGGCGCGGACTTTATTTTCTGCAACAATCTTTAAAATCCCACTATCCACCAAACGATTTAACGTACGATAGAGCGTGGCCTGTGAGATATCATGTTGTGATGTTAATAAATCTTTTGCCGTACATTCCCCTTTTTGTTGGATAGCAAGAATGATTTGACTTTTAACAGGGTTAACGATGCAGTCCATTATTTCTTTGATGCTAATCTCCATTTGGAAAATCACCTCTCAATGTTATCTATATGATTATATTATCAGATTGATAACATAATCATATAGATTTTTGCCTAGCCTATATTTGATTGGATCTCCTGATATTGGCTTGCTGTTATTGAAAGGGCAATTGTCATATTGATGACAAAGAGGAGAAAGAACAGCTAATTGAGCTAATTTTAAAGTGAACCGCATCTGTACCAAATATTTTAGGAAGATCAACGTATATACTTGATATTACTAAGAAAGGATATCAGTCTAATTAAACTAAAGGGGGCATTTCTTACATAAGGTTAGTGCTTCAATCGGGCGAGATTGATGAATTCTTTATTCATTCTTTGGAGGGAAATCTATGAAAAATACTTTTGTGACCTTTAGTATCCTTTTTACATTATTACTTGCTTCTTGTGAAGGGACTTCAACAGCCACATCGTTACTTGTACTTGAAAAAGGTCAGTCAAGCAACAACAAAGAATATTGGATTGAGGTGCTTGACTCGAATAATCCCCACAAAGAAGAAACGTTTAAGATCATGATAAAAGAAAAGACGGTTTGGAACCTGGTCGAAGAAGGTAAAGAGTATTTCGTCAGGTATTCAGACAATGGAAATAATCCTCGGATGTTAGAAGACATTCAGCATTAATGTCTGGAAAAGGATAACTCACCCACAAACGGGTGCGATTGTTCAACAACTAAAAGCCGAAGCATAATTGCTGGGATGTATAAAACCAATAGTCACGACATCGTCGATATTGTCAAATGTCTAATCCAAGATCCAATCGTAGATCCGATCATGCAGAAGATAAAAAGCATCATGAAAAAATAATCGATGCTTATTCAGGTATTGGAACAATTTCTATGTTCATTGCTGATCAAGTTAAAGAAGTTATCGGAGTAGAAATCAATAATAATGGTGTAAAAGGGCGGTTATAAATGCAAAACGGAATAACATTAACAACGTACATTTTCACCGAGTAGATGTGGGGAAATTCATGGTCGAACTAGCAATGAAAACGAGGCGATTGATGCAGTCATTATGGATGCTTCAAGAGCAGGTGGCGACGAAGAGCTTCTAACTTCTATGTGCCAACTAAAGCCGGAATAAATCGTTTATATTTCTTGCAATCCAGAAACACAGGCGAGAGATTTAGCGTTTTTAGTTGAACACAGATATCAAGTCAAAGGCATATAGCCTGTCGATATGTTTCCGCAAACAAATCATATTGAAACTGGCAATCGCCTAACGAGAAATGAAACGACATGAAAATAAAAGCCTAACACTCGTTTCCCTGTTTTGTAATTAGAGGGGCGAGGGTTAGGCTTTTTACAATCATATTTGTATTTAAAAAGTTTTAGTGCTTACGCTTTACTTCGATTCTATAGCCGTCAGGGTCAGTCACAAAGAAGTAAGAAGGTGTTCCACCTGAAAGTCCTTTCAATTCACCTGTTTCATAAGAAGAAGCTTTACAAATTTCATGCATTTCTTCTAAATCATCTACTGTTACGCCTAAATGACTGAAACCATCTCCTATAACGTATGGATCTGCATCATAATTATAAGTAAGTTCTATTTGTACTGAAGAACCCGGTGAATTTAGATAGATTAAATCAAATTTATCTTTAGGGAATTCTCTGCGACTGGCTACTTCAAAATCAAAAAGCTCAGTATAAAAATCTAAAGTAGCATCAATATCTCTAACACGTAAACAAATTTCAACGAGCACTTGGTTCATTACTATCATCCTCCGTAATTTTATTGATCTTATCTTATCATAGATACTATATCACTACACTTGTTGCGATATATCATTCAGCAAAAAGCAGCCCAGTAATTATTCTAGAGGGCATCACGGGCATTGCGCAATTCGATAAAGTCCTCCAATGTTTCTACTTGCAGAAAGAGGTTGATTTCCTTCTCCCTGCCGATTGTTGTCGGGAGTGTTGGCTGTCCTTTAGCACGCAGTTCCTGGACTTCTTCTAATGATTTGGAAATTTTTTCGTTTTCCGGATGCATGTCGTATGCAAAACGTAAATTAGTTTCGGTATACTCATGACCGGGATACACAGTTATAGCATCATCCAAGCGCTTAAATTTCTGCAAAGTTTCATATTGTGCTTTGTAATCGACGGTAAAAACCCGACCGCATCCTGCTGAAAACAAGGCATCCCCGCAAAAGAGATTATTTTCCATTAAAAAACTGATATGGCCATGCGATGGAAGATTCAATACAAGAAAAAATAAAAAATAAAGAATTAAAAGTCGCCCCGATCATGACAGTGCTATTGATTGGCGGGTTTATCGGATTGTTTAGTGAAACAGCATTAAATATGACGATGAATGACTTGATAAAAGAATTCGCTATTTCTGCATCTACGGCGCAGTGGTTAACTACGGGGTATTTACTCGTACTCGGTATTATCATTCCCGTTTCAGGATTACTCATCAAACGTGTTCCGACAAGAAATCTTTTTATCACGAGTATGAGTTTTTCTATCGTAGGTGTACTCATTGCTGCGGCTTCCCGAGTTTCACTATATTGTTAACTGGACGAATTATTCAAGCGATCGGTACGGGTTTATTGGTGCCATTGTTATTCCATACAGTTCTTATTCTCTTTCCACCTTGGAAAAGAGGGACTGCGATGGGGTTAGTAGGCCTTGTGATGATGTTTGCGCCTGCTATTGGTCCGATTTCTGCCGGATTGATTATTGATTATTTCAATTGGCATATGATATTTTGGATAATCGCTCCGATCCTCATTTTCGCATTGATATTTGGTATTATTTACTTGCCGAATTTATCCACTGTTCAGAAGCAAAAAAAAGATGTGTTATCCATAATTTTGTCTACTATTGGTTTTGGCGGTATTGTCTTTGGATTTAGCTATGCGGGCGAAAGTGAAGGATGGTCAAGTCCGATTGTAATTGTAGCGTTTGTAACCGGCTTGATCGCCCTTGTTGTATATGCTTTTCGTCAATTATCTATTAAAGAACCGATGCTTCATTTGGAGGTGTTTAAGCATCCAATGTTTACGTTAGGCATTATCATTACGTTGTTTGCGAATCTAATTATCTTCTCCTCCAATATTTTATTGCCTTTATTTATGCAAGCAGGACTTGGTTTATCTGCTTCGAAAGCAGGTCTGTTACTGTTACCTGGTGGTATTTTTAACGGTATTATGTCGATGGTCAGCGGACGTATTTTTGATCGCTATGGTCCGAGAGGCTTAGTTATTGGTGGATTTACAATTAGTACGGTTGCCGCGTTATTTTTTGCCACGATTTCATCGACAACTAGTCTTTACTTAATTATCATCTTCTTTATGTTATTAATGATGAGTATGTCGATGGTGCCGACGCCATCTCAAACAAATGGAATAAACTCGCTACGGTTAAACCGCTACCCTGATGGTACGGCGATCGTTAACTCCGTGATCCAAACGTCTGGAGCAATTGGTACAGCGATTGGGATTACTATATTAAATACGTCACAAAATACATTCTTACGAAATATCAGCGACCCGATTACAGCTGCTCATCAAGCGGAAGCGGTCATTTCAGGTGTACAGAATGCATTTTTATTTGCGACGATCATATAAATTATTGGTTTTGTCTGTTCACTATTTATCAAGCGAGTCAAAGTGTATAATGACTGACTAGCTGATCTTATCGTATATTTCTCACATATTTTATAAATTTCTGTGAATTTGTACAATAACTTTTCATTTCCTATTACATTCAGTACTTCTATATGCTACAATACATATTATAATAGTATGAATTAAAAGGAGATGCGTTTTATGTCAACAACAAACAATACGTTAGTAAAGATTTCTGCTACAGCGAAGTGGGATGAAGGGGTTCGCTCTACACATACGATCCGAGACTTTGAAGGATTTCCGATGGATGAACCTGTTCACTTAGGTGGAACTGATACTGGGGCAAATCCACTTGAGTTTATCGCAGCTGCGCTAAATGGCTGTAAAGCAGTAATGATTCCATTAATTGCTTACGAACAAGACTTTACTTTTACAGCAATTAATTTTGATACGACGGGAATCGTGGATGCTAGAGGTTTGATGGGGGAAGCAGGCATAAAAACTCATTTCCAAAAAGTTCGTTTTGTTTGTGAAATCACTACAAATGAGTCAGACGAGGCGATTGAGCAATTAAAAGCAGAAGTAGAAAGAAGATGCCCGGTATATAATCTATTTGCTGATGCAGGGATTCCTGTTGAATCGAAATGGATAAAGAAATAATGACAGCAAAATTAAAGCCGTGTGAAACCAAGTTTTACAACTTGAATTTACGCGGTTTTTTGGTTTGTAAAAATTAGGGAGAAGTTGAGAATGGAGAATTTTAACCTAGTTGAAATAGAAAAACTAGAAAGGTTGAGTTTAGAGTTCAGCAAATCACTATTGATAAAGTTTTGGACGCTGAAAGACAAATGGCCATTCAAACAAACTCCATTCATCGGTAGAATCAAAGCAAACATAAATGCGTTTTGTTTGCTGTAATCCATTATAAATATAACTCATCAAAAATATTCAATAGAATTCGTAATTAAAACCAAAAAACTATTGCGAAAACTCTCTCTCTATCGTTTAATGAATTGATTGCAAAAAATGAAAAGGACTGTGATAAATGAAAAAGATGGTGAGTTACTTAACGTTGTCCATGCTCGTTGCAACGTCACTCGTTGCGTGTACGCCAAAAGAAGATACTTCCAAAGAGAAGAAAGAGCCTGTAGAGGACGTAAAGACCGCTCCACTCTCAGATGAAAAGGACAAGTACTTGTCTAAAGTAGATGTGGAATATGCTTTTGAATTCGCTAAAGGAATGGAAGAATATAAAACCAATGAGAAACTTGGCTATCGTACTGCGGGTTCAGAAGCAGAACGAAAGACAGGGGAGAAAATTGGAGAAGAAATGAAGAAAATCGGACTGACCGAAGTGACGAAAGATGCATTTACGGTAGATAGTTGGGAATTTGAGAAGGCCGATTTAACCTTTACAGATACTGCTGGTAAAGAGCATTTAGCTGTACTAGGCGGCTATCAAGTGAACTTTGATACGAACGGTGTGAAAGAACTTGAGATCGTCTATGCAGGTAAAGGGACTGCAGCAGATTTAGAAGGGTTGGATATCGAAGGGAAACTCGTGTTAATCGATATCAATCAGCGAGAAGAATGGTGGATTAATTACCCTACTTATCAAGCGCATGTGAAAGGGGCGGCGGGGGTCATCGCGGTGCAGGAAGCTGGCTATGCCGAAGTGGATCCAGATGCGTTGAATACACAGGATATTTGTGGACCGGACGATGCTCCTGCATTCTCGATGTCTCAGACCGATGCAGGTGAACTGAAAAAGGCACTAGAAGCAAGTAAAAATGACACGCTTACCGTGAAATTTGATGCAAAATCTACTGTGAAGATGGATCAAGAAGCGTATAATTATTACGGGAAAATCGTCGGAAAAGATCCGGATTCCTATATCCTGTTATCTGGCCATTATGATTCGTATTTCGCGGGCTTCCAAGATGACAATGCAGCAATCGGCATGATGTTGGGAATCGCCAAAGGGATGATTGACAGCGGCTATCAACCAGAAAAGACTATTATTTTCAATGCGATTGCAGCGGAAGAATGGGGTAAGTCGAATACTCGATACGACTGGTCGACAGGTGCCTACAATCAAATCTTCAATATTCATCCCGAGTGGGTCGGAAAGACGTTTGCGAATATGAACTTCGAACTTCCAGCATTTGAACATACGACACAAGATGAAATTCGCTCGACTTACGAGTTGAATAACTACTTGACGGAATTCGCAAAAGAAGTACCGCCATTATCCGACGTGTACAAAGATGGGATTTCAGTCGTTTCTCCACTACGTACATGGTCAGATGATTTCTCATTCAGTATTGCCGGTGTGCCAGCGCTTCGGAATGATTTCCAAGATAGTGAATTTATGCACTCTCATTATCATTCTCAATTCGACAGCGAAGACGCGTTCAACGCCGAGGCACTGAAATTCCACTTAAACCTTTATGGTTTATTGACAATACATTACGATCAAACGGCAATTGTACCGTTAGACTTCACAACACGTCTGCAGGCAATGAAAGACTTGATCGATGCCGATGCATTTAAACAGGCATCTGTTGCTTCGGACGACTTGACGAAAGAGATCGATCACGCGATGTCTAGTGCAGAAGAAGTGAATGCAAAAGTCGCTGACATTAATAAAGAGTATGCGGAAGCGCTAAAACAAGAGGATGCAGACCGAGCGAAGAAGCTGTACGAGGAAAGTCGTGAGTTGAATAGCGACTTGTTGGCTGCTTATAAATATGCGGAAGACCAATTTGTGCGATTGACGTGGGAAGATGAACCGATTTTCCCTCATGAACATGCGCAAAATAACGTAAAAAACTTAACTGCTTCCATTGAGGCATTAACTACAGGTGATATCGCCACGCCACTGGACGAGTACTTGTATGCAATTGACAACAACTGGTATGCGTATGACTTCGATCAGGAAGTATTCAACTACTTCACGGACTATGTCATAAAAGCACCGAAAGAGCAGCTCATGTGGGGTGCTGGACGAATTGTCGACCATGAAGACCTATTCGACACGATCAAGTCTTTACAAGCGAAGAAAGAACAAACGAAGCCAGATTTGTCAGTAGAAATCGCTACTTTGACGGATGCGCTCGGTAGACAGAAAGAGCTATTGCAACAAACGGTAACAGATGAAACAGCTAGCGTGAAAAAATTAGGTGAGCTGTTGAGTGAACTGAAATAAGAATAGAAAAGTGCGGATAAATTTTTAAGCCGTTCAGTAGTTCAAAGCCTGAATTGATAACGAATTAAAGCATTAAAAGCATCGCGTATATGCGGTGCTTTTAATGCTTTTAACAGACTTAACAAAGGTCTCGTATCAATGGACATTTTACTATAGCAACTAATAGAGTATAATAAGAAGGTCGAAGCGTAGACGATCGTTTAGCAACTGTTAAATTAATGAAACCTTTATCATTTCAGCTACATTAAAGGCATCTAGAGAGGACGTCATATGTCTGGATCATATAAAGAGCGGGTCAGAAAATATAAAACGCGATATTATTACTAAAGACGTGATGTTTGCATTTTCTTCATTTTCCTTTATGTGTATAGCAGTCATCTTTGGTTTAGTAGTTTATAATGTATTAACTATCCAAAGTCTACTTTCCTTTGACGAGCCAATAGAATCTATAGTGATTACAGGTATTGCTTCCATTGCGTTATTACTATTCGGAGTCGTCTTAACGTTTATTATTCCTTCCAACTACATTGATGACATGAATAAAACGTATCAAGACGGTACATTGTCATCACTTATTATTTTCATGTTTTTAGTCGCATTGTTTGAGGAACTATTATTTAGAGGCATTATCCAGAACTTATTTTTTGTATATACAGGTCACCAATGGGTTGCGATACTATCCACGACTGTATTGTTTCTAGTCTTTCATATCCAATACTACAAAAAGCCTATGATGTTATTAAATATCACCATCCCAAGTCTAGTTTTTGGTTGGGTCTATTTTAAAACAAACAATCTCTTAGTTCCTGTTTTTGTTCACTCTATAATGAATTTGGGAACGACCATCATGTTTAAATATAAATTGATTAGTTTTAAGAAATGAATTTCTATCAGAAGGCGCAATCGTAGTTTGAAGATGAAGACGTATTACATAACAAGCGAAAACACTGAATTTATTTTCAGTGTTTTTTTGTATTGTTTTACTAATTTTTTATTTGCATTCCTTATCAATCTGTACCAGTGAATTGTATGCGCTAACCTTTCATAGTGACTTCTAATGTTGATTTATAGAAAGGTTGAGAAGGTGCTCCCGTGCATATTGGGAACCTCGTATAGTTAATAATATTTTCAAACTTATCTAATCGAACATGAAAATTGCATATCCATATTACAGGTTGACTATTTGCAATCTCGTTATATAATTAGGTAATTACTTATTTAGATAAACATCTAATTACTATTTATGAAGGAGTAATTTACTGTGAATGAAATCTTTAAAGCTCTAAACGATGAAACGAGAAGAAAAATACTCACTCTACTCAGTGAAAAAGGTTCTTTAACTGCCAGTGAAATACATGAAGAATTCAAGATGAGTAAGCCGAGCATTTCCAATCATTTAAACATCTTACGTACCGCAGGGCTTGTCACATCGGAGAAAAAGGGACAGTATATTTACTACACTCTCCATACAACAGTTCTGCAAGATCTTCTTGTTTGGATGATAAAATTGAATAAATAAAGTGGTGAAATACTTGAGGAAGTGCACCTATACATATATGTGTCATGTGTGGAGTTGCCTCATTTTCAAAAGTGAATACGTAGCTATGAGTTAAAGCTACGGGTGCTAAACAAGGGAGATGGGGAAGTGATAGTACGGTGTTGAGAATACAGGAGTGTTACTATAACTACTATATTCCGACCCAACAAACAAAACTCATTTTTGTTTGTTGGGTCGGAATGTGTAAAAATACCCGTGTTTGAAATGAACGTGAATGTATATACATTCCTGAAAATCTCATGCACAGGTATTTTATGATCAGCTATACATTTCAATCGCATCACGAACTAGGCTTTCTTTAATGTGATAATGTGTGGCTTGCCATGTTGCTTTTTGATCTTTTACAATTAACAATTGCGGCGATTCATGTCTCACGTGTAAATCACTTTCAATCGCTTTCGAAATAGCTTGATCCGTTTGTACGACAATGACATAGAGGGGTAAGTCCGTAACGAGGTTATGTAATTCTTTTTTTGCGGATAGGCTACTGAAACATGTCAAACTCATTTTAAAGAGAAGAACAGATTGTTTTATTGAACTTTCCCTAACAGTATGCCATTCCTCTATAGTTTTAATGCGTTTCAATTTAAACCCTCCAGTTAATAGGTTTTATATGATCTATACAGTTTCACTATATACCCCTGACGGTATACAATCAAATTATTGATATTATTCATCGTACTGCCACGATTTGAAGAGTCATTTCACCGCCTGGTGTTTTAACTACTACTTGTTCACCAATAGAACGTCCTACTAAGCTATTGGCAAGTGGTGATTCAATTGAAATGATCCCGTTCACTATATCAGCTTCTTCGACACCAACTATTGTATAGGTTTCAATTTCGCCATCCGGTAGTTTTATGAATATCACAGGTGCACCAAAAACGACAGGATCTGTTCCGTCATTCGGTACAGAAGTTACTTCTGCATATCGAAGTCTATCTAAAAGTAGTAAAACACGCTCTTCCATTTGTGCTTGCGATGTTATTGCAGCCTCGTACTCAGAGTCTTCTCTAAAATCAAAAATTTACGTGCGTTTTTAATGCGCTGTAATGCATCTTGTCGATTTTTGAAATCCATTTTCTATAACTACAGAACTCTATACAATCTTTTATGTAGGTGCAACTTAACTAGATTGGATTCGTTTACACTAGTAGTTAACTCAAGATAGAGAAGTAATATATAACAATTCTTACTAGGGGAGGTTCCGTGAAGATATTTTTTGAAAAACATAAAGTACTAGTATTATTCATGTTTGCTTATTGGGGCGTCTGTCTAGTCATGCTCTTTAAGAGTTTGGATTTCCTCTATGCGGCGTTGTCATGGAATGTGTTATTGGCCATAATACCGTTATTCTTCATTCGTCAAGCGGTCATGACGGTAGGGCAGAGAAAAATTAGTTGGTCTGTTTTCTGGATATTGCTTTGGTTATTTTTCTTCCCTAATTCCGTCTATCTCGTAACGGATTTTATTCATATAGCGAATGAAAAGTTCAGGTGGATGGCAAATGTAGGACCATATGCGCCAGGTGGCGGTATAGTATACAGCCATGACATTTTGATATGGACGAAGTTGTTAGTGATTGCCATGGGCTTCTTTTATTCCATCGTAGTAGGACTGGAGTCTGTTTATATTTTCGAACAGATTGTCAGAATGAAGTATTCAAGAAAGATCGGCTACGCCAGTATTTTAAGTGTCAGTTTGCTGACAGGAATCGGTGTTTATATTGGGAGGTTTCTACGTTTCAATAGTTGGGATATAGTTTTCAATCCACTCCAAGTGTTACAACAAGTGGCGGAAGTAGATCGATTTGCGGTACAGTTCATTATCGCTTTCTCTGGCTTTGTTTTATTTTGCTATATGCTGTTTCGATCGTTTAAGGAAAAGTAAGAAGTGCACTTGTGCCGGCAATACACGTGGATGTTTAGCTATTCATGTGTATTGCAGACACAGGTGCTTTTTGATTCTAAAGGGGAATGAATGTTTAGTTCACTTTCAGCAAGGGAAATTACATGGATGAGACGAATAGAAGAGTTTACTTTTAAAAAAGGAGTAAGATAAAAATGGAACAGTTGAAAGTACAATCGATGCGATTGAATGATGGAACGAGCCTTCCTTCAATTGGTTTCGGAACGGTTAAAGTAAAAGGTGCGCAAGGTGTAGTCAGTACGTTAACAGCGATTGAAGCGGGGTACAGACTGATTGACACATCAACGAATTATAATAATGAAGGAATGGTAGGAGAGGCGGTTCGGCGGTCATCTGTACCTAGGGAAGAACTGATGATCAGTTCCAAACTTCCTGGAGCTTCACATGATTACGAAAGAGCAATTCTGATGATCCAAGAGTCACTGTACCGTATCGGAATCGACTATTTTGATAAATACTTGATTCATTGGCCACTTCCAAAACAAGATCAATACGTAGAAGCGTGGAAAGCATTAGTCGATGCGCAGAAATTCGGACTGATTAAGACGATTGGTGTTTCTAATTTCTTACCGGAACATCTAGAGCGTATCATTGAGGAAACAGGTGTAACGCCGGCGACCAATCAGATTGAACGACATCCGTATTTTAACAATAACGAACTAGTAGAATACAATAAAAGCCGCGGTATTGTAACAGAAGCTTGGAGTCCTTTAGGGCGTGAATTAAATGACGTGTTAGAAAATGAAACGATTGTTTCGATAGCTAAAAAATACAATAAGGAACCAGCGCAAATTATTATTCGTTGGAATATACAGAATGATATTTTAACGGTCGTAAAATCATCTAACTATGCCCATCAAAAAGCGAATCTCACTGTATTCGACTTTGAATTGACCGAAGAAGATATGAGACAAATTGATTCCTTAGATAAAGGCGAAGCGGGAAGAGTAGAAGGGCAGCACCCGAATGAATATGAAGAGTTTGATTAAACGTATCTTTTTTAGTAAAGGGGATCATTGAAAAATTCTGCGATTTCAGATCCTGTTATCCTGATAAAAATGACCCACCTAGGTCCGCATTGCAAAGAGGCGTGGTGGGTCGCTTTTTATTGTACCAACATGAAATCCAACGTTTAAAGGACAACGGCTAAACGTATTTGTGTAATCGGACGCGTGAATGGAAAACGATAGTACGTCACAATACCGATAAATTTTTCAGGAAGCTAAAAGAGCACAAATCCTGTTTTTGAATAGCAGAACATGTATTAATAATGGACACTCTCGATCTTCAAGCATTTCATACACTTCCTATATGTTACGGTTTCTGTATATTCGTGTATGCACTGTGCTTGCAGGAGAGCCAACTGTTCTTCTAACTGAAGAAGATTTCGGCGTTTTACAGAGATCTGCTGTATTAACTGTTCAGTTGTCATAACTCCTTCACTCCTTATCAATGATAGATTTCAGCACCAGATTTTTTAAATTCTTCAGCTTTCTCCTTCATGCCATTTTCCATTGCTAGCTTCTCTTCTAAACTGTTTTCATCAGCATATTTTCTAATGTCGTGTGAAATTCGCATACTGCAAAACTTAGGTCCGCACATCGAACAGAAATGGGCGATCTTGGCTCCTTCAGCAGGCAATGTTTCATCATGATATTCCATCGCGCGTTCAGGATCCAAGCTTAAATTAAATTGATCTCGCCAACGGAATTCGAAGCGGGCTTTTGATAATGCGTTGTCACGTTTGTATGCATTCGGATGACCTTTTGCTAAATCAGCTGCATGGGCTGCAATTTTATACGTAATGACGCCTTCACGCACATCATCTTTATTCGGTAGACCAAGATGTTCTTTAGGCGTTACATAACATAACATCGCTGTCCCGAACCAACCGATCATAGCCGCACCAATAGCAGATGTGATGTGGTCATAGGCAGGCGCAATATCTGTCGTTAAAGGACCGAGCGTATAGAAAGGTGCTTCTTGGCAAATCTCCATTTGCTTCTCAACGTTTTCCTTAATTAAATGCATAGGTACATGTCCAGGACCTTCTACCATGACTTGCACATCATGGGTCCAAGCAATTTTCGTCAGTTCTCCAAGAGTTTCAAGTTCAGCGAATTGAGCCTCGTCATTGGCATCAGCTATTGAGCCTGGACGTAATCCATCTCCTAATGAAAACGCGATATCGTACTGTTTCATAATTTCACATATATCTTCAAAGTGTGTGTAGAGAAAACTTTCTTTATGATGCAACATGCACCACTGGGCCATAATAGAGCCACCTCGTGAGACAATTCCAGTCACACGATGAATCGTCATGGGAATATAACGCAGCAGAACACCCGCATGAATTGTAAAATAGCTGACCCCTTGCTCTGCCTGCTCAATCAATGTATCGCGGAATACCTCCCATGAGAGATCCTCCACTTTGCCGTTTACTTTTTCCAACGCTTGATATAATGGAACCGTTCCGACGGGGACAGGTGAGTTACGGATGATCCATTCACGTGTTGTATGAATGTTCTTTCCAGTTGATAAATCCATGATATTGTCTGCGCCCCAGCGTGTAGCCCATGTCATCTTTTCCACTTCCTCAGCAATTGAAGAGGAGACGGCAGAATTACCGATATTCGCATTGATTTTCACATGGAATTTACTTCCGATAATCATCGGTTCCGCCTCTGGGTGGTTGATATTAGACGGGATAATTGCCCGTCCTTTCGCTACTTCATCCCGTACCAGTTCAGGGGTTACATTTTCACGGATTGCTATGAACTCCATTTCAGGTGTAATGATTCCTTTGCGCGCATAATGCATTTGTGTAACATTCATGCCGTTTTTTGCTCGTAATGGTTTACGTTTCAACAATGGAAATTCTGCTTCTTTTTGCATATTTTCCATTGAACGATATCCGTTATCCCGTGGTTTCACTTGCCTGCCTTCATATTCTTCCACGTCATTTCGTTCAACTATCCAGTTCTTCTTGATAAGTGGAAGTCCTTTTTTGATATCCACTTGATAACCAGCTTCCGTATATTTACCGCTTGTATCATAGACACGGAAAGGTTCATTCGCTATTTCACCTTGCTCAGTTATAGTTGGTGATAGCTCAATTTCGCGCATCGGTACAAGTATGTCTGGACGATTTCCTTGTACGTAGACCTTTCTACTAGCTGGAAAACATTCATGGATATGGATTTCTTCTCGCTTCTCTTGCATTTTGTCATCGTCTCCTTTTAAGGGGCGACATGACTCGATTCAAGTGATGGGAATCGGCAACAAAAAAGACCAGTTCCGTAGATAGGACCTGGTCTTCAAAACGCATAAATACGCGTCGCTGATAAAATGAAAACTTCCCTACGCTGGTACGAGCCAGATCAGGTCCAAAGAGTCCGGAATGCGTGTACTGTCATTCCATCTCAGTCCAATAACGTTGGACACCCCTAGTATTAGTATTTAATTGTTCGAACAGGAATAGTATACCATACCTTAATCGGTTTTTAAAGATTAATTATTCTGTTAATTTTCATAAGTTCCGTTATTTACATGTAACTAGTGTGATTGGTGAGGAAGCAGAAATGCAGAATCAGAAAAAACCTTCGATATACTCTGCATTCAGTCTGGTAGGAAGTTAGTGGGAAAGTATATCGCTGGCTTGTCTGTAAAGATCATTCTATGGACAAGCTATTTTTATAAGATCTTTTCAACACCACTCAAGAAAGCATGTAATGATGAGAAGGGAATGTCTTTGTATGACTTGTAAGATGCATAAATAGTGATGACGTGAGATAATCAAAAATGAAAAAATAAAAGAGGAAGGATCAGTGTAGTAGAGTTTACATTGTATAACATATCTAGGATTGAGAAGGATGAATGCTATGGGGAAGTAAAGTCACATACATATTTTGTTTTTATCATGGTGCTTGTCATAATATGCATCAAGTATGCAGTAATTGAAGCAATTTTTTTATTGTAGTCTAGACACGCTTGCATACAGCTAATTAGAAATATCATTACTATGGAGGAGGTAACCAATATATGTCCTATGTTTTACTCATTATTGGATTTGTATTATTAATAAAAGGAGCCGACTATTTCGTGGATGGCTCTTCAAATATCGCAAGACTGTTGCAAATTCCACCTATTTTGATTGGTCTCACCATTGTAGCGCTCGGAACTAGCTCACCAGAAGCGACGGTCAGTATTATTGCAGCGATGGGCGGAAACGCGGACGTCGCAGTAGGAAACGTAGTGGGAAGTAATATATTCAATATCACCATTGTTGTCGGAATGGCAGCATTTCTGTTTCCGTTGAAGGTACAAAGTGAGACCATCCGAAAAGAGATTCCGTTCACTTTATTAGCAAGTATCGTCATGTTGGTGTTGATGAGTGATATGGCACTGCAAGGCTTCAGCAGCAATATGATTACGCGCGGCGATGGAATCATTTTCTTGATATTCCTTTCAATCTTTATGTACTATGTGATTGAACTTGGCCTCCGAAGCCGTCAAAATGCCACGCTTACACAACCCACTGAGAACGTGAAGTGGGGGAAGAATATACTTATTACGCTAGTCGGGCTGGCGGCGATTATATTCGGAGGAGATTTGGTCGTCGATAACGCCACGAAAATCGCTTATTCTCTTGGCATGAGCGAAACATTAGTCGGTCTTACAATCATCGCAATCGGAACGTCATTGCCTGAATTGGTTACATCAATTTTAGCGGCTTTGAAAAAAGAAAGTGAAATTGCTTTAGGGAACATCGTCGGGAGCAATATTTTCAACATCCTGTTTGTTCTCGGGGCTTCCTCTGTCATTACGCCCATCGCGGTGAACGATAAAGTATTTATCGACGTCATCATTATGATTGTTTTGACCTTAGTATTGTTGCTATTTTCTAGAACGGGCTTCAAAATTGGTAAGCGTGAAGGGCTCATGCTAGCTGTAGCTTACGTCGTGTATCTTGTGTATGTTATTTTACGTAATTAAGAAAAAATCACCTTGGTCCGTTGCAGCAGGACATACCTATTCCTATTTTTATCACAATAATAGAGCCTGTCGTTGGCACACTGATCAATATCAAAAGGCTACTCTCCATTCATTCATGGAAAGTAGCCTTTTTTATCTTTATAGCATGAGATGTAGTTATCTCCACTTATAGCCGATGCCCCAAACTGTCACCAAAATCTCGTCAATTGGAAAATTTGGTTTCCTCAACTTATCCCGTAGATTTCGAATATGCGAATCGACTGTCCGAACCTCTGTATACGTGTCATATTCCCAAGCTACTTGAAGCAAGTCTTCCCGGGTAAACGTCCGATTTGGCCGAGTCATCATTGCTTCTATAATATAGAACTCCTTTAACGTAAGTCGAACTTCATACGTGTCATACAGGATGGAATAGGACTCCAAGTCAAGAGTAAATGGACCTTCATGAATAGTCTTCGATTGATTTTCGTTCTCTGTACGCCGTAATGCCACGCGCACTCTCGCGATGAGTTCACGCTCGTCAAATGGTTTCGTAATATAATCATCTGCCCCTAGGTCAAGTCCTTTTACAACATCGGATTTGTCGGATCGAGCCGTTAATAAAATTACAGGTACAGTTGAAACTTCTCTCATTCTGCGGCAAACTTCCCATCCATCCATACCAGGCATCATGACATCGAGCAACACGAGATGTACATCCTCCACCTTGAATAACTCAATTGCATTTTGGCCGTCAGTCGCTTGCAAACAGCGATATCCGTGTGGTGCGAGGAATAGTTCGAGCAGATCGAGCATGCGTTGTTCATCATCAACAAGCAAAATGGTCTTCATATGCGTCACCTACCTTCAATATAATCGTACCGTGAAGATACTCCCTTGATCTAATTCACTTTCTACCTCGATCGTGCCACCGTGCGCTTCTGTCAATTCCTTCACTGTCGCCAAACCAAGACCAGCACCGCCAAATGAACGGGAACGAGATTTCTCGACACGATACAGCTTTTCAAATATTTGTTGCTGATTTTCCACTGCGATGCCGCATCCGCTGTCTTCGACTTGTAATAGTACATGCTTTTTATCTTGAAACGCACGAATGATTACGGTGCTACCGGTTTCAGAATAGTGAAGCGCGTTGTCTAACAGATTAAGAATAATTTGTTCGAGGCGCATTCGGTCTGCCACGATAGGGAAATCGCGGACTTGTTCGATCAGAAGCGTAATTCCTTTCAAATCAAATGATGGTTGGACAAGCTGCACAATATCTCGGATGAACTCCTCAGCAGCGAATTCGGATTTCGTCACAGTGAACGTCATTTCATCCATTTGCGCTAGATCCATCAAGTTTTTCACGAGTGTTTTTAAGCGCTCAGCTTCTTCTTCAATTATCGATAAGTAGTTGAATCGTTCTGTATCATTCAGTTCTGTACGCTGAGCGACTTTGGCATAGCCGATCAAATACGTAAGGGGGGTTCCCATTTCATGAGATACAGACGCTAGAAATTCTTTTCGTTCACGTTTGACACGACTCAAGTCATTCGATAATTTCCGGATGGAGGCTGCCAGTTCTCCCAGCTCATCATTAGACAACTTCGGCAAGTCCACATCATACAAACCTTCACTCATCTGTTCCGTTGCTTCTTTCATCCGAATGAGTGGACGTGTCAACCATTTGGATAGTAATAAGTAAACAACAAACAAAACGACAATACTTCCGCCACCTGCAAGTAGAAAATGGGCGTTAAGTTGATTGACAAGTTGTCGGATTGGAATAGTACTTTGCAACATGACGAGAGTCCCTGAATTGCCTTTTACTTCAAACGGATGCATGCTGACAAGATAAGGAGACGTTTCCCAATCCACGGGTAGTATAGTATCTTCCGTTAGTTGCGTGTCGTGTAGTTCGGATACGTATGGAGTGAGAATTTCTTCGTTATCCAATGAATGCTGTACGATATTTCCTCTATCATCGAGAATCGCGACGTCTCGTTCGCCACCGCTTTCCATAAGAATAATATGGTGTAGAGTCGTTTCCGTATAATTATCTTCCAACACATTTCGATGATTGCTACCCGTTTTTAAGAGTCGATCTAGTTCTTCATCCACCCGGGCATGTGTGATGGTTTGATGTAAATAGACCATCAGCAATGTATCCAAAATAAGAAATGAAATGATGAATGAAGCCGCTAACTTCGTTGAAATTTTATTCATAGCATGCGCTCCTTTTCCCTCTATTGAGCAGTATAAGATAAACGTATCGAAAATGTATGCAGAAAGCACCGATTACGTGTTTGATTAGCAATGCTTATACAAAGTCCATACCAACATCTTTACATTAGCCTTATTGCAATTAAGGAGTTTAAGAAGTTTAAGGACATTAAAGCTTCGCTTAAAGCCAGACGAGAAATTGTTATGCTAGTAGTAATTAAATAAAATGACATGAAAACAAAAGAACTTTCGGTTTCTGTTGTATTGGTTTATTAAAGTTCAATTGATTCTATATGGGTGATATCGAACTTTTTTATTTCTCGAATTATAAAAGAAGATGGTTGAAATGGAAAAAGTGTAGACTTTTATGAATGAGCAGAAGTCGTTGATTTGGAACAGGTTTTTCAGCGATATGAAACAAAGAATGACCCAAATACACCTTTCTCTACTACTCGCGATGGGTTATTTGGAGTAGCTGGCGCACAAGGCGGCTATGTAGGCCCTCCAAAGGCTAACGTCATAAGTGAAGCTGACATTTGAGTTCATTCTTCAGAGGGATATGTATGGCACGAATTCGGTCAGAAACGTGGTCAGGCTGTTGGTGCCTATGCAGTTATACATAACAAGCAATTTAAATCTGTTGCTGTGTTTGTGGACTTTTAGGAATGCTATTTAGCTAAGTCGGGAGAGTTATACAACCGATAATGCAATAAAAATGGGTTGGATCACATACCTTGCACGATGATTCAAAAGGTTGCCAAGTCCTTCGTTCTCCTTTGTCAGTTCCCGTTTGGTGGTCTATACCCTCGTGAGGAAATATCGCGAAAGGAAAACAATAACAGTAATAGAGCAAACATGGAAGTGCCAATGGAATCTACTCTACCCCCCCGACAAACAAGACGTCGTTGCGGGAAATCAACAAGCTAATGAAGCTTCAATTCATCAAACAAATGACAATAACGTTGAAGTGAATTTTATTCCATAAAATTTTAAAAAAGGGTTAGCCCTAAAACCGTGCTATTTACAAAATTGAAGGTGTTAGATAAGGCTACAAACGAAGTGAATCGGGTTTTAGTGAAAGTAAAAGAGGATGTAATCGGACCCTTTAGTTATGTTCATAAGTAGGAGTCAGCTTTGGTCGTTAAGAAAGAGAATGGCATCAATTTCCTTGATCCGATGCAGACTCCCATAGAAAACGGAATTACGTTCTTTGAAAAGTTTGGTGATGCGGATAAGGGGTGGTTTAATCATGCTTTCCAAAATCCTAAAAGTTGCTGAGGAATATGCTTCATGGATGCAGATCAACTTCGGAATAATGTTTGGAGTGACTACAAACGGTATAACCATGCTGCTATTTAAATGAGTTGAGAGATTGTACTTCATAACTGGAAAAGGTATGAATACAAAGAACTGGTAATGCACTTTCCCTTGTACATGGTAATCGCTCATATTGAAAGTCAGGATGAACGGCAAAATGACCTTCTCCAAAATGTCATGTAATCATGTAGTACTACATAAATTCATTTGTTGTTCAATCGACTACCGACTGAATATATGTAGGAGAAAGCTGATCGTGCTGATTGGGCTAATGAAGGAATCGCAATAGGAAAAACTGCATGGAAGATTGGTTTCTACACTTACAATTTCGGAATAGAGAAGATAGTTCTCAATGTTGCATTCTTGTATCACTTGTTGAAAATAGAAAAAATCGAAAAGCAAAAGATAGATAAACGTAAAATAAATCCCTTTTAAAATGGCAATATGTCTTTAGTCATTTAAAATATCCGTCACTCTTATGGATAAGAAAATGGGACGTGGCTGATAAACAGTTACGAAAATAGGAGGAACTTATGAATAACGTTAGTTTGGTAGGTCGTCTAACGAAAGGGAATAACTTAAATATACGCCAAATGGTGTCTCTGTTTGCAATTTCTCGTTTGCGGTGAACCGTCCATTTTAAATGTCAATGGTGAAAATGAAGCTGAGTTCATTATGGATCATGGTCCAAGTTTGGGGAAAACCTGCTGAAAATGCGGCGACCTATCTTAGAACAGATGGCCAGGCGGCAGTAAATGACTGTATTGATAATCGTGATTATGAAAATGTCAAAGAGGATGGTGTATATGTTACTGAGGTTGTAGCTGACTATATACAATCCCATGAACCTAAAATTCTAGGGCAAGGGAATCGTCTACAGTAACCTAAACCGTACGATGGCAAATGAACATTCAGAATCAAAGTAATAATTAATATGGACCAGGCAAGGCTCAATTGCAGTAAGCGATTATGACCTACCGTTCTTATAAACAGTAATGAGTAGAGTATCGCAGGGGTGACACGATAGCCTGATCAATTTCGGAGCACGTATGGAAGTTGCGCAGGAAAGCACTGCTATTAGTAAGGAGTCAATCAGCGATTTACTAGCTCGGCATGTGAAAATAAAGGCTAGAATTTTGAAATGACAAAAGAGATTCCAATTGTACATGCTGCATAAAAGTGAAAACTCTTTTGAATAATAAAAACTTAATTTAGCTCTACATGGACATGAACATCGCATACGCAGCTATATTGTATCTGAACTTAAAATCATTAACCACTCACTCTATTTATTTCGATTACGTAAGAGGAGGATTCCATTATCAAGTATTACATAGTTAGAGCCCAAAGTGTCCTTTTTATCCATAGATGGCTAAACCGTGCCTATGACAAATGAAATTTTAATTACTGTAACTTTAAATAGAGGGGCTGGCGTGAACCAAGAATCTAATTACACATAATTAGATATGATCCTCTCGTTTAAGGCACTATCTTAAAAGTCAGAAACCACTACCGGCTTAGATTCAAGGCTTCGATTCGACGCTTAGAGCTTGATGTTCGCTTATCAGTGGTTTCGTTTCTTTCCTGTACCGATTCTTTTTTGATTAACTTATTGAGGAAAATTTAATCGGAATAAGGGTTGAATGATCTGTCCAACCCAGTGTCAACAATTGATACTTTTATATATTTATCGGTTGAGTAGTTAAATGCCTACACGAGGGAGCAACTGCGGTATCAAACGGATTTATCATCCACAAAAGCCATCACACAATCTTCGGGTGATGTCCGAATTTTTTTAAACCATCTAATTAATTGGCGAAAGAATTATTGGAAAATTCCAAACCTTGTGTTGACAATAAATTTACTTAGAAGTACAATATAAATATATAAAACAATGTTTTATATATAAAACAATAGATTTCTTTGAATAAGCGTTTTCGTCAAGAGGTCTAAAAAATAGGGAGGAAGAAAACATGGAATTCACAACAGTAGAAGATTTTGAAAAGAAATATATTGCGAGGTTGGAAGATAGAAAACTGGATTGGAACGTTTTAAAGTTCCAAGAAGAATTAGATCCGAGATATCGCCGTGCCCAAATGCGCTATATTGGACGTGGTGCAACAGCAAATAAGGATTCAGATGTAATTGAAGCAAACAATTTCACATTAAGTACAATGGTTTTACCAGCAGGTTCAATTGGACCCTTGCACTTACACTCGGATGTGGAAGAAGTTTTCTTTATTTTGGAAGGTGAAATGACAGTCCTTTTAGAGCATGAAGGAAAAGATTATGAAATCAAACTGAATAAGCGTGACTGTGTCAGCGTACCCCCGGGCATTCAACGTGGAATCCGCAACGACGGAGACAAAGATGCGATGATGCTTGTTATGCTTGGTGCGGCAAAGCCACAACTACCGACTTACCCAGAAGGAAGCGAACTTGAAAAGATCCGCGTTGAGCGAGCGAAAGAAAGAGAAGCGATTGTTGCGCAGGCAGACCGCTAATTTATCAATGGGTCAACTGATCCGAATTCAGCTTCACTTTTTGTACTAAAAGTGAAGCTTTAGCTATAGAAAACTTTTATCTCAATAGATGGTGAAACGAAATTAATTTAATATTCAGTCCAGTGGGTCATCCAGTCTCCTGTTGTTCTCACAAGTCATTCCAAGCCGTAGAGACAAAGCAATTGCTTTGTGGATTGACTAGTATCAACCATAGCTAGATAGATGACTTGTATTCTTAATTGAGATGCAATTATGCCTCGGAGTAATTGATACATACTCTCATACTTTACTCAACGGTAGAGGTGCATCGACATGAACCGAAGAAAAATGAGGGATTTAATGAAGACAGATGGGAGAGTATACGACATCACAATAATTGGGGGTGGCCCTGCCGGGTTATTTACTGCATTCTACGGAGGAATGCGGGAAGCTAGTGTAAAGATTATAGAAAGCTTACTCAGTTAGGCGGACAGTTGTCAGTACTTTATCCGGAAAAGTATATTTACGATATTGCTGGATTGCTGAAAGTCCGCGCACAAGAATTGATCGATAATTTAAAGGAATAAATGAATTAATTAATTTTTTAAGATCAATCATTATTACAGCAGGAAACGGGGCATTTGCACCTCGTCGATTAGGGATTGAAGGTGCGGATCAATACGAAGGGAAAAACCTTCATTATTTCATTGACAACTTGAATAGGTTTACGGATAAAGAAGTGGTAGTATGCGGCGGGGGAGACTCAGCGGTCGACTGGGCATTGATGCTCGAACCAATTGCGAAGGGAGTCACCATCATCCATCGACGCGATAAGTTCCGTGCTCATGAACATAGCGTGGAAAAGTTGAAAAAATCCAGTGCCAAATCAAAACCCCTTATGTGCCGCCTGAACTGATCGGAGAAGAAGTTGGTATCAAAAAAATCATCATCGAAGAGCCTAAAACTGAAAACTGTGAAGTGATTGATTTCGATGACTTCATCGTCAACTATGGATTCGTTTCCGCGCTCGGTCCAATTAAAGATTGGGGATTGATGATTGAAAAAACTCCATAGTCGTTAACAATAAAATGGAAACGAACATTCCTGGTATATATGCTGTTGGGACATCGCCACGTATGAAGGGAAAGTAAAACTGATCGCTACCGGATTTGGTGAGGCACCGGTCGCAGCAAGTAATGCAAAGCAGTACATTGACCCGAATGTGCGTTTACAACCGAAACATAGTACAGCAATCTTTGCATAAAGATTAACGAAAATATATAAGTTGAAGTGATTTTGTCTATAAATATCGACTTGCTGTTTGAATTGCTATGTATTTTGATTTTATTGACTTACATCAGCGGCTGAATGTTAATTCTTGTGATTTTAACAATAACCGTGCAAAAAAGGGGCAGATTTCATGAAACAAGATCTATCGTGGAAAGTTGGAGGACAGCAAGGGGAAGGAATTGAAAGTACTGGTGAGATTCTTTCCAAAACTCTGAACCGACTCGGTTTTTATTTATATGGATATCGCCACTTTTCATCAAGAATTAAAGGTGGTCATACGAACAATAAAATTCGTATTAGTACTAGGAAAGTCCAAACAATTGCCGATAATTTAGACATACTTCTTGCATTTGATCAAGAAACGATTGATCTGAACTATCATGAATTACATGAAAAAGGTATTATCATTGCTGATACGAAATTTAAGCCAGTGAAGCCGGAAGACTCGACGGCTGAGCTGTATCCTGTTCCATTTACTGAAATCGCTTCCAAACTAGGCACTTCTTTGATGAAAAATATGGTAGCGATCGGTGCTACTTGTGCAGTTATGGATTTGAAGATTGGGGATTTCTCTGTTGTCATCCAGGAGATATTTGGCAGGAAAGGCGGAGATATGGTACAGAGAAATATGGAGGCCATCCAAGAAGGGTATACGTATATGCAACAAAGCCTAGGAGAAAAAGCCTCTACTTTATTTCTTGCAAAGGCTGAAAATAATCATAAACGTATGTTTATGATTGGTAATGATGCGATTGCGCTCGGGGCTCTGACAGCAGGCGTTCGTTTTATGCCAGCTTACCCAATTACACCGGCCTCTGATATTATGGAATATTTAATTAAAAAGCTGCCAAGAGTTGGTGGGACAGTCATTCAAACAGAAGATGAAATTGCTGCTGTGACGATGGCAATCGGTACTAACTATGCGGGTGCTCGTTCTTTCACTGCTTCCTCTGGTCCTGGAATATCCTTAATGATGGAAGCGATTGGCCTATCCGGCATGACAGAAACCCCTCTTGTTGTCGTTGATACACAGCGTGGTGGGCCATCTACTGGATTACCAACAAAACAAGAACAATCGGATTTAATGGCTATTATCTATGGAAATCATGGAGAGATTCCGAAGGTTGTCATTGCGCCAAGTACAGCTGAAGAAGCTTTTTACGATACGATAGAAGCATTTAATATTGCAGATGAATACCAGTGCCCTGTTATTTTGTTATCCGATTTACAGCTTTCGTTAGCAAAACAAACCGTAGAAACATTTGATTTTGATAAAGTACACATTCGACGGGGGAAGTTAATTACTAGTGACATTGAACAAAGAGAAGAAAAGGGTTACTTTAAACGCTACGAAGTGACAGAAGATGGTGTCTCTCCACGAGTTATCCCAGGGGTAAAAGGTGGCATTCATCATGTAACGGGTGTAGAGCATGACGAAACGGGTAGACCAAATGAAACCGCACATAATCGTAAACAACAAATGGATAAAAGAATGCGTAAGTTATCTAACTTAACAGAACGTTTTCCAAATCCAATCACAGTGAATGTTCCAACAATAAAAACAAATCTTTTACTTATAGGATTTAATGCAACGCGTGGTGCGATTGAAGAAGCTGTCCAACGTCTGAGAGGAGAAGGATTGAACGTAAATCACTTGCAAATTCGACTCATTCATCCATTCCCGACGGCAGCTATCAAGCCTTATATAGACGGGGCAGATCATGTACTTGTCGTAGAAAGCAATGCGACGGGGCAACTTGCCAATATTATAAAAATGAATGTTGGTCATGTTGATAAAGTTCAAAGCATGTTGAAATATGATGGTGATCCATTCCAACCACATTATATTTACGACGCGAGCAAGGAGTTGTTAGAACATGTCTACATCAACAATTAAAGATTTTAGAAATGGTGTGAAGCCAAATTGGTGTCCAGGTTGTGGAGATTTCTCTGTACAAGCAGCGATCCAGCGTAGTGCTGCTAATCTGAATCTTTCTCCAGAAGATCTGGCGGTAATCTCTGGAATCGGCTGTTCTGGTCGTATTTCAGGCTATATTAGATCCTACGGTCTACATGGGATTCATGGAAGGGCGCTTCCGATTGCTCAAGGAGTAAAGATGGGGAATCGTGATCTCACTGTCGTTGCAGCTGGGGGAGATGGCGATGGTTTTGCGATTGGGATTGGACATACAATTCATGCGATGCGGCGTAATATGGATATAACCTATATTGTTATGGATAATCAAATTTACGGATTGACAAAAGGTCAGACATCACCGCGTTCAGAGAATGGGTTTATCACATCGTCAACGCCGGAAGGATCAATTGAAAAAGCATTATCTCCGATGGAGATGGCAATTACAAGTGGGGCTAGTTTTGTGGCGCAATGTTTTTCAGCGGATATTAAAGAATTGACTGCGACAATAGAAGCAGGAATACAACATAAAGGCTTTTCCATCATTAACGTCTATAGCCCATGTGTCACTTACAATAAAGTTAATACGTATGACTGGTTCAAAGAGAATTTGACTAAATTAAATGATATAGAAGGATATGATGCTTCAAACCGGGAAATGGCCATGAACACTTTAATGAAACATAATAGCCTAGTAACTGGGATTGTTTATCAGAAAGTGAAGCCTTCTTATCAGGAGTTAGTAAAAGGGTATGCAAAACAACCCTTGGCCCATATGAATCTCGAGTTACAGCCTAAACTTTTCGATGAACTTGTAAACGAGTTCATCTAGTTCTTTATAACGGATTGATAGATTCAGCTTTAATTGTGCGGTGGCGCAATTGAGAATAAAGGATGAAAGGGGAATTCCGATATGAAGAAGTATACATTAGTGGACCAAGAGACTTGTATCGCATGCAATGCGTGTGGAGCTACAGCCCCCGATGTATTTGATTATGATGATGATGGTCTATCTTATAGTATTCTCGATAATAATACAGGTGTTATTCCAGTAGGAGAAGATATAGTAGATGACCTTATGGATGCTTATGAGGGATGCCCAACAGACTCGATAAAAGTAGCTGATGAACCGTTTTTATGTGTAGTTGAAAAAATAATATCTTAAGATTGATTTCTATATTGGTTTTCGCACTTCAAAGGCAACATCGCCTAAAGACGATGTGGCTTCTTTATTTCAATTATAGACAAGGGGAATGAGAGATCGCTTCTTATTTCCTTTTTTGCTTATTTTGAAATACTATTCGAACTGATATTGTATTGGGAATGGCCAGTCAGAATATTCGGAAGTCACTTGACTTTACGTAGAATTAGTACGTACAATCGATATAAATATCGGGAACTTTGTTTTATTGCTAAAACACAGAAAAAACGATAAAAATGTATGAGGAGGAGTTTTATGTCGAAGGTGAAGTTGGTGGATCTGTCTATTCATTATCTTATTGAAGGAAGTGGACCCCCGCTTGTCTTATTGCATGGCTTAGGAAATAACTCAAAGTCATGGATCCGTCAATTGGAAGGGCTGAAGAAAGATTATACTGTAATTGCTTGGGATGCTCCCGGTTATGGTCAAAGTGCAGATCCTATTCCAGAATTACAACATTTTTCCCAGTTTGCGGATCATTTAAAGAAGTTTCTTGATAGTCTTCAATTAGAGGAAGTCTATTTGTTAGGGCATTCAATGGGGTCGGCCATAGCAATCGATTTTGCGATAAGATTTCCTGAAATGGTTACCAAATTGATAATTGCCGCACCAACCCGGGGAGCAGCTGGGCTCCATGAAGAAGAAAATATAAAGAAAAGACAAGCTCGGCATGATCTCGTGGTAAATTCTTCACCGGAAGAATTGGCAAGACAAAGAACGTCGGCACTGCTCGCTCCAAATGCTGATCCTGCAATTTTAGAATATGCGCAAAACATTATGGCTGAGGTCCGACCGGCAGGTTATAAATCAGTTGCCAACAGTTTATATCACTTGAATCAAATGGATGAATATTCAAAGGTTTCGGCTCCTACACTTGTCATTTGTGGAGAAGAGGATCGCGTGACACCTATCTGCGAGTCGGAAATTATAGTCGACAGGCTGAAAGAAGGACGTTTGAAGACAATAGCGGATGCGGGCCATCTCAGTTACCTGGAAAAACCCAAGGTATTTAATAAATATGTACTTGATTTTTTAGAGTGGAGGAAAAGATAGTGGTGAATACGAAAAAGAATGAGGAAAAGCAAAAAAGTGATAATGAAAAATATCTTTCAAATTCCATTTTACGTGGACTTGAAGTTTTAAAGATGTTTAGTGTGGAAAATCCGACCTTTTCCCTGGCGGAAATAGCTAGTAATTTAGGCGTCAGCCGAACAACTCCTTACCGCATCTTATATACATTGGAAGAGTGTGGCTATATTTATCAAGATAGTCATACCAAGCGCTATGGACTTAGACCGAAAGTGCTTGAACTAGGCTTCACTTATTTGAATAGTCTCCAACTACCGGAACTGGCGGCGCCTTACTTGAAGAAGTTAAGAGATGAAACGGGAATGTCATCACATATGGGGATATTGGACGGAAATGAAATTGTGTATATTGCCAGATTTCCGGCTAGAAGTGTTGCTACGGTTACAATAAACGTCGGGTCGCATCTGCCTCTCCATGCAACGGCGATGGGAAAATGTCTCTTGGCACATTTACCCGAAGAGAATAAAGAAGAGTTGTTGTCGGAGCTGAAGGTCTTGCAGATACCGGATGCACCGAAAGTCAAAATCCAGGAATTGCGCGATGGATTACAGTCTATTAAAGAAAAAGGCTACGTCTTCCATAAAGGAGAGTTTGAAACAGGGATTTGGTCTATCGCTTGCCCGATCTTTGGAAAAAATAATGAAGTAATTGCAGCCATAAATATAGCAACAACACAACATACAGCCGACGAGGAGCTAATGGTAGAAAAGATTATTCCGACAGTTTGTCAAACAGCTAAAGAAATATCTTCATTTATGGTCCTCACTATTTAATATGTTCCAAAAGAATTCGTAACCTTCTAGGCATAGCATAATTTGCGTCTATCGGCAAATTATGCTATGCCTAGTTACTGAGTTTATAGTTGATTGTGGATAAGTCTGAAAATTCAGTTGACAAAAACACAAGACTACGATAGGATGAATACTATCAGGTGAAACAATGTTTTCCATGCGAAACATTAAAAATTGTGAAGACCCTGCTTGAGTTAAAGATTACGATTTTATGTCATTTAGTTAAGTAAGATTGGAGAGGTGGGAAACTCAATGCTTGAAATAACACATTTACGTCACATAAGTTTAATAACACCTAATCTAGAAGAACAAATCGAATTTTATAGAGATGTCTGGGGATTGGACGTTGTCTCGCAAGATGATAATCAGGTATATTTCCGCGGTTCAAGTCCTGAACATCATATTCTTCATTTACAAAGAGGAGAAATAAGAGGTCTTCATCATATTGCATTTGGAATGGTAGACAAAATAGCAGTAGACAAAGCGGCAGCCTTTTTGAAAGAGAAAGGCGTTGAGATTATTCAACAGCCCGGCTTTCTGGATGAAGTGGGCGGCGGTTATGGCCTTCGTTTCGTAGACTATGAAAATCGTTGCTTTGAACTTTCCACATGGGTAGACATCCATACAGAACCATGGCAAAGAAAAGTTGAATCAAATCCGCTTTACTTGAACCACATCGTCTTGAACACAACTGATATCCAGCGGTCGACGGATTTTTTCACTGAAGTGCTAGGCTTTATGGTTTCGGATTGGAGTGAAAATCAAATGGTGTTCTTGCGGTGCGATAAAAATCACCATGAAATTTCATTCAACCAGGCGGGGCATGCATCGGTTAACCATATCGCCTATGAAGTAGAAGGTGTGGATGAAGTAATGCGCGGCATCAGCAACGTCCGGAAGAAAGGGTACAGGGAAATCTGGGGCCCAGGAAGACATGGACCAGGAAATAACATCTTCTGTTATTTCCAAGATCCAGGCGGATTTGTCATGGAGTATACATGTTATGTAGATGTAATTGAAGATAAAAAAACGTGGCGTGCTCAAGTTTGGAAGCGTGTACCGCATTTATCCGATAGATGGGGAATTGCGGGACCTCCTTCGTCGGAGACTAGAGCGAAGATGGCAGGAGAGCCGGATCCCGGTTGGGCTTTAGTAAATACGAAGTGATGGATAAAAGGGGTGGCAGGGAGAGATGGAGTTAAATTTAAAAGATAAAGTCGTTGTCGTCATGGGCGGCACGGCGGGTATCGGTTTTGAAACAACGAGGATGCTGCTGGAAGAAGGGGCGAAAGTCGCTATTTGTGGACGGAGCCTAGATCGCTTAAATCAAGCAATTGAAAAGTTGACGGACGATTCGAACCGGGATAATCTATTCGGCATGACATGTGATGTGTCCAAGCGTGAGGACGTAGAAACTTTCATCAATGCGATAGGTGAACATTTTCAAAGAATAGACGTACTCGTAAATAATGCGGGACGGAGTATTATGTCACGCTTCTTCGATATTACCGATGAGCAATGGCAAGAACAAATCAATCTGAAATATTTTGCAATTATTTACGCGGTCCAAGCAGTTGTTCCGTTCATGAAAGCACAAGGAGAAGGCCGGATTATCAATATGAACGCGACACTTTCAAAAGAACCGGAGCCACATATGGTTGCAACTGCCGCAACGAGAGCAGGATTGCTGAATTTAACGAAAAGCTTATCGCATGAGTTGGCGAAAGATAATATACTTGTCAATACAATTAGCCTCGGATTAATCAAAACGGATCAATGGGAACGGAGAAGGTTGGAACGTGCACCAGATGTAGATCCGGAAGTTTATTACAAAGAGTTGGCGGAAAATAGAAAAATCCCACTTGCTCGGGTCGGTTTACCTGGAGAAGTCGGAAATGTCATTTTGTTTTTAGCTTCGGAATGTGCCAGCTATGTTACAGGCGCAAATATAGAAGTATCGGGTGGATTAAGTAAAGTTTTATAGGACAAGGGGGACTTGGGGTGGAAAGTATTCAAGAGCAGTTTACGGTCGCAGATGCAATCGTAAAAGAATTAGTCAATGCGGGAGTTGAAACCGCTTACGGTATTGTGAGTATTCACAATATGCCGATTTATGATGCGATTTTACGTGAAGGAAGTATTGAATTAGTTTGCGCACGTGGAGAGAGTGGCGCAGTGAATATGGCTGACGGACATGCAAGATCAACTGGCAAGCTAGGCGTGGCAATTACGAGTACAGGCACAGGAGCGGGAAATGCGGCAGGTTCTTTAGTGGAAGCATGGAGTGCCGGCGTCCCATTATTACATATAACCGGTGAAGTTTCTTCTGAACAGATTGGGACAGGTAGAGGTTATATCCACGAATGCAAAAATCAGCTCCAAATGATGGAGGGGGCTTGTAAAAAGGCTTATCAATTAAAGGTTCCCGAGCAGGCAACAGGATTTATCCGTAAAGCAATCAAGGAAGCATTCCAAGCGCCGTCGGGTCCAATAAGTGTCGAAATTCCGATTGATTATCAATCAGCTATTATTCCGGATACTCCGATTTACGATGAAATGGTATCTGGTCATTCAACACAAGAAGCATTCATTGTACCTAAAGCCGTCATGCAGACGATTCAGGAAGCAAGGCGGCCAGTATTATGGGTTGGTAACGGTGCAATTTTATCAGGTGCTTCCGAACAAATCAGAAGGATGGCGGAAATGACGGGCGCGCCTGTCATTACGAGCCAATCAGCTAAAGGAATCATTCCGGAAGACCATCCGCAATGTATTGGACATTTTGGTGCGTCTCCTGAAACGAAACAGTTTTTGGCAAATGCAGATTTACTCATTAGCGTGGGTGTACGTTTCCGGAGTAATGAAACTTCTGGCTGGTCAGTTGAAGTGCCGGAAAACCATATTACGATCGATGCCGATTATTTGGCGGTCAGTCGAAATTATGAGGCGAAGTATGGGTTAGTCGGGGATATCAAAATAGTCTTGGAAAGTCTGGCCTCACAACTGGATTCGAGCGATTACACAAAGCCAGGTAACGATTATGGAGAAGAAGTCAGTCAATTGCGTGAAACACTGAGGGCTCAGCTCCGCAAAACATTAGGACCTTATGAAAATATTTTGGACAGTATGAGAAACAGACTGGATGAAGAAACGATTTTTGTAAGAGATGTCACTATTCCGGCGAACGTTTGGGGAAGCCGACTGTTCGAAATTTATAAACCACGCCATTCGATTCATGCCTCTGGAGGCGGAATTGGCCAAGCTTTACCGACAGGAATCGGTGCACAAAAAGCGAACCCTAATAAGCGGGTTGTCGTATTAGCAGGGGATGGCGGCTTCATGGTCAACATTGGTGAGCTTGCAACAGCAGTCCAAGAGAACCTTCCGATGATCATCCTTGTGTTTGATGATAGCGGTTACGGTGTACTTCGTAATATTCAAGACGCAGCATATGGCCGTCAAGTCGGTGTCGATTTAGTCAGTCCGGATTTTGTACAGCTGGCACATTCGATGGGGATAGAGTCGATGAGAGTAGACTCTCCCGATGCATTTGACCAAGCATTGGAGAATGCGACAGGGTCGAATAAGATGACTTTGATTGTCGTTGATATGGAAGCAGTCGGACCGATGGCTAAACCATTCGGCGGGCCCCCGGGTGTCGCTACGTCATTTCAACCAAAGAAAATAAAATAAGGTCGTTCAATGGAAATGAGGGAGACAATTTGGTCTATAAAACGGAAGCAACTTTGCAAATTTCAGGAAAGATATTAGTGAACGGTGAATGGATAACGTTAGAAAAGTGCAAAGACGTCATCAATCCTGCCGTCGCAAGTGAAGTCGTCGGTTTTATCGGATTGGCTTCCGAAAAAGATGTAGATCGGGCGATTATGGCAGCGGCAGATGCGTATCCAACATGGTCGCAAACATCATTGGATGAACGGATTGAGCGTGTTCACCAAGTATGGGAGCGTGTGAAAGACCGTATCGATGAATATACGACTTTATTTGTCAGAGAAAATGGTAAAACTTTGCAAGAAGCAAAGTTAGATATTCAAAGATGTGTACAGATATTAAATGAGATGCCAGCAAACCTGAAAAACTGGTACGAGCCTAGAGATCTGTCCGGACAGGCCCAACAGGTCGAAGTCCGGAGGCGTCCGAGAGGTGTGACGGCAATCATCACCCCATGGAATTCTCCGATGATCTTAACGTTTAAGCGTGTCATACCGGCTATTTTGACAGGAAACACAGTCGTTTTCAAACCTGCGACAGATTGTCCATTGACGATTATGGTCTTCATGAAAGAGCTAGCTGACTGTCTACCGTCAGGGGTGTTGAACGTTGTGACAGGTTCGGGTGGTCTTATTGGCGATCGAATCGCGAAGGACGAACAAGTCCGGACAATCGCGTTTGTAGGTGGCACAAGTACAGGGAAAATATTGATGGAAAAGTCCTCATGCACTTTGAAGAAATTGAATATGGAACTGGGTGGTAATGACCCTGCCATTATATTGGCCGATGCTGATTTGAACAAGGAAACAATCCAAAAGTTAAGAAATGGAGTTTTGAAAGGTGCTGGGCAAGTATGTTCTGCCATTAAGCGCATTTATGTCCACGAATCACGATACGAAGAGTTGTTGGATAAACTAAGCGAAGAATTTAACAAAACAATTGTCGGAAACGGGATCCAACCGGATGTCAAAATGGGCCCATTGAATAATGAATCACAATTTCGTTTCGTGAAAGATTTGATTGACCGTGCAGAAAAAGAAGGTGCCAAAGTGCATTACTTTGGTAGAAAATTGAACGAGGATACATGGGAAGACGGATATTTCATGCTTCCAGCCATCGTTACAAATGTGCATCAGGAAAGTGAGATCATGAGAGCGGAGCAATTTGGTCCTGTAATTCCGGTGATGCCATTCAATGATACCGAGCAAGTAATCAATTATGCGAATGATTCGGAATATGGCTTAAGGGCATCTATTTGGACAACTGACATCGATACAGCAAAACGGTTGGCTGATCGTATCGAAGCTGGCGCCATATTCTTCAACAATCATACGATCTTCAAAGATTTACGCCTCGATTTTCCTGGTATCAAAGAAAGTGGTCTATCGAGCGTAACAGAATTTGGGGGCTTTGAACATTTCACTGATTCATATGGATTTGCCGAATAAGGAGTTGTCTAAATGAACATAGGTATTATCGGAGCCGGTTCTATTGCGACATTCATCATGAAAGAAATACAACAAATGCAGTTGGACGGATTGAAAGTGAAAAGTTTATTTGTGCGCAGCTTTAAAAAATATGAACAGCTCGCTACTGATTACGGAGTTCAGTTGTTCGATGATATTGATCAATTCCTCGAATCCGAAATAGATATCGTGGTGGAAGCAGCCGACATAGCAACGGCTCATCAGCATATTCCAAAGGTTCTTGAGAAAAAAGAAGTGATCATAATTAGTATCGGAGCACTAGCTAATGAGGCGTTTTTAGAAGAAATTAAACTTCTGGGTAACAAACACAAACGCTCAATATATTTACCATCTGGTGCAATTGGAGGAATAGACGCAATCCAAAATGCAAATGGATTAGGAGAATTGAAAAAGGTTTTATTAACAACGAGGAAACCGGCACATTCATTTGGAGAGGACATTGTAGGGGAAAAAGTGATTTTCCAAGGATCGGCTGCAGAAGCGATTGAAAAATTCCCTAAAAATATCAATGTTTCGATTGTATTATCACTCGCTGGAATTGGAGTGAAAAATACGAAAGTTGAAATTATTGCTGATTCGAAAGTGACGAAAAATCATCATCAAATTCAAGCGGAAGGTACCTTTGGTTCTATGACGTTTCAAATTGAAAACGAACCGATGCGTACGAACCCTAACACGAGTATGTTAGCCGCTTTAAGTGTGCTAGGCACACTGAAAAAATTGCAATCTACTATAAAGATTGGCTTATAAAAATAAGGAGGTCGTTTGTATGACTACTACGAGGACTAAACAAGTTCCACGGCTGGACGAAATGACGAGAAGTGAATTAATTAAATATTTAAAATATACGGTTAAGCCTGAAGAAGGCTTGATTCCATCTTATATTTTTTCACATCCAAAAGTTTATGAGCTTGAAATGGAGAAAATTTTCTTAAGGGACTGGCTATTTGTCGCCCATAAGTCGGAAATCCCGAACAAAGGAGATTTTGTGACACGGGAAATGGGCGGACAGAGCGTCATCGTAACACATGGTGCAGATGGTGAAATTCATGTGTTGCTAAATGTTTGTACACACCGCGGTATGAAACTTTGCCGGATGGATAACGGAAATCAAAAAAGCTTTACGTGTCCTTACCATGGGTTCAACTTTAAAAACACTGGTGACTTGATCGGAATACCGTTCCAGAAAGTCGTTTACGGTGATACGATGGATAAAAGTAAAATGGGCTTGAAAGAAATTCGTCATGATGTCTATGCAGACTTGATCTTTGCGACGCTTGATGCTGATGCTGTTTCCCTTGATGAATTTTTGGGAGATATTAAATGGTATCTCGACCTGGCATTTAACCGTGCAGAAATGGAAGTTGTTGGCCTTCCACAAAAATGGAATGTAGATGGCACCTGGAAACTAGGGTCAGACAATACAATTTCAGACTCTTACCATACATTGGTATCCCACGGGTCGATCGCAAAATTAGGTCTTGTTCCGACAGGGGATTATTCAAAATATGGTTACCAAATTTATACAGGTAATGGGCATGGATTGAACCTAGGCATGCCGAACCCTGACGGTTTTGCTTTCCCTGAAAGCTTAATCGATGAATATAAAGAACGACTCAATGAAGATCAATACAACATTTTGAAGCAGATGAAAAATATGATTGTTTGTGTCTCTCCGAATATTATGATTCTCATTTCTTCCATGGATTTAAAAGGGCAGAAAATCTCTCAAACATCCCTTCGTATCTGGAAGCCGACAGGCCCAGACTCCATGGAGATATCATCATGGATGCTTGTTGAAAAAAATGCGGCAGATGAATGGAAGAGATTGTCAGAACAAGCTTTTACACTAACGTTCGGAGCTTCTGGAATTTTCGAGCAAGACGATACAGAAAATTTTACAGATATCACGCAAAACAGTAAAAATCCATATCATTTGCAGGAGAACATTGTATTTAACTACACGATGGGTATGCATCAAGATCAAGTAGAAGACTTCGTTGGACCTGGTATTGTTTATAAAGATAAATTTAATGAAGCGAACTCCAGAGCATTTTTCAGAAACTGGCTTGATCAAATAACGGCTGAATGAGAGGTGAATGGGATGCATGAGAATATTATACTGCAATATGAAATTGAGCAATGGCTTTATAAAGAATCAGAGCTTTTGGATGAATTGAATTTCGATGGTTGGTATGAATTATTGTCAGAAGAAATTAGTTATACAATGCCTTTAAGAATTAACCAAATGGAAGAGTCAAAACCTGACTACTCAGAAGCTACTTTACTATTTGACGATGATTCGACAACTTTGAAACTCCGAATTGATCGTTTAAAAACAGATATGGCATGGGCTGAATTGCCACCATCACGCACAAGAAGGAATATTTCGAATGTGAAGATTAAAGAAATATCGGAAAATGAAGTGACTGTTCATAGTAATCTGCTGTTGTATAGAAGTAGAAGTACAGATACGACTGCTGATTTAATCTCAGGTGAGCGTAAAGACGTGCTCCGCAAAGAAAATGGTGATTGGAAGTTAGTTTCACGCTGGTTCTTAGCAGATCAGACATCTTTAGGAACGAGAAACTTGGCGATTTTTGTTTAATTTGATTCAGTAGAACTACCCCTACTTCTATAGGTGGTGGGATGAATGCTGAAAATGTATCCATTTCGGTGGGGGGCAAACCCCGGCTAAATCAAGTTAAGTTTCCGGCAGTTGTCACGGATTTTGAAAAGAGTTAAGGAAGGTAGTCTAAGTTCGCGACGTCCTTTCGCAACGACTGCATGACCTAGCTCCTGTAGGCCCCATGCGCAATTCATAATCCGGACTCAATTACGCCGAGGCGTTATTAAATGGACATTCAATTATGTAGCTACCCGTTAAAATTAGGGTAGCTACAGTTGTTATATGAAAGATTAACTTAAATAGCAGGGAAGTGTAATGTGATGAAAACATTAGGTGGAAAAGTTGCAATTGTAACAGGTGGAACGAACGGTATTGGAGAAGCAGTCGCTAGAGAGTATATAAATCAAGGTGCTAAAGTTTGTATTTTGGGAAGGTCAGAAGAGAAGCTTAATGCGTTACAAGAAGAATTTAAAGATGATATTTTAACAGTGAAAGGCGACGTAACAAAATATTCAAGCCATCAAGAAGCTGTCCGAAAGACGGTGGAGAATTTTGGGAAACTAGATATATTAGTTTCCAATGCCGGCGTATTCGATGGCTTTGTCGCATTGGGGCGACTGCCAGAAGAGCATCTAGACGAAGCGTTTTCAACCATTTTCGATATAAATGTAAAAGGGGGCTTATTGGCGGCAAAAGCTGCTGCTGAAGAGCTGAGAAAAACGAAAGGGAATATCATCTTCACTGTTTCCAATTCGGGGTTTTATCCGAATGGCGGTGGCCCTATTTACACGGCAAGTAAGCATGCAATTGTAGGACTTATCCGAGAGTTGGCTTATGAGTTGGCTCCTGAAATTAGAGTAAATGGCGTGTCACCTGGTGGAACTGTTACGGAAATTACCGCAATCCCATGTCTGCAAGATAGCGTGAAACAGATAGATAGGGAAACGAGAAAGAAGAATATTGCAAGTAGAAATCCACTGCAAATTGCTCAGGAGGCAAGTGATCACAACGGCGCCTATGTCCTATTGGCATCTGATAACGCTAAGGCGATAACAGGAACCGTCATAGAGAGTGATGGAGGCCTTGGTGTGAGAGGGATGCCTGGTACGGGTTTCTAATAATATGTCGTCCAAAGGCGAAATTGATTACTGAAAGGTGCTGCAGTATAGAATAAAGGAATGCATTGAACCAATTCTCTAGCACAAATCTCATACATCGTAAAGGATATAGATCAAGCCATATCATCATTCAGCAAGTTGCTAGGCATTATGGAACCTGAATGGTTTTTGAAAGAAGGTCATGACCAATCGCAAGTGTTTTATAAAGGAGTCCTCTTAGATACGCAGAGTAAGCTTGTTTTCATTGTCACACCGTCAACCCAAATCGAACTAATGGAAGTCAATGTTGAGCTAAGTACGATGAGAGACTATTTGGAGGGGAGTAGGGATCCACCACCTAGCTTTTTTGTAGACAAAATTGCTACTTGTCTTGAACCTTTGGTTAAAAGAGTTTATTCATTGCTGCAGTCAGTTGAATTCACATATGTGAAAAAAGGGTGTCATTCCTATTTAGATACAGGAGCTTTGTTGTAACAGTATTTAAATTGCTTGAAAGAGAGATGTCACAGCCTAAAATAAGTGGGGAACCCTCTTACAGAGTCACTCTTTGGCTCGCGGATTTTAACCCAAATTACACTCGTAATGGAAGACATCAATGCTCTGCTACTCGCTTAGGAGATTTGCTGAATTTTGACATTCCTTCTAATATTGAGGCTTAGGCTAGAAAAATGACCTAAGTAGCATATAAAAGAGAAGCGACAGAGGTTGACTCGGTATTCATATTTTAAAAACACCTACAATTGGGATGGAGCTCTTTCAACCAGGAAAAAACCTGAGTATTTGGAATGAGCAAATGAATAAGTACGTAGAAGGGATCCACCATATTTCTTTGGAATTGGACAATTTGAAGAAAAGGTTACCCAACTTTCAAAAAAGGCTGGGATGTCATTCAGCAAGGCAAGGATCTGAATGAACAATATGCCTATTTGAATACCAAAGAAGGGGTTTATAGTACTGATTGGATTATTTGAAAGTTAATCTCATTAAAATCAAAGTTAAATAGTCTTAGTGCCATTATACGCCCACGTGCACACAATTTTAAAAGACGACATTTCGGTCTGAAACGAACGAAATATCGTCTTTTTCGTATTAGGATTTATCCCTATCTATGGACTTTAATTTAGGAATGTGTATAGGGCCTATTATAAAAAATATAATATAATTTTCTATTCAATTTGAAATAATAAATTATTCTCAATGTCGACTTGCTGCTTGAAAAAATGTAACAGTTTTCCATCTAGGGTAAAAATCGACGCGATGAATCAACGTTCCGACCTCTTTTTATTAAAACAAATTATTACATAACCAATCTACTAATAGGAGAAACTTTACACAGAGTCCCGCTAAAAAACTATATCAACATTTCAATTTTTCATGTTGACATTAAATTCAGAAAAGTGTAAAATTTATATAATAGATTAAACGAAAATATGTTTTGCATACAAAACATATAGATTGAATGTTACATGGCATAGTAATTAGGTTTGTGTGAAAACGCTTACAAAAAAGGGGGGGTTAAGTTTTGTGGTTAGGAATGTTGATTAAAATAAGGGGAATTAATTATCGATCAGGCACAAAAAAGAAATGCCTCATAGATATTCAACCAGTAAAAGAATGTAAGGGGGCAGAATAAATAATGCGACTTATTGGGGGCATATTCTTAGGATTGATAATAGGGATGCTAGGGGCATGTGGCTCCTCCGTTGAACAAGAGAGAGGTGTTTCGGCTGATGAGATTAATAACAATGAACCTGTTGAAATGAAACCTAGTGAAAATTATGCAACGGCAGAGAAGCAGATGAAACAGGCAGGAGAAAAAAAGAAAAGTGATTTTAAAGTTACTCTCCTTGGGACTGGCTCACCTCTTTTGAGTATGGAACGGTTTGGACCTGCAACGCTAGTTGAAGTTGGCGAGGAAAAGCTACTTTTTGATGCTGGAAGAGGAGCAGCTTTACGCTTAAGTCAAACCGGTGTGTTACCTGGAAGGGTTAACAAGTTGTTTGTTACCCACTTGCATTCCGATCATACAATTGGAATTCCCGATGTTTGGCTGACGGGTTCATTGCCAACTGGTGGAAAAAGAGAAACGCCATTTGAGGTGTGGGGACCTAAAGGAACTAAAGATATGATAGGAAAGATGGGAGAAGCCTATATTGCCGATATCGAAGTACGTAAAAAGAATCAGAACGAAACCCTAAGTGGGTTGAATGCAGTTGGCCATGATATTGAACAAGGAAGAGTTTATGAGAAAAAAGGGGTAGAAGTTATAGCTTTTCTAGTTGATCACGGACCGGTTGAACCGAGTTACGGATACAGGGTGAATTACCAAGGTCATTCCGTAGTAATTTCTGGCGATACTCGATATAACGAAAATCTAATTGATTTTGCTACAGGGACAGACCTGCTTATTCATGAAGTTGCAGCAGCTAGGCCGGATAATAAATCACCGTCTATTCAAAAAATCCTGGAGCTCCATACGACGCCTGAAGAAGCTGGGAAAGTATTTAATGAAGTAAGTCCAAAACTTGCCGTCTATTCGCATATTGTATTACTTGATGGTCTCACTGAGACAGAGGCTAATTTGGCTGTTAGAACGAGTAAGGTTTATGATGGTCAAATTGTCATTGGTGAAGATCTTATGTCTTTTGAAATAGGTGATAACATAAGGGTAAAAGATCCGAACTTTGTCCTTAATAAATAAATGTAGCTTAAAACCAAACTAAAGGAAACCGTACTACATTTTACGATAGGTTTAAGGCTTTTACTAATGTCGTGCTGTTCTGAATGGTTTTTTTAAAAGTCTTTCCACTCGAATAATTATTTAGCAGATTGCTGAACTTGCTGACGGGTAAAATGACTGAATAGTCACTTTACCGCAGATTGAGACATTCAGGTTGTCAACCTGTTTTACTGATCACAACTCTTGTTATAAAAACAAAGGAAGGCACAGAGGACCGGTTCCTAAGGGAGAATGAAGAATTATTGCAATACATTTAGGGGTTCTACTGTTATCACATATAAAATAGGGGGAATGAAATTGAAGAGACTTACTGCTGGATTTGTTTTGATCTTACTGGTCGGATTATTGGGTGCGTGTGGTTCTGATAACCAAAAAGATGGAAAAGCGTCAGCCGAGGGAAAAAAAGGGGATGAACCGGTTGAAATTAAATTAGGCGTTGGCTATGCGACAGAAGAAAACTTATGGCTGATCAAAGTGGCGTCTGATATGGCACCCAATTATGGGGACAAATACACGCTGGATCTTCAACAGTTCCGAGCAAATACGGATCGATTGAACGCTTATCGCGCCAATCAAATAGACGGTGGAACTTTGGGGCAGGGAGCTTCAATAATGTCGGTCGCGCAAGGCGTTGATATGAAGGTTGTTGCTAATATAGCAAAAGAGAGCATGGAAGAAGGATTTAATTCAACTTTCATGGGATTAGAAGAAGCGGGCTATAAATCGGCAGCAGATTTAAAGGGAAAAACAATCGGTATTCCGGATTTTAAATCTCCTAGTGATATGTGGGTCCGGTCAAGTGTAAGGGCAGCAGGGTTAAACCCAGATAAAGATATAAATTATGCAGTACTTCCGATCCCTGCAATGGAGGAAGCTGTAAGAAGTGGAAAAATTGACGTAGGTATGTTCCCTCAACCATTTTATGACATGGCAAAAAATTCCGGAGATTTGGATTCGGTCTTCAGCTCTAAGGACGGTGTCCCGGTAGAAGAAGACTTTCTTAATCTATTTTTAAACCCTAAATTTATAGAAGAGAACCAAGAGGCTGTACAGGCGCTTGTAGAAGACTTACAGTTCATGACCCAATATTATCTTGAAAATACAGTTGAAGCTCGTCAAATATTACTGGACGCAGAATTTGTGTTAGCGGAACCGAAAACATATCTCAACTTGACAGATTACCATCGTGTAACAGATGTTTCGTTTGATCGTGAAGGTTGGAATTTTGTACAGGAGATTCTATTAAAAGAAGGTTGGATCGAACAAGAAATTGATTTGGATGCATTGGTAGACACTTCATTTTTAAGGAATTAAATGTAGTGTTTATCTTTTGCAAGAATGATAAGTGATATTTCGAATGGGGGTGCTGGAGATGAATCCTAGTGTAGTCGTCACAAAAGCGAAAGAAAGTCCAGTGAATGAAGTGAGTACAAGAGAAAGTGCGATTAAAATATCCAACCTGCGTAAAGTCTTTGAACGTAAAGGAGAAGAAATCGAAGCGATCAAAGGGATTGATTTGGATATAAAAGAAGGGCAATTTGTCAGTGTCGTCGGTCCTAGTGGTTGTGGAAAAAGCACATTCCTCCATATTGTCGGCGGTTTTATTGAAAGGACTTCCGGAGTAGTGAGTGTCCGAGGGGAAGAGGTCGGTAAACCTGCTCCAGACCGGGGAATGATGTTTCAAGAGTCGACTCTGTTCCCCTGGCGCAAGGTCTACGACAATGTGGCATGGGGTTTGGAAGCACAAAAGTTTCCTAAGGATGAAATCAAGGAGCGAGTAGAATACTTTTTGAAGCTTGTCGGACTTTGGGAATTCAAAGACAATCTGCCTTCCGAGTTATCGGGAGGCATGAGGCAGAGGGTGTCTCTTGCTAGAGTGCTTGCTTTTGATCCTAAAGTACTACTTATGGACGAACCATTCGGCGCGCTTGATTCTCAAACTAGAGAGACGATGCAAGTAGAACTTCAAAGGATCTGGTCGGAATCGAAGAAAAGCGTAATATTCGTTACACATGATATTGAAGAAGCTGTCTATTTAAGTGATTATGTTGTCGTTTTGACGAAACGTCCTTCGGTAGTTAAGGAAATCTTGAAAATTGAATTACCAAGACCCCGTGATGTATCGATACGTAAGTCTTATGAGTTTATTGATTACAGGAATCATATTTGGGATCTTTTGCATGAGGAGGAGAACGTGAAAAGTATAGGAGGCCAATTCAATGCGGAGTAGCTTAAAGAAAAGTCGCTTTATAGTTGTCTCTATAGTGGAGCTTCTCTTTTTCTTATCTGTATGGCAGATATTATCATTGATGGATTGGTTCCCCACTTATGTCTCCAGCCCGGCAGTTGTTCTTGGGATTATTAGTGATTTTTTTATGACAGGTGAAGTATTTCCTCATATTGGAATCAGTTTATATCGATCGATTGTCGGATTTTTGCTGGTTGTTTTATTCGGGACAGGCTTGGGGATCTTAGCAGGATTTTTCCCTTCGATTGGCAGGTTTTTTGATCCGGTCGTATCCTTTTTCAATCCGATCCCTAAAATTGCTTTACTTCCTGTGTTTTTAGTTTGGTTTGGCGTGACAGACACGACAAGGATTCTGATTATTTTCACAAGTGCTTTTTTCCCTTGTTTTATTGCGACATTGGATGGTGTTCGAGGGATCAATAAACTTTATCTGTGGTCAGCAGAAAACATGGGGGCTTCTAAGTTCAAAATGTTGTCCCGGATTGTCCTTCCAGCGGCACTCCCTAAAATATTTGACGGTTGGCGTGTTGCTCTAGCGTTAACTTTTGTGATGATGTTTTCATCGGAAATGATTGGTTCATCAACTGGTAAAGGTTTAGGATTTATGATTTTGAATGCTGATGCGTATGGCCGTACGGATATTGTCCTAGCTGCAGTCATAGTTATCGCAGCATTAGGTTTTCTTTTCGATCGATTGTTAATCGGTTTGAGGCAGCGGGTCTTATGGTGGCAAAATCGATAGTAGATTGATTGTTGTCGCGAAATTTTGTAGCGCTATAGACGCCAGCACATTGAGGGAGGACGTATATGAAAGCGATAAAAAATTTTATTGTGAAATATTTAGCGTTAATACTAATAGCTCTATTGTGGCAAGGGTTCGTGTTGGCAGAACTATTTCCAAGACAGTTATTCCCTGGTCTTGGAGAAATTCTATTGGTCTTTGTTGAGCTACTTGCCACAAGCGATCTATGGACAAATATGGGAGTTACAATCTATCGGATATTGGCGGGTTTCTTCCTCGCAGCAATCGTTGGAATCCCAATTGGGATTCAAATGAGCAGGTCATCATTTATTGATGACCTGATGCAACCAATTTTTACAGCCGGTTATCCTATACCAAGAGTGGCTTTATATCCTATATTTGTACTTTTGTTCGGGTTAGGTTCTGGCTCTAAAATATTCACCATTTTTCTTGAGTGTATTTTCCCTATTGTAGTAAGTACATACTACGGTGCGAAAAGTGTGAATCATTTGTACGTTTGGTCTGGTCAGAATATGGGGGCGACCGATCGCAAGCTGTTTTGGAAAGTGTTTTTGCCAGGAACAGCGCCGTCAATTTTTACCGGTTTCCGAATTGCGCTACCAATAGGGGTGGTTATTGCCGTACTGACAGAAATGATTAGTTCGAATAATGGCATTGGTTATTTTCTCGTTTATTTATCAGCGACCTTATCCCAAAGCAAAGTATTGGCAGTCGTAATTTTTATTTCACTCTTTGGTTATGGGTTAGATCGCTTACTACTATATGTGAGAAATCGATATGTTTATTGGTAATAGAGAGGCATATTAGATAAGTAATCAAAATGAAAATTAACGAAAAGAATCGTATACAAGCTTAGGGTCTCCAATCGCGAAGTTCCTTAATAGAATAGTATGGGAGGAACCAAAATGAAAATTAAAAATAATAAACGTTGGTTTTATATAGCGACACCTATTTTCTTTCTATGGTTTTTCGGACAAATAGACAAATTAGGAATTTCCATTGTCCAGACTGATCCACAGTTTCTAAGTGATCTTGGAATGACAGGGGCCAATGCGAATGCGAAGATTGGCTTCTTAACCTTTATCTTCATGGTAGCATATGCAATCTCCAACTTTTTTTGGGGATTCTTCATTGACAAGTTCGGTGCCCGTAAAACAGCAATCATTGGGGTTTCGATTTGGATAGTGACGATGCTGATGGGCGGACTTGCCACCACTTATGGCATGTTCATGGCGACACGGATTTTCTTAGGAATCGGAGAAGGGATGATGATCCCAGTCTGTGGAAAATTCATCGCTACTTGGTTCAATAAAAATGAATTGGGCCGCGCGCAGTCTTCCTGGATTTCGGGTAACTATGCAGGACCGGCCATTGGTGCAGTTTTTATTTCATTGATCATTGCCACGCTCAGTTGGCATGCGACTTTCTTTATATTGGCTGGGTTGAATTTACTTCTTGTAATGCCGATGTTGATTTTCTTAACAAGAAATGACCCGGAAAGCCATCCGGGCGTCAGCAAAGAAGAATTGTCGTACATAAGACAGGATGATACTCCGGTTACTGGAGAAAAGAAGAAAAGTTACGTTCAAGATTCCCGTTACTGGATTGTTTGGTTTGGTATGGTGATCACTTCTTTCTTATTTTTCGGTATTAGTATTTGGCTACCAACGTACCTGATGCAAGCCAGGAATTTTGATGTAGATGCTATGACAGGAATCACATCCTTATCTTGGTTGTTTGCACTTGGTTTCGTTCTGATCTGTGGTTATTTAGCAGATAAAACGAAGCGCCCTAGTTTAATAGCAACAATTTTGTTTGCTTCCTGTGCAATCTTGTTAACGGTTTCCACTCAAGCTTCGATCGCCATCATATCCGCTTTGGCATTAGGACTTGCAATGGGAACATTGGGAGGAATCTTTCATTTAAGTAACTTATTTATCGTACAATTTTCAACGCCAGAAACTGCTGGTCGTGCAGCGGGGCTCATGGGTTTCACGAACATATTCGGTGGGTTTTCCAGTTATGTGATGGGGTGGATGCGTGATATTAACGGAGGAGACTTTGGTCCGTCGCTAATTATGTTGATTGCTATCACAGCTTTGGGGTTCATCGCTTACCTGTTTACGCTTAAAACGGAAAACAAAGAAGTTCAGGAGGCTAAGAAAAAGATTCAGAATCAATCAGAAATGCAGACGATTTGATCATTTCTTGGCTATTATTTAGTCTTCTGATTTGGCTTTTATGAAGTGATTTTGAATTTGGTGGTCAAACTAAGTAGGTAATGGTAGTATGCGAAAATATTAATCGCTACTACTATTCTTATAGAAATAATATACTTCCTTAACTTACAAAATTACAATAAATCGCCATTCTTACGAGTGGTTTTTTATTTACAATATTTTATTTCATAATAAAATTAATTTTTTGAAACTTCACGGGAAACCCTAATTATAGGTTGAAGACGATATTTGTATGGTGTGCTTTTCATTAATATGAATTTTCTAGAAATAGTAAAATTTAATTAATAAATTGTTTTGCTAAGAATTTAAACATCTTTATGTATTGAGGACTCTATTAAGTCTGATCTGTGTAGTGACTCTAATTTCTATATATAATTTCTACTCACGCATTTTCTTATAATTAGACTAGTCTGAATTAATTATTGACAAAGAATAAAACAATGTTAACATTTAGTTATAAACAAAACTTAGTTTTGTAGATAAAACTAAATTAGAGGAGGTTTCAACTATGGCGGATGAAAGGTTTTCAATTGAAGAATTTGAAAAAAAGTATGTAGCCAAATTGGAAGACAGGACTTTGGATTGGAATGTATTAAAATTTCAAGAGGAGATTAACCCGAAATACAGGAGAGCACAAATGAGGTATATAGGTCGTGGTGCAACAGCAAATAATGATTCCAATATTATTACTGGAGAGAATTTCACTCTTAGTACAATGGTATTACCCGCTGGTTGCATTGGTCCATTACATTTACATGATGATGTAGAAGAAGTATTCTTTGTCTTAAAGGGTAATGTCACTGCATTAATTCAAGAAGATAGTGAAGGTGAAGTACATGAAATTAAATTAAATGCTCGGGATTGTATTAGTAGTCCTCCTGGTATATATAGGGGCATTAGAAATGATGGGAAGGATGAGGCTCTTATGCTAGTAATGCTAGGTGCAATAAAGCCTAATTTACCCACCTATCCTATTGGAAGTGAGCTAGAAGAGCTTAGAAAGTCTAGAGCTAAAGATCGAGAAGCAATTATTAAATAAGAGTAATATAGTTTAATATGAGTTTCGCGTATTCCTTAATATGTGGACATAGTGGTTCTTGGTAGAATCACTATGTCTATTTTTTAGTAATTATATTCAAAAGGTAGATGGATAATGTATTTTGATTAAAAATATAAAGTTGCAGTTATTATGGTAGGTACCACGGGTATTTGCATATAAAACAATATAAACATTTTCAATTAAGTTATTCTTATCATCTTCTTCTGTGACATCACAGCTCTTCGCAAAATTCTTTTCTGTTCAGAGTATTTTTGTCTATTTGTGACATATCGACATTTTTAATTACTTCCCATTCTCTTTCGAGATTCATGGACTATATCTTGAATTCGTCCATAACATTCGTCACTAATTCCGAGAACAAATTCTACTTGACCAGGGTGTTAACGGCAATTGGTTTAAGATTTAATTGTACAACCGTTCCAACTAACCTTGTCTCATCAATGTATAGTTCATTTTTATACTGTTGATACTCTATTCAAATTAGTATGGCGGATAGCCTACACGAAGTACAAACTGTATTTGCTGACGAAAACCACGCCACGACAAGAGCTGGTTGGGTTGGACCGACACGTCGTATCGATTTTGCAAGCTACTTCCGTGGACGGAACATTACATATCCTTACAAAGCATGGCAGTACATGATGCGGTTCATATGTCACTGACATAAAAACGTTTATAATTTTCATGAAGAGCGATGGAGAGAAAAAATTATTGTCGAGAAAAGTACGGTACACTAAAAAACATTGAAAATGCAAGCAATGTATTATTTCGAGCGGTACAAGGCCTGGAATGACTGACTATTATTTTGGTTGGGAGAGAGGGGAAGACTATTAAATGGGATATCGAGTAGAAAGTAATGATTAGGTTAAAAAACATTCCCGAGAATGTATATTACCGTATACTAACAGCGCGTGCTATGGAGAACTTATCTGATTAGTGCGGAAAAGTCACATCCTAATTAATTTATCCAATTGCCACTGTGAAAAAAGCAGGCACGAAAGCAAATGCTGAAATTAGTTTATTAGATTAAAAAGATTGCTTATGCGATTATTAAAGCCGCTGAAAAAAATGGATCCAGGGATGTTGACAGACCAAGTCGTAGTTGATGCGATTCAAGGCGGGAAAGGAACTTCATTATATATGAATATTAATGAGTCACTGGCAAACAGAGCGATTGAGTTGTATACAGGCTATTTTCGTTAAAATGCGGGGATATATATTAAAAGTCGATTGAATCCTTCGGGATGCGGTCGGCTTTTTCTGTTTTAAAAGTAATAGGAAAAATTAAAAACAGTGACTTGAAGGTCATTGATAGCAGAAGTATTGGAATCTACAGGAGGCGTTTTAAATGGTACTAGCAGAGGTAGAAGTCGTACAATACTTGGATCAGGGAATTAAGTTAGGAAAGGAAGTTGAGCGTGTTGAATCTGCTCTAAAGCAATGAAGGCTGTATTAAAGTCTTTCGTTGATGTTAATAGCCCTGTTGATCCAGGTGACGTTATTTGAGATTACGCTATCTCTTGTTCGTGGCAATTTGACGAAAAAAGGACGAAAGAGTTAGCGCTATACATGGTACTAGAAGGTGTAAATCCACGGGAAATATTGAACGTCACAGCTTTCAATTTAAAAAAGATGGACTGGTATGAAGCAGTAATCGCAAAAATGTGCGTAAAAAAAGAGAAGCGTTGGTTCGCATCTCGTAAAAAGCAATACGCTATAAACTGTAGGTTTATTATGCCATAAAAATCCTTCCGCGGGGTGCGGAAAGAGTGGACATGAACGCAAGTGCCACTTGGTACTAGTTTAGTGAAGAACCAGCTACCAAAATGATGACGAAAAAATATATTACAGCTGCTCGTAGAACAGTTTCTAATTATAATTCATTGGACCTTCGGCAACACCGGAATTCACGGGACAACTGAATGCTCGTGGATTGGAGCAGTAGTTAATATACCTGCTCTTGAATTGAGTGCTGAAGGTATGGCCTATAAGGAAACCCCAAAAGTTCATTCTGGCATGTTGTTTGTAAGTAAAATGCTCTCCGCTGGAAAAGTTGATGTCCGTTATAGTATTCGATAGTTAGAAGATGTAGCGTTTTATCTTACAACGGAAATGACGACACTGACTCTGTAGCGTTTTGTTTTAATTTAGCTAAATGTAAAGAATGAGGTGCTTCATAAGAAGATCGTTTTTATTGACCCGTTAAATTCTTTGCTAGTACAGCCCTTATAATGTGTTTCCATAACCATCCCAGCGGTAGGCAGATCTTTCACCTGAAGACGTTCAGGTTACGAAGAGATTGACTGAGGGTGCTAGTGTAATAGAAGTTGATTGATCATCCCATTATCGGGGATGATTGTTTTATAATTTTAAAGGAAAAAGGATATCTCTAATCATAAGGTCAATTGAGGAGTTTCTAAGGAGTTTAAGGATTTAGCTTAAAGCAAGAACAGAAATTGCTATACTGGTATTAATTTAATAAAGGAGTGAAGTCATATGAAAAAACAAGTACTTTCAATAAGTGCGGCGTTTGCTCTAGTGCTTGCAGGATGTGGAGCGGCGACGCCAACAGAAGAACCCGTTAAAAGTGAAGAAACTTCACACAATGATATGGAAGGAATGGACCATTCGAGTGACGGAAGTATTCCTGAAGGTTTAACGGAAGCCGAAAACCCGACATACCCGGTTGGATCTGAGGCTATTATTGAAACAGATCATATGGAAGGGATGAAAGGGGCTACTGCAACTATCGTTGGCGCATTTGAAACGGCTGCCTATTCCATTAACTATACACCGACAGATGGCGGCGAAAAAGTGTTGGATCATAAATGGGTCGTGCACGAAGAAATAGAAGATCCTGCATCTGCTCCTCTAGAAAAAGGAGCTGAAGTGACTGTACTCGCGGATCATATGGATGGAATGGAAGGCGCAAAAGCAGAAATTGAATCTGTAGAACAGACTACTGTCTATATGATCGATTATGAGTCAACAACTGATGGAGAAGAAGTACAGAATCACAAGTGGGTTGTTGAAGACGAGCTATCAGAAAAGTGATGATCCAATGATGGAGTTGCCTCGCGCAGCTCTTTTCATTGTATGTAGGTAAAGATCAAGTACACGTTATATAAAAGGTCAAACATTCGTTACATGTGCTCTTCTAAACAGACACAAAAATACATGGAATAGGTTGTGAGAAGATGAAAGGGAAATTGATGGTCATGTTATTACTGGTCACCGCTTTATCAGTCGGTTGCAGCAATGAAAATGCGAATAATGAAGTACAACCATCACCAACACCACAAGAGACAGTAGATATTAAAGAATTAGTAAACGACTATACAGTGAGAAATGCTGTAGCTGCTTCCGCTTCCATTACATCGTCTGAACTAATTGTCACAGATGATGATAAAAACGTGACGAAGTACGATCTTCCAGAAGATGAGTTTTTTGTATCGATTGCTCCATTCGTGAACACTACACACCCGTGTGACGTCCATAGTCTGACAGGCTGTCAAGGTGAACTCGTTGAGGAAGATTTCGATGTGCACATAGAAGATTCTGAAGGTAATGTAATTCTCGATGAAGTCAAAACAACTGAAACTAATGGATTTATCGACTTGTGGCTTCCACGTGACGACACATTCACGGTAACGATTAAACAGGATACGAAAGAGACAGTATCTGAAATTACTACGTTCGATGGGGATAACACATGCATCACGACTATGCGCTTGGAGTAATTTCGAAAGCGTTCTATCTTGAACTCCATATTAAAAAAATACCTGTGTCACAAACATGTAAGTTTGCGGTACAGGTATTTTACTGTTTATTTATACTTGGTTAGCTTGGTGCAATTGAGCGAATGTCCCGTTTTGTCGTACTAAATTTTCATACGTTCCTTGCTCTTCGATACCGTCTTCTGTCATCACGATGACTTGGTCGGCATTGCGAATCGTAGTGAGGCGATGCGCGATGATGAGTGTGGTGCGATTAACGGATAATTCTTCTAGTGATTGTTGGATGATGCGCTCTGTTTCTGTATCGAGCGCGGAAGTCGCCTCATCTAGAATGAGAATCGGTGGATTTTTCAAGAACATCCGAGCAATGGCTAGGCGTTGCTTTTGACCACCCGATAGTTTTAATCCACGTTCACCAATTTGCGTCTCATAGCCATTCGGCATACTGTTGATCAAGTCGGTAAGATGTGCTTTTTCTGCAGCTTCAACTACTTCCTCGTCTGTCGCATGTAATTTACCGTACGCGATATTATCACGAATTGTTCCTGTAAATAAGAAGACGTCTTGCTGCACGATCCCGATTTGACTACGTAATGATTTCTGTGTCATTTCCCGAATATCTAATCCATCAATTGAAATAGAACCTTCATTGACTTCGTAGAAACGAGGGATAAGTGAACAAATAGTTGTCTTTCCAGCACCTGACGGACCGACGAACGCAACGGTTTGTCCAGCATGAATCGTTAAGTCGATATTGCGTAAGACCGGTCGCTCCGGGTCGTAACCAAATGTTACGTCGTTAAGTGTAATATCTCCGCGTAACTGATCGACGACTTTTGCATTCTTTCGATCTTTTATCTCTGGCTCTTGGTCAATTAACGCACGGAAACGACTAAAGCCCGCCATACCTTTTGGATATAATTCTAGCAAAGCACTAATTTTATCAATAGGTTTAATTAAAATATTGCTGAATAAAATAAAACTGACTAGTTCACCGTACGTTAATTTATCATTCACTGTGAACCAAGCGCCTACAATCAAAATGACGAGTGTGACGAGGCGAGTGAGCATATACATCGAAGACGTAGCCCAAGCCATGACTTTATACGCTTTTAGTTTAGCTAAGCGGAACTGACCATTGTCTTCCTGGAAACGACGTATTTCAAAATCTTCATTTGTAAAGGATTTCACAACGCGTGAGCCGGATACAGAATCCTCCACCCGCCCGTTGACATCCGCGATATTTTGATACATTTTATGCCACGCTGCATTCATCTTCTTATTAGAGTAAGAGACGACTACTGCAAGCAACGGAACCATCACGATGGCGATTAAAGCGAGTTCGGGATTAATTGTATACATGATGCCGAACGCACCTAAAATAGTCATGATCGCAATGAAAGCATCTTCAGGTCCATGGTGAGCCAGTTCACCGATATCAAATAAATCGGTTGTGATGCGCGTCATAATATGGCCCGTTTTTGTATTGTCAAAAAATCGGAAAGATTGCTTCTGCACATGTTCGAACAATTCACGGCGCATATCGGTTTCAATGTTAATCCCGAGCTTATGCCCTAAATAGCTAACAATATAATGAAGAAACGTACTTACTAAATAGACGAGCAATAGTAAAAAGCTCACGGTGATAATTCGATTCCAATCTCCTGACGGCAGAAGTCCGTCAATAAACCACTGAACAGCGAGAGGGAAAGCTAGTTCAAGAAGCGCTACGAAAATGGCACTGAAAAAATCGATTAAGAACAAGCGCCGATGTGGCTTGTAGTAGGAGAAAAATTGTGTAATCATGTAGTAATTCCTTTCCGTTGATGTACTAGTAGTATAAGAGAAGACTGAGAAAAAGTCATCTTAGACGTGTGATGATAGAGGCCAAGTATATAATAGAAGGAACTTCACACGCAGTAAGACTTACTACCATCTGAAATATTCCGTAATAGAAGGCGTACGTGCGTTTGTCCTTGATCTCGTTCACCCAGTGAAGTGACGGTTTTTAAAAAAGTGTAGTGTGTTTAAAAAACTATTAAATGAAACATGAATGAAGTAATTGGCTGTTCGCTTAAGTAAATAGATCATTAAATACTATTCCAACGAGTGCGATTGTGGAAGTTGACCTGTTACTGAAACGGGCTAGGATTATTGAAATTAAATGATTTCGATATCTAACTTTAAAGGTCTCTCCTTAAACTATCATGTGTTTTAATGAATAAGTTTAGAGTGGAAGACAGCGACTCCTGCGGGTTCACCGTCCGTTTGGAACGGAAATCAACTGTTTCTTAAGACTGTTTTGCTATCTCTATTGATGAATTGAATTAGTGGCGTAACTCTGCTAATATTCACAGGAACATACATTCTTGTTTTTGAAAGTAAGTAGGAGGATTATTATGAAAAAACAAAGGAAGTTAGTATTATTTATTGCTCAAAGTTTAGATGGTTATATCGCCACAAAAGATGACTCACTTGATTGGTTATTTGAGGTTGAGGGGGAAGGAGATAATGGCTATTCGGAGTTTTCGGAAACCATCGATAGAGTCTTAATGGGTAAGAGGACATATGATTGGATTATGGAACAAGAGCAAGGTCAATTCCCTTATACAAATAAAAATAGTTACGTTTTTACCAGGTCTTCGGTAACGGATACAAAAGACGTTACATTTATAAATGAAGATATTGTTGACTTTATTAGTAATTTGAAAAAAGAAGAAGGTAAAGATATCTGGATAGTTGGTGGTGGAGATATACTACATACATTTTTAAAGGAAAAGTTAGTCGATGAACTGATTGTAACAATTGCACCAACAATCATAGGAGAAGGAATTCCTTTATTTAAACCAGACAATTATAAACTCGATCTTTCCCTTAGAAGTACTAGAACTTTCAATCAATTTGTTGAATTACATTACACAGTAAATGAATGAGTACGAATGTTTAGCAGTTACCCTTGTATTTAAGGAATAAGCTTAGAGTAGACATTTAGTTGATCGGAGTCGAAGAAGGCGACACTGGGAGGGTCAGCGAAAGCCGTAACGAAGAACGGCTCTTGTAGTAGGGTATGGTTCATCGTCCGCCATCCGGAACACAAACTAACGTGTATAACACTACTCCAAATTCATGTTCGTTTAATGTATAAGAGCGCGCTCATTAGCAAAAAATTAGATGATAGGGGAACTAACACGCTTCAGAACAATGCAATATCATCTGAATTAGCATGACACTAAAGTAAATGAAATAGGTGAGACAATTTGGGGCGAAAAATAAGAGCAAATCAAACGAAACACATGATAAAAGAAGGAAGTTTCACTACTTTTCTTAAAGCATCTCTTAAAGGAATATCCCAAATCATTTATATTGAAAACACGATAACAGGCCTTCTAATTTTATTAGCTATTTCGGTATCGTCATTTTCATTAGGCATCATTGCACTTTTATCCGCCATGATTGGTACACTCGTTGCAAAAGTAGGCGGAGCAGATCAAGCATTGGTCAGTAAAGGTTTAATGAGCTATAACTCTGTGCTTTCGGGATTGGTGCTGCAAACATTTTTGACCGGACCTACTGCCTGGATTGTGGCATTGGTAGGAGCGGCGGTCACTGCGATACTCACAGCTACGCTCATGTATTTCTTAGGCAACTTTGACATCCCAATCTTGACATTACCATTCATTCTATTAACTTGGTTTACATTGCTTGCGTCCTACAAACTCGAGAGTATCAAGTTAAGTGACTCCCTGTCTCCTCAAAGTTTAGCTAATTGGGAATTGCATATAGAAGGCAAGATCAATCTACTCCAAGCAACTTTCAATGGTATCGGTCAAATCTTTTTCCTCACAGAAGCTTTACCTGGTCTTTTATTATTTATTGCAGTATTTTTGGCTAGCAGGAAAATGGGCATATATGCGGTGATCGGTAACGTAGCTGCATGTGTTACAGCCCTTGCTTTAGCTGGAGAACATAGGCTGGTCATGCTAGGGTTATATGGTTACAATGCTATTTTAACCATTCTAGCCGTATCGGTTGTGTACAACACGAAGGAAAATCGCTTTGCACCCATTACAGGTGTGGTGGCGGCATGTATTACAGTTCCTCTCATGGCGAGTGTTAGTATTTGGTTATTACCGTTAGGACTTCCCGCATTGACGATGCCATTTGTACTGAGCACGTGGTTGATTTTAGGCGCTAGAAAAGTTCTACCGAATTTGTAATTCGTCTATAGTGAAAAAGTAAACCGTTATGCAGGACAAATGTAGACGAACATGAAATAATTGTAGAATGCGGAAAAATATGTTCCATAAAAAGGAGATAGTAATGATTACATTTAATAAGAGGATACTTGTACTTTTCATGGTACTTGTAGTTATTGTGGCAGGTTGTAGTAAAAAAGAGGATGCAAAAGAATCAACTCCATCTAAAGAGAATCGCCTCATTTATGCTTCTGAAGAGGAGTTCGAAGGGCTTAACCCGATCCTCGAAGAAACGAATCTAGATGCACTATTGTTTCGTGGAGTTATGCGATTTGATGAAAGTAATAAAGTAGTTACGGATATCGCAGACTCTTTCGATGTGTCAAAGGACAAACTTACGTATACGTTTAAGCTAAAAGAAGGTATTACATTCCACGACGGAGAAGAGCTTACAGCAGATGATGTAGTGTTCACGATTGAGAGTATTATGGATGATCAAAATGCTTCATTTTTGAAATCTGATTTTGAAGAAGTGGCAACTACTACAACGCTGGATGACTATACCGTCGAAATTACATTAAAACAGCCATTTACACCGTTACTGGACAAGTTAACCGTACCGATTCTTCCAAAACATGCTTTTGAAGGAATCGATATGAGAACAGCTGACTTTAACAGCCATCCGATAGGTGCAGGGCCATATATGTTTGATAAATGGGATCGTGGAAATTCATTGACATTACAAGCATATAGTGAGTTTTTCGGAACGAAGCCTTCGATTGAAAAAGTAATATTTAAGTTTATTCCAGACAGTAATGTTCGTGCACTTCAGTTGAAGTCTGGCGAGGTGGATGTTGCACTGTTGGATCCTGTACAAGTTGAAAACTTGGAAAGAGAAGAGAACTTAACTATTTACGATATAGAATCCGCGGACTATCGCGGCATTTTATTCAATATGAATTTGGACCTTTGGAAAGATGTCAACGTACGTCGTGCATTTAGTTACGCAACCGATCGAGAGCAAATCGTAAAAGGTATTTTAAAAGGACATGGTTCTGTTGCCTATTCACCATTGCAAAACCATGAGTTCCACAATGAGCAAATAGAAAAATATACGTATGACCTCGAGAAAGCGAACGCGTTGTTAGATGAAGCGGGTTGGAAAGAAAATGAGGACGGTATTCGTGTTAAAGATGGAGAAAAACTTTCATTTACGATTACTGCCCCTGCAAGTGATACCGTTCGTGTGAACATGGCAAATTATGTTGCTGAAGGTTTCAAAGACATTGGTGCGGATGTAAAAGTAGCTGCACTCGACTGGAGCGCAATTACAATTGAAGACGCAGATGCGTTTATGGTTGGATGGGGCAGTCCGTATGACGCAGATCATCATACGCACATATTGTTTCATACGGATGAATCGAGCATCAAGAGCTCCGGTTATAACTATGGTAGTTATTCGAATAAAAAAGTGGATGAACTGCTTGCGAAAGGTCGTACAGAGACTGATCCGGATAAACGTAAAGCGATTTACATGCAATTCCAAGAAGAACTTGCGAATGATCCGGCATTTGACTTCATTGCCTACGAGAATGCAGTGTACGGTATTAACAAAAATGTCAGTGGTGTGAAAGAACGAACGCTAGGTCATCATGGATCTGGTTTCCTTTGGAATGTCGAGGAGTGGAAGTGGAATGATCAGTAAATGGGTAGGGAAGCGAATGGTGATGGGGATTGTGGTCCTCTTCATCGTTAGCTTCCTCTCTTTTTTCATTATGCAAGCAGCGCCTGGAGATCCTGCTGCCGCTTTCTATGGAGGTAATGCACAGACGTTAACTGCAGCCGAAAAAGAACGCATCACCCGTGCGTATGCATTAGACCGTCCTGTTGCCCAGCAATACATTGCGTGGCTAGGTGAAACGGTCAAAGGGAATTTAGGAACTTCCTCTAAAGAAGGCAGACCCGTTTCTGAAATCATCATGGAACGGCTACCTAATACGTTACTATTATTTAGTGTGACGATGTTTTTTATTATCATTGGTTCCATTTGGCTTGGCACAGTGGCGGGCATGAGGGAGGGGTCTATTTGGGATAAAGGACTGTCCACATTTAGTATCGCAACGTCTTCCATACCTGCCTTTTGGCTTGGTATTTTGTTCATTTACTTCTTTGCTGTAAGTCTAGGGATTCTTCCTTCTTCTGGATCGGGCGATGTAGAGGGGAATGGCGGTGTTATAGATAAAATCAGTCATCTCATTATGCCCGCCAGTGTGTTGATTGTAACGCATGTGGGGATTTATGCACGCTTTCTACAGGAAAGTATTAAGATAGAAAACAGTCAATACTATGTGAAAGTTGCACGTGCAAATGGTGTAACGGAAAGCTCCATTCGAAAAGGTGTAGTGCGTAACGCTTCCATTCCTTATTTGAATTACATCGCTATGACCATTCCGTCATTCTTTGGTGGATCTATTATTGTGGAATCTTTGTTTGCTTGGTCTGGAATAGGACAATTGACGGTGAAAGCAGTCACAACAAAGGATTTCCCTTTATTAATGGGGAGCATTATGGTGACAGGTATCCTAGTCGTCATTACGCTTTTTATTGTCGATCTCATTATGTACGCCATGGATCCGAAGATGCGCAAAGGGGGCGCCCGATAAATGAAGTCACGGAAAGCACTTTTGTTTTGGTGTAGTCTACTTGGATTGATTGTCTTTTTGACAGTGTTTTCAAACATACTCGCCCCGTTTAGTCCGAATGAGATGAACATGGATGAAGTATATAGTGCACCGAGTAGCGACCATTGGTTAGGAACGGATCATTTAGGCAGAGACGTTCTATCGCGGTTATTAGAAGGTGGGAAAGTGACGCTAGCTGTAGCAAGTGGTTCGGTTATTTTGTCGCTGTTCATTGGAATTGTCTATGGCGGCATTAGTGGTTATTTTGGCGGTTTGACCGATACCGTCATGATGCGGTTGTTGGAAGCTCTGATTACCATCCCTGCGATTATTATTATTTTGTCATTTCAAGCGATTATTCAAGGCGGTATGTGGGGCATGACACTTCTCATTGGATTGACCGGATGGCTTGTTACCGCAAGAATTGTGCGTTCGGAATTCATTCGGCTCAAAGAAGAAGAGTTTGTTAAAATGGCCAATATGTTCGGTACACCTGTTTGGAAAATACTTTGGGGTCATTTGCTGCAAAACAGTATTCCCGCTATTTTTGTCGTAACGCTATTTAATTTTGCTGGCGCGATATTTATGGAAGTATCACTTAGTTTTCTCGGCATCGGAATACCTCCAGCGATACCTTCCTGGGGGAATATGTTGTACTACGCGCAAAATGATATTTTAATTGGTGCTTGGTGGATTGCATTGTTTCCAGGCATTATGATTTTCTTGACCATTCTCTCCATTAATTTTATCGGAGAGGCGTGGAAAAATCCGAAGCGGAGGCGTGTCAATGATTGATGTAAGAGACTTAACTATTAATATAAAGGGTAAGCACATTACGCAGCACGTTAATTTCACAATACCGCGTGGAAGGATCACGTCTTTGATTGGAGAAAGTGGTAGCGGAAAGAGTATGACGGTATCCGCCTTGCTTGGCATGTTGCCAGTAGACGCGAAAGTAAGCGGATACGTTATGTACGAAGGTCGAAATGTGTTGGATGCATCTGACCAGGAGATGGAGAGCGTGAGGAAACGAGATATTTTCACTATCTTCCAAGACGCATCGAACAGTTTTAATCCGTCTGTGAAAATGGGACGTCAACTGTATGCATTTTCAGGGGAACGCGTTGGTGATACGGTAGATGTATTTAACGAGAAAATGAAATTGATTTTAGACCAGTTGGGCCTTGCTTGGGACGTTGTTGAGCAATATCCTTTTCAGTTATCCGGCGGGATGTTGCAAAGATGTATGATTGCGTGCGCATTTTACGTTGAACCTGCTTTACTCATTGCGGACGAGCCCACATCGGCACTCGATATGGTGCTTCAAAAAGAATTCATTCAATTGCTAATTCGTCTTAATGAAGAACGGAATACGACGATTCTGCTCATTACTCATGACCTCGACATCGTTGCTGAAGCCGCTCATGAAATGGCGGTTATGCAGCAGGGAACCATAGTAGAAACGGGGACAGTGGAAACGGTTTTCTCGAATCCTTATCATGCCTATACGAAGCGGTTATTGGAGAGTAGATTTTAGGAGTGGACGGCAGATGTTAGAAGTATCAAATGTTTCGAAAAGTTATTTCAGTGGAAGCCAGACGAAAAAGGCGTTGAATGGGATTGATATGACTGTAAGTAAAGGGGAAGTTGTGGGGTTAGTAGGAGAGAGTGGTAGTGGAAAGAGTACGCTCTCTCGTGTCGTGATGCAACTTGAATCAGCTGACGATGGTTCAATTGCATTCAACGGTCAACTAGTTACACGGAAAAACCGAAAGTCATTTTATCAAGCGAGCCAATTAATTTTTCAAAACGCATCAGCAGCGCTTAATCCTTCATGGACGGTGCGCGAAATATTGCTAGAACCTCTCCGTACGATGAAAGGAGATCGTGAAGCGCATATTCGACGAATGCTTGGAAGAGTTAAATTATCAGAGACGTATTTACATAGATATCCTTCAGAATTGAGTGGCGGTGAGCAGCAACGCGTCAACTTGCTTCGCTCACTGTTAGTTGAACCCGATTTGCTCATTTGTGATGAAATCGTATCCAATTTAGATCGATTGATTCAAAGAGAAATCATTGATCTGCTTATTGAACTGAATCGGGAAATGGGTATGTCGATTTTATTCATTGCACATGACTTACCAGCTGTCATGTATGCATGTGATCGAATTTATGTCATGAAGGATGGCCGAATGGTAGACGAGAGTGTGAAGAAGGATGGAGTATTTCACTTTTCACATACGTATGCAAAGCGACTATTTGACTCTGTACTAGGCAATGGAATGAAGGAATAGAAAATTTTGTACAAAACACCATTCTCGTTTATTATTTCATAGACTTCACAAGATAAAAAACTCCTTACCTTTGCGGTGAGGGGTTTTTCGTATAAATTGAAAAACTGTCCGAGCCGTAATTCGGCTGGACAGTTTTCACTTTTTCTTGATTAGGAGAAATCGAAGTTGTCAGGATCTGGTCCGATTCGCTGATCTTGATTTAACTTATTGATTTGTTCCATATCTTCTGAAGTGAGTTCAAAGTTAAACACATCCGCATTTTCAGCAATGCGATGGGCTTTCGTTGATTTGGGAATCGTTACTACACCATTTTGTAAATCCCAACGCAAAATTACTTGGGCTACGGATTTGTTGTAGCGATTTGTGATTTGTTGTAATTCCGCATTCCCTAGTAGCTCACCTTGCATGAGTGGTGACCATGCTTCAAGCTGAATGTCGTGCTTTTGGCAAAATGCCTGTACTTCTTTTTTTGGGATAAACGAGGATGGTACTCGACCTGATTGACCATCGGCTTGATTTTTGCGTCTTTCATTAATTCTTCTAAATGATGCGGCTGAAAATTACTTACGCCGATCGCTTTAGCTGTTCCTTCTTCGTACAAGGTTTCCAGTGCGCGCCACGCGTCTTTAAATTGACCTTCTACAGGCCAATGAATGAGGTATAGATCCAAGTAGTCAAGAGCAAGTTTAGTTATACTCTCGTCAAAAGCTGCAAGTGTTTTTTCATATCCTAGTTCGCTATTCCATACCTTGGACGTGATGAATATATTTTCATGATTATATTACATCACCTTTTCCAGTGTAGGTATCGTTACATTGTCTCTACGCTCTAGCAAACGGCTAATGCCCGTTAAGATGGCTGCGAACATTACCATACTTGCACCAATCCAAGGTGTATGAATAATGCCAATCGAATCCGTAACGACTCCACCGAGATACGCACCAATGGCGATACCCGCATTAAAGGCAGCAATATTTATGGCGGAGGCTACGTCGACTGCACTTGGAATGAATCGTTCCGCTAAGATGACGACATATACTTGGAGTCCTGGAACATTCATAAAAGCGAATATACCTATCAGTATAATAGTTATTAAGCCCGCCACTTTAAATGGTGCAGTGAATGTTAATACGAATAAAATGACGGCTTGTGCGATAAACATATAGAATAAAGCATTTATTGGGTTTTTATTGGCCAGTTTTCCGCCAATCATATTTCCTATCGCGATTGCGATCCCGTAGACGAGCAAGATGAGTACAATCGTGCTTTGCTTAAATCCGGTCACTTCCTGCAGTAATGGAGATAAGTAGGTGAACACAACGAATGTTCCGCCATAACCTAAAGCTGTAATAGTAAATACTATTAGTAAACGACTATTTGTCAAAAGTTTCGCTTGATCCTTCAATGTAGTTGGTGCGCTCTGCCGTAAGTTTGAAGGAACTAGGAGGCTGTTTGAAATAAGCCCAATCACACCTATAATCACAATTAAAACAAAAGCAGAACGCCATCCTAACTGTTGACCGATGAATGTACCAAAAGGAACGCCTGTAATCGTAGCAACTGTTAATCCTGTAAACATGATGGAAATAGCACTTGCTCTACGATTTTCTGGCACTAAATCCGCTGCGATTGTAGCACCTATAGACATGAACACGCCATGTGAAAATGCGGATATGATTCGCGCAAACAGTAATACGCTTAGACTTGTTGCGGCTGCGGCTATACAGTTTCCGATGATAAATATGACCATGATCCAGATTAAGACGGACTTTCTAGGTAATCTAGAAGTTAAACTGGTGATGATTGGAGCCCCAATCATCACCCCTACAGCATATAAGGTAATAGTTAATCCGGCTAGTGAAACAGAAATATCTAAATCTTGAGCGATGAGTGGTAATAGTCCGACACTCACAAATTCGGTAGTACCTATCGCAAATGCACTGATAGCTAATGCAAGCAATGCAAATGTACTGCGTTTTTTATCAATTGACATTTTCTCACGTTCCTCCTACTAATAAGTTGCATGCCACATTCACGACATGAATACAGTTGATGTAGTGAAATGTACTTGCAAATGTTAGTATGAAGTATAGAAATCTAAAAGAGAAGTACGCACTTTAAAGTAATGTAGGCACCTTTTAGTGCCTATCAAAAGAGGAGGCGATAGAAATGAGCAAAAAATATAATATTAGTGTGGAAGCAACATTGGAAGTAATAGGTGGTAAGTGGAAGTGTGTAATACTTTGTCATTTGACACATGGTAGAAAGCGGACAAGTGAATTAAAACGATTGATGCCAAACATTACACAAAAGATGTTAACTCAACAATTACGTGAATTAGAAGCGGACGGAGTGATCAATAGAATTGTTTATAATCAAGTACCGCCTAAAGTTGAGTATGAATTGAGTGAGTACGGCCAAAGTCTAGAAGCCATTTTAAGCTCGTTATGTGCATGGGGAGATGTACATATTACTAAAGTTTATGGGGATAAATCTAAAGTGCTGGCGGAAAGTGTGTTAAATGAATAATGCTGCATTCAATCGACTAGTTGGAGGAGAATTTATAAAATGAAAGTTATTAACCAATATATTGACCAAACCTTTGTTTCAACTGATCAAGTTCTAGAGGATGTGCTGTTATCCATCCAAGAAAATGGTATGCGTTCGATCTCGGTTTCTCCAGCGTCGGGCAAAACATTAACGATGCTCGTTTCGTTGACGGGTGCCAAAAATGTTCTTGAAATTGGTGCACTTGGCGGATATAGCGGTATATGTCTTGCGAGAGGATTTAACGAGGAAGGACATTTGACTTCACTGGAATTAGAGGAGTCATTTGCGACGTTAGCGAAATCTAATTTAACGAAGGCAGGATTTGGTGAACAAGTGACGTATAAGACAGGACTTGCTGTAGATAGCTTAAAAGCATTGAAAGCGGAAGGGAAAACATTCGATTTCTTTTTCATTGATGCGGATAAAGAAAATTACCAAAACTATTTAGACGGCTGTTTAGAGCTAGCTGAACCGAATGCGGTAATTGTAGCTGATAACGTGTTGGCGGGCGGTTCAGTAGCCAACCCGTCCTTCCTAGATAAGCAATACACAGAGAACATGAGGAAGTTCAATGAATACACAGCACAGCATCCTCGTTTGACGTCAGTATTGTTGCCGATTGGTGATGGATTGACGATATCGCAAGTTCAACCGGTACGTTCATAGAACTAAAAGTCAAAGCTAGCATGCAGTCGGTCTACTACCATCTGCATGCTAGCTTTTTTAATGGATGTATAGACTTGAACACTCTTTTTAGTGAGCGAAGTTGAACATTATGCATATTGAAAATCATATGATAGTATAAAAAGTCTCGATCCATTTGGAAATAATGTAACACCCGAAAAATTACGAGAAACAAAGCTCAACTAAACGTGTAGGGCTATAGAAAGGGTGTATAGAATGAATGACTATTTAGTAAAAGCGGTGGCGTATCAAAATCAAGTGCGCGCGTACGCCGTGAATTCAACTACAACAGTAGCAGAAGCACAGCGACGGCATGCGGCTTGGCCAACAGCTGCAGATGCCCTTGGACGTTCCATGACTGCTGGTTTAATTCTTGGCTCTATGTTAAAGGGTGAGGAGAAAGTATCGGTAAAAATTAATGGTGGCGGCCCACTCGGTACAATTATTGTGGATTCGAACGCAAAAGGTGAAGTTCGAGGATATGTCTCGAATCCCCAAATTGCCATAGAATTGAACGAAGTCGGAAAGGCAGTTGGAACGAATGGATTGCTAACAGTCTCAAAAGATGTGGGGCTGATGTATCCTTTCGTAGGACAAATCCCTCTCATTTCCGGGGAAATTGGAGAAGATTATACATCGTATCTTGCTAAATCTGAACAAACGGTCTCTGCTGTGGGAGTAGGCGTGTTAGTGAATCCAGATTATACAGTTAAAGCCGCAGGTGGATTTATTATTCAACTCATGCCGGGCGCAGATGAGGAAGTAATTTTTAGGATTGAAGAACGAATGAAAATGATTGCGCCACTTTCTTATATACTCGAAGAAGGAAGCACACCTGAACAAATACTTGAACACGTACTATGATCGGAAAATGTCACGGTGTTAGAAAGTATGCCCGTTCAATTTCAGTGTCAATGCTCTCTGGACCGGATCTCCAATGCGATTATCAGTTTAGGCCGTGAAGAAATTCAAGACATGATTCAAACAGATGGACAGGCAGAAGCGAATTGTCATTTTTGCAATGAAACCTACCACTTTAATACGGAACAGTTAAAAGCATTGAAAAAAGTAGCTTTATAATGAAATAAAAAATGAGCGCCTGTGTGAAAAACGGACATGTTTGTATACATTCATGAACGTTCTCATACAGGTGCTTTTTAGATTGATTTAAAAAATTACAGCGGGTTTAGTGTTGCAGTATATACTGTTTTTGGACTCGAAAAATAACTGGACTTTTATTTCAATACATAAAATGATTCACTAATCGATCTATTTAAAGATGAAATGAAACCTATGTAGCATTCATTCGTATGAAAATTAAGAAAGATAATTTACTGTACATGATAGGATGACTAGATGGAGTTGCTGCATACGTATCTGGTCTATATTAGGTGAAATTATGTAATGCGAGGGAACAACATATTGATCACGCTACTAGTTATAGGGCTATTTTCGGATTAGGAATGGCATAGGCTCAATTTTACTTGCGGGCTACAACACCATGTTTCCCGCAAAAAACAATAAAGTTTCAAACAGTGCTATAACTTACTTTAGGAAGGCTGGTGGTTAGATGAATAAAAAGATTTTTAACACCATTGGATGGATTCTACTTTTAGGAATAGGTGTTTCGTGGATCGCATTTGGTTATACAGATTGGTATTTATTATTAGTGCCGTTAACTTATATGTGCTTTTCCATTTCTGATGGTAGTATTAGTAAAATGAAAAATATAAAAAAGATCAAAGTTTCGCAAATTGTTTTCATCTTGCTTGCATTTATAGTCGCGGTAGGTATTGTATTTGGCCTTATTCAACTAGCAAATTACTTGATTAATGATAGGCTTGGCCTGACAGGATGGGTCAAGACACTCAGTCAGTTTATAGCTATTATATTTTCGTTAATCCCTATTCAATTTGCTTTTGGTAGTGTTATTTATAAAGTATTTGGTGATATGAATTCTACAAAAGCTCAATAAACCTTCGAAGATTTTATTCTATCATCAGGTAATATTCAAGAATATAGTGATAAGCAGTTACCTACAAAGCGAGGAGACAGGTTATGGAGACTGAAGTTTTGTATTATAAGAAGTTTGAAAGGAAAGTACTAGCCATTGATTATATAGAGTGGGCTTCTACTATGTTGCAAAATGGAATATCTACGCATTATCTAAATATGCTTGCTTCTCTAACAGAACCTCTGAATATATTTGAAGTAGAAGAGTATTTTAATAGGGCTTGGTACGAGCTAAACATTACGGGACCTTCATATGATGAAAGCGCCAAACATTATGTACGATATTTGTTAAGTCAAATTGTGGATGATCCACGTATAGCAATTGAAAATGCTAACGAGGTATACACAATTGTTCGAGATCATTTCTTCAATGAAGAACACGATCGTTGGTATGCAATAAGTGAAATGATAGATGATTTTTTATACGGAGATAATAGGGACAACATCAATCGATCATCCTTAAATCAAGTTATTGTGCAAGTATCCAAGCAACACTTGAAAACAAAGTAGAGTTATGAATGCATAGAGGATGATTCTTGGATTACATCATGCACAAATTACTATTCCGAAGGGTGCAGAGAAAGAAGGGAAACAGTTTTATTGCAACGTATTAGGCTTAAGAGAAGTAGATAAGCCGAAACAACTCAAAGGGCAGGGTAAAATTATGGATCGAATTAAAGTGGGGCGCTATGTACTTGAAATAGATAAAAGCCAAACAAGGAAATTTTATGATAAGTACCACGTGATCACAGAAGATTGCGACTGCGTTTATTGTACTAATTATATTTTAGCTTGTGACACATTCTCACCAGAAGTTAAACATCTATTTAATTTGCTGGGTATTGATCCACGTAAAGAAGGGGAGATTTCCGAGTATATGGCAAATGACAATGGCACGCATTTATATGGTGCATTTTATCATATAGTTGGCAAAATTATTGATGGCCCGCAATTACAGATACCGACTACTAGCGAAAGTGGTGTTTCAACACCTAATTCTGAAGAGGTAGAAATAAGTTTTAGCGAAGAAGATTTAGATTTAGTTCCAGTAGATTTTCCTAAGCCAACTGTTCAATTTGAAATACAATTAAATATTCCATGGCTGTTAAAGTAAGCAAAAACAGTTGTTTATTCTTCCGGCATATATTTTATAGGGATGATGTTCAGAGGTGTTCCTGTTAAACTAGTAGTAAAATCTTTGTATTTGCTATCATGGAAAAATAGAGCCTATTGAAATTTAGAGAATAAAGGAAAATCAAACGTACTACTTTTGAAATACCTGAGGGATAGATCTTATAAAGCCGAAAATGTACAGAAAAGATGTATTGGACAACGACGATATATGGAACGCAGTTGTCTCGGTTGTATGTGACATAGATTTTCCAGCTAATGATACGGTTTTAAATAAAGTGTTTATAGTGTTTCAATACCATATGGAGCGAGTGTTGAGTTAGCGGAGGGCTTTGTTGAAAATACTTAATATAGCATTGCCAATCACGGTCGAGAGTAGTTGATGTGAGGAAATGGAGGACTTTAAAAATAATGTACATAATAATTGCTATATTAGGCGTCATAGTAGCTTCTGTATCCTGTTATAGTTTACTAACTGGTGAAAATGTCACTTTGCCATATGTGCAGATTCTTTTGGGCGTAATGCTTTTACTTTTGGGATGGAGTCAATTGAAAGAAAAAAGAAAAGGATTAGCGATTTTTCTGTTCATTGTGGCTGCATTTAGCATATTCATAAACGTTACCATCTTATTAAGATAATGGGCATCTAGAATATTCTACTAGAAAAGAGGTGGGGAGATGGAGTGCTGGGATATTACTGAGAACCCTACAGATGAGATATATAGAAAACTTATACATGTGCTATGTGAGCATTCCGATACATTTTATTTCGTTACACGGAAAGAACTCACCTACAATCAGGATATCCTTGAGCAATTCAAACCGCACACTTTGGAAGTTTATCAAACGAAAGAGTGGGCGAATACAACGACAAAAGGGCCAGCTGCAACTGTTTTTGTTATGGAGTCAAACGAAATTACCTGTAGGTTATTAAAACACCACGCAAATACTCTGTATGACTGGGTGGCTCCCAAATTACCTGAAGATTTAACCTTTAAGAAGAATAACTTTGCTTGGTTTTCCTGCACGACTCATGAAGAATATAGCGGTTTTTCTATCCGTTCAAATTACTACAAAGAGATCATGTGTACTATTGAAGGGCTGAAAATACAACAGGTGGAGTAACTCCTTGCTGTATTCATAAAAAAGTACCTGTGCCATAAACAAACGTGAATGTGTAACCATTCATGAAAGTTTCGTGCACAGGTACTTTTTTACGTTATTGCTCGATCAGCAGTAGTCTTTTTCTGTGAGAATCCACCAAGGAACAGCTTTCCATAGGGAAGAAACTTTTGGATGATGATCGAAACTGCAATGGGAACGAACAAACCGAATGCGGTGAAACCAATGATCCCATACGTAAAGTAATCATTTAATAAAATATCTGTAAAGATATGCAAATACATAATGGTCAAGGAATGCTTTTCAATTTTTTGTAGCCAATTTAACGATGATTTAGCTGCTATGAGTTGGAAAATACCAACTAACACGACTGTGAAAGAAAGCGGGATGATCAAGTCTAAGACGAAATGGTCGTAGCGTAAAAATTTCATACTCAAGTGATAGTCAATGATGTTATAATTATCGAGTAAAACGGCTGATATACTAACAAGCACACCAGCAAACAACCATTTATGCGAGACATTCATCCAAAAACTCTTCAAGTAATAGCCGAGTGAAAAATAGACAACTGCCATCAGTGCGACATCGATGTTCCAAATCATCGGGATCGTTTGCGCCGCTTCAGATGGGGAACCCCCAATGACATGCATAGCGAACAAGCTTTCAAAGTGGGCGATACTATAAAAAACGGCTAATATAATAAGTTGTTTCGTGCGGTTAAAGTTTTTAGTCATCCATAAGAAAAACAAATACGTAAAGAATAGCGTCGTAACAAACCAGAATACACCATAGGCCCCCCGTACAAAACGTCCGCCGACAACAAGTGTCCACATATCATTTACATACCATGATAAGTCTTTGTTGCCCGAACCAATCTCTATCCCGTAACGGATTAGCGTAATGCTGACGAGGAAAAATAAATAAGGAACAATCAACTGCATGAACCGTTTTTGAATCGAAATTTTCATTAAACTTTTTTCAACTACAGGCTTAAAAAACAATCCGCTTAAAATGAAGAAAGCTGGCATGTGAAACCAGTAAATATACTTAACAAGTGGGAAATCCAACTGTCCAGGATAATGTCCAATGACGACAAGAATCATTAAAAAACCTTTGGTGACATCTACCCAGGTTAAACGTTTCTTATTCATAATCAGGCTCCTCGAGAAAACTATCGTACATTCATTGTACAACCTTTCGTCAACTTTGAAGGAGATGTAACAGAAATGACTTGAAAATGTAAGCTAATTGGAAATACATAGGAGTATTTTAGTGCTCTATTACTATTGACTGAATAGTGAGACGTCTATGTAGTTTTGTAATCAAAGAATTGATCTGCACTAAAAACGCTTATGAGGTGTAACCCTCACAAGCATTTCATACGCAGATCCTTTTTCATTTCTCCTGTTCTCTAGAAAACTCCATAAACATCCGTAATTTCGCTGCAGCTTTTCCATAGACGGTTTCTATGTCATAGTCTCCATGTTCATTCGGATGTCCAGCCGGTACACCAGTTAAAATTTCTATTCCTTCTTCAATCGTGCGCACTTTATAAATATGGAACTGTCCAACACGAACAGATTCAATGACCTCGTCATTCAGCATCAAATTTTTCACATTTTGATGGGGGATGAGGACGCCTTGTTCACCTGTTAGTCCTCTACTTTTACATACATTATAGAAACCTTCAATTTTCTCATTAACGCCGCCGATTGGCTGAATTTCCCCGTTTTGATTGACAGATCCAGTTACAGCTAACCCTTGCTTAATTGGTATTTCTGCCAGGCTTGAGAGAATTGCATATAATTCTGTGCTTGACGCGCTATCACCATCCACGCCACCATAGGATTGTTCAAAAGCGATATGTGCAGTCAGTACTAATGGATACTTTTGAGCGAATTTTTGACCTAAATAGCCACCTAATATATACACACCTTTATTATGCGTGTTACCGCTCATTTGGCTTTCTCTTTCAATATTGACAAAGCCTTTCTTGCCCATAAATGTAGTGGCTGTAATACGTGAGGGTTTACCAAAATGATATTGCCCTAAATCATAGACTGCCAAGCCATTTACTTGTCCAATCTTCTCTCCAGTCGTATCAATCAAAATACTTCCTTCGTCAATACTCGCTTGAATTTTTTCTTCATATAAGTTCGAGCGATATCTCTTTTCCTGAATAGCTTTTTCAATATGTTTGGCCGAAACAAGGTCGTCTCCCATTATTCCTGCCCATGTATCCGCTTCGTAAAGTAATTCTACTTGTAAATTAAAGCGAGTGGACAATTTATTTTGATCGCCAGAGATACGCGAGCTGTATTCAATGATTTTTGCGACAGCTGTCGGATCAAAATGTCGAAGTCCGTGTTTTTTGCAATGGGTATGAATGAAACTTACTAGCCCTGCAATATTTTCTTGGTTGTATTTCATTTCCACATCAAAGTCTACGCGAATTTTAAATAGTTTACGAAAATCTTCATCATGATGATAAAGAGCTTGATAAATATCCATATTTCCAATAATAATCACTTTTACATTGAGATGAATCGGGTCTGGATTTACGGATGCGGTAGCAATGATGCTTGCGTGTTCACCAATATTCTCAATTTGTAATTTATGGATCAATAATGCTCTTTTTAATCCTTCCCAAGACTGTCTTTTCGAAAAAATATCCTTTGCTTGAATGAGAAGATACCCTCCGTTCGCTTCATGCAAGTAGCCCGGTTTTATTTTCGTGAAATCAGTACTCATGACACCCATTCGATTTTCATATTCCACTTTACCCATTATGTTATAAAAGGTAGGGTTATCTGCAGATATAACAGGCATGCCTGTTGTTTCGCTATTATCAACTAACACGTTAATCGTATATTTTTTTAGCGCTTGATTTTCGTCTTTGAACAGATTGCCTAGCTGCTTTTCGTCCTTTTTAGATGGACTGGGTAAAAACGTGTGAAAGTTATTTACGAGATCTTTTCGTACTGCTTTAATATAGTGCATCACTTCAGGACAGTCTTTGTAGTTCTTTTTTAATTCATCAATATGAAAATCGATAGTCGTAATAGCCGTCTGATGATCATAGCGTACCAACGTTTTTTTCAAATCCTGTTCAAAATGAAGTATGGTTTTCGTCGCATCTAGAATAATTTCTTGTAATTTGGCAGATTTACTTTCAATAGCTGCCAGTTGTTCCTCATTCAATAAGTTATAAGCTTCCTCACTTATAGGTTTTCCGTCCTCGTCAATCGGAATTGTAGCAATCGTGGAATCGGACTGTTTAAGTATAAATCCGTTCTCTGTAGCTATTTCATTGGTCTGTTTATACACTTGGTCCACTTGATCTTTATACTTTCGAATGATCGATGAACGATTCTCTAATCGATTTTCTTCATTAAAGGCAGTGGGGATGTCTACTTTTAAATCCTTCAACAGGTCTTCCATCGATTTTTGAAGTTGTTTACCCAATCCAACGGGAAGTTTTAGCACTTTAGGTTTGTACTCATCTTCAAAGTTATTTACATAGCACCAGTCAAAAAGGGTAGCTTTTCTCTCTGAAAAGTCATTTACGACGGTAGTGACAAACGACGTTTTCCCGACGCCTTCTATTCCCGCGACGTATAAATTATATCCGGGTTTATTCACGTGCAAGCCAAAATTCATCACGGACCGCGCACGTTGTTGACCAACAATATTTGTCAGCTTTTCTACTTGTTCTGTTGATTCGAATGAAAACATCGAGTAGTCTACCGCTTTTTTTAGATCTTTCGATTGTAACTCCGCTTGTAGTTTTATGGATTCTTCGTTGAAATTTGCCAATTAACTCACCTCACTCATTTTTACTCTCTATTCAGTACATACCCTTAACGGAGGTATTACACGCAATAATCAGATAATTTATTACGTAATACAAGAAATATTAAATCACAGAAGTTATAGGTTTCAGCAGTCATAATAAATAAAATAGAAAAGGTATTGCAAACGCAGAAATGCGCACAGCAACACCTTTTATTATTTACGGCAATATCTAAAAACTACGTACGAGAAAACGAGAAGCTTCTTCGGGTTTGGCGAAGAATCCGTCATCGTGCGTGAGGAGTGTTTCAAATTATGCTGCGTCAAAAATAGAAAAGTGAGGGGAAGTGGGCCCGAATGCGTGCGTCAAGTCTACCAGTTATTTACTTTTAAGAAGTTGAATTGCTCGTTAGAGTTCAATTGTTATGTAAGGTGCTTCTGTCTGGTATTATTTTGATTAATAATAATTTTTTCTGTGTAACCGTTTCCGTCTAATTTTTCTAGATATATCGAAAGCACCTTTTCTCATATGAGAAAAGGTGCTTTTCATTTTGAACAGTAATTTTTAAATTAATACACTGCAACCCAGCCTTCAGGTGTAACGAAAATCCGAAGTGCAACTACTTGGCGATCTGCCGCCAAGGTGAAATAATGACGAATATTTTCAGGTACAGATATTAAATCACCAGGATCTAGATGCACTTCGAAAAAGCGCTGATCTTTACCTTGGATAACGAACACGCCATGTCCACTGACGATAAAACGGACTTCATCGTCGGTATGATGATGTTCCCGTTCGAAGTTTTTCAGCATTTCTTCAATATTCGGTGTGTCTTTGGATAACGAGATAACATCTGCAGCTTTGTAACCGCGGCGTTCAGAAATTGCGTCAATATCCGATTTGAAAGTGCGAAGAATCTCTTCTTTCTCAGAATCTGTCAGATTGAACTTTTCACGGAGATGAGCAGGTAATTGATCAATCGGCCAGTGTTCATAAATAACTTCCTGTTGTGTTAGGAACTGGGTAACTTCTTGTTGTCCTTCAATCACTTCGTTCGTCCCTTGAATCGTAATCGTTGCCATATTAGTAGTCGCTCCTATCTATTTGAAATTACAGTTGTTCTTTCACAATATCGATGCAATCAGTAAATGTTTCAAAGCGCGTATAAGGAATGTCCAGTTTCTCGCAAGTTTCCGCTAAGAAGTCTCTTGCAATGACTACGTCAGCCAATTTCGCTGCTTCAAAATCTGTTACCGAATCTCCGATGACTATGCGTGTCTGTTGCTCGTCTGAGAGCTTGCGCATGATGGACGGTTTACAGCAACCACAATCTTGCTTTGTGCAATCCGCGTCACAAGCATGCGGATAATGGATCGCAATTCGTTCTTCGTCAAATGTCGCTTTGTTGCAATAGATATGATCGAAAGGTCCAAAACGCTCAAGTACAGGATGAACGAAAAAATCGATCCCGCCACTGACAACATAGAGTGGAATATTCTGCTCCCTCGTAAACTGAACAAAATCGCTGAATCCTTCTCTGATTTCTGCATCTCGCATTACGAAAGAGACGATGTCCTCCTGTAACGTACTCGGAATTAACGAAAACAGCTGACGCACACCATCTTGGATCGAAATGTTTTGCTGTAAAATATCATCTGTAATCTCTTTCCAGCCAGGCAATGCGAATTCTTTCATGATGCTAATGATATTATCTTTTTTCGTAATCGTCCCATCAAAATCGCAAAAAATTACTACTTTACTCATTGTTTACCCTCCACTTTACTTAACGTCAATAGTGCCCCATTGATCCAATGCGTGCTGCAAAGGTCTAGATGTTTTTGCAGCTTCTTGTAACGGAATATGTTCAACACTTGCATCGATTGCTGCGCGGAAAGCTTGTGCACCAAGTGTTGGACCATCAGGGTGTCCAAAAATTCCGCCACCTGCATTGATTACCAAGTTGTCACCGAAGTCTTCAAGCAATTGCGGTACCATTCCTGGATGAATACCAGCAGACGGCACGGCAAACGTTCGTTCAAGTCCATTGTCTTTTATTAACTCCTCGTTAATCCCTAACGCATCTCTTCGTGAGATGGCCACATTTCCATAAGGACTCGGGAATAGCGAGAGGTCACCACCAACGAGCCGCGTCAACTTACCGACAAGTAAAGGATAGGAAAATCCACTACCAGCTTGACCAGCGAGCACACCAGACAAAGCGGAGTGAGCCAGGATAGGTAAGCCGATGTTATCGTTTTCTCGTAGTGATTGTAGCGTATCTAGACCATAGGCATGCACATTAAATAGTAACGCGCTCGCACCTAGTTCGGTTGCGCGCTCTGCCTTTTCATGCAATTCATGAGATCTACCTGATAAATTGACGGCATATAAAGCATGTGCACCTGTTTTCTCATAATGATGATCGATTATGTCTTTAGCTATAGTTACACGTTTATGAAAAGGAGTTAATTCATTTTCGAAAAGAATTTCATCGTCCTTGATCAAATCGATACCACCCGCTAATAATTCTTGGAGTTGAGTGGAGAAAAAGGATAAATCCCGTCCCATAACTCCTTTGAAAATCGCTTTTAATAGTGGGCGATTATAGACGCCGAGCTTTTCACGAATTCCATTGACACCAAAACGTGGGCCAGGGAATTGTGCAAGTAATGAATTGTCAAACTGCAAATCAATCAGTTCATAGCCTTCGAAAAAGGATAATTTACCGTACACGGTAGTAAAAATTGCCGGTAAATCCGCAGAAAAGTTAGCTGACGGATAAAAAATCGTCACCGTGTCTTTCTGTTCGCCTTTAACTACTGATACTACTTCACCTTTATGATGTTTCAATTGTTGCTGCTCAATATGGGGGATATCGGTCCATGAACCAATCGTCAACCCAAGCGCGTGTTGTTCTGCAATTTTTTCCTGATCAGGATGAGTAGGGAATAAATAGGTCGCTGTAACGCCCATCGAATTGCCTCCTTTAGTATTTATCTAGATGCTTGAAACCAATGACTTAATTGTTCTAACGAATGGATATGTTTACGTTCCATAATCATATATTTTCCAAGCTCTAAGACTTTCTTTCTAGCGGCCATGCGCAAGTCTTCATCTTCTTCGGTATTCATATCTGGAATTTGTGCGATACTGATTGCTCGTCGTACTAATTCACATCCAGCATAGCCGATGAGGTCAGTAAATATCTCTTCTATAATAATGGTGTAAAATCCATCGACTTTCGTATAGCGCTCATTTGTATTGTTCTGCCACAGATTTGAAAATGTTTCCACAAATGCATACCATGTTTCTTTTGCTTGTTCAAAACGCTTTTCCTTAAACGCAGGGAAGGCAATGCCATTCAAAAACAAATTCGCAATGAATTGTCCAAGGTCGAAACCAAATGGACCGAAAAGTGCAAACTCCGTATCGAAAATGACCGTTCGATTTTCTCCTGTGAAAATTGCGCCGCTATGCAAATCGCCATGAATGAGGCCATCCGATTTTGTCATGAATTTATGTTTAAGTTGAGCTACTTCAAGTAATAAGCGCTGATCCTGACTGAGGAATTTCACCTCATTGCGCATACCGTCCTCACACTCATTGGTCTCGTGGTCGCTATAAGGCCAATCAAATACCAGTTGCTCAGTCAACTGCCGCATCTCTGGGTTCGCTAATCGTGCTTGTAGCTCCTTTTTATCAGAAGAAGGCATGTAGAAATCGGATGTTTTAAAAAGTACTTCAGCTGACATTTTGCCAATATCAGCAGCGAAATGTGCGGACTCACTTCCATTGATTAATGCAGTACGTCCAACTTCAAGCGGAAGCATGTCTTCCATCACGACGACCGCCATCACTACGTCTAAATGTAAGACGGAAGGAACACTTTTCGGAATGATTTTTTCGTAGAGCTCCATCACTTCCGCTTCAACGCGTACACGGTCAATTGGCAGAGGCATCGACTCTCCGACAACTCGTGCGTAAGGAACTGCTTGTTTAAAAATGATGGACCTGAATTCATTATATAATCTATAAACGTGATTGATCTTGCCATCACTCACTTCGATTACTTTTATATCTTCAGGTTCAGGAAAAAGATCTAGGCTTCTAACATACTGTTTAATATCCTCGATTTCTAAAAAGCGATATGTAGTATATTTCTGTTCGTTGACAACTACGTCCATCCATACAACCTCCTATAGTATAAAAAAGACCAATCCACTAAGGGGATAGGTCTGTTACAAACAAATGTCTATCTCATGCTGTGGTAAAAGTCTACGCGCCGATTTTTCTAGTTGTACTATATGTGACAATAATTCCTACTAAATATGTAGAAATTATCACACGAATTAAATAGTTTGTCAATTAACTTTAAAAATATTTCGATTAGTTGTAGTATTATGCTATTGAACGAGTAAAGATGGGAGTTTGACTACATATGATTAATCAACAACCTCGTTATAAACGAGAAGACATACTAGAAAATATACGAACAGAAGAATTTGATGTACTTATAATTGGAGGCGGTGTGACTGGAGCAGGTATAGCACTCGACGCAGCGAGCAGGGGGCTGAATACAGTGTTAGTAGAAATGCAGGACTTTGCAGCGGGGACTTCTAGTCGCTCTACGAAAATGATTCATGGTGGATTGCGTTATTTAAAAAAACTCGAATTTAAAATCGTTTCACAAACTGGACAAGAACGTGCGGTAGTTTATGAAAACGGACCACATGTGACGACGCCCACATGGCTGCTGTTGCCCATTTATAAAGGAGGAACTTTTGGGAAATTTAGCAGTTCGATCGGTTTACGTGTCTATGATATGTTAGCCAAAGTAAAGAGGTCAGAACGTAAAAGTATGCTTTCAAAAAAACAGACATTACAGGCTGAACCAAAATTGAATCCAAAAGGTCTCCTTGGTGCAGGCAAATTCGTAGAGTATCGTTCAGACGATGCGCGCCTAACTATTGAAGTGATAAAAGAAGCTGTCCAGCATGGAGCATCGGTATTAAATTATACAAAAGTGACAGACTTCGTGTATCAAGACGGAAAAGTGGCGGGAGTCGAAGCGGTCGATCAGCTAACGGGAAAATCCCGAGTGATTTGCGCGAAGAAAGTAATCAATGCAGCAGGTCCATGGGTCAATGAAGTCCGCCACAAAGATGCTATGCCTGATCATAAGAAGCTTCATTTAACTAAAGGCGTTCATTTAGTCTTTGATCAATGTGTATTTCCTTTAAAACAAACTATTTATTTTGATACACCAGACGGTCGCATGGTGTTGGCAATTCCGCGGGATGGCAAAACATACATAGGAACGACGGATACAGATTATCAAGGAAGTTTGACCGAGCCGCAGATCACACAGGCAGACAAAGAGTACTTGCTGAAGGCCATTCGTTTTGTGTTTCCGAAACTTGAGATTTCCGAAGAGCAAATTGAATCGGGTTGGGCGGGCCTTAGACCTCTCATACAAGAAGAAGGAAAGAGCGCTTCAGAGATATCCCGAAAAGATGAAATTTGGATCTCGGATTCTGGTTTATTAACGATTGCTGGCGGTAAGTTGACCGGGTATCGCAAAATGGCAGAAACGATTGTCGATCAAATCGCAGCAGATCTTAAGACTCAATATGGCAAGAAGGTGCCGTCTAGCCGTACAAAAAAGCTCCCTATTTCAGGTGGCCATGTAGGTGGTTCGAAAGCGTTTGAGACTTTCGTTCAGAGAAAGGTAAAAGAAGGGATGAGTCTAGGATTAACGAAGAAAACAGCTTATGCGCTCGTGACACATTATGGTTCGAACATACATGATTTGTTCGGCGTAATTCAAAACGGGAAGGCTGACGCGCAGAGAGCCAATTTACCGATCGAAATTTACGCGCAAGTGTGGTATTCCATTTCAAAAGAATTCGTTTGCACACCAGTAGACTTCTTCTGGAGACGTACGGGCGCATTGCTCTTTGACATCGACTGGGTCGATCAATGGAAAGAGCCTGTCATCGATTTCCTAGCTGTTCAACTTGGCTGGTCAAGTGACGTGAAGAAACAAATGACCGAAGAGTTAGAGCGGAGTAAACAATTGTGCAAGGGAACACTAATAGAAGGGAAGATCCATTCATAAGCCTACAACCTCTGCCAAAGTACTTGCGGTAGAGGTTGTTTATTTTCCTTGTACGAGTGCTCTTTTTATGAAGTAAATAAAAAATAATGGTTTCTAAAAGTTTTTAGTATGTTTTTTTAAAAAATGCTCATTCTATTGTCAGAAGGAGGTGGACAACATGACAAACAACAACAACAGCAACTCAAACCAACTTTTAGTACCAGGCGTACAACAAGCGATCAACCAGATGAAGGAAGAGATCGCTAACGAATTCGGTGTAAACCTTGGACCAGACTCCACATCGCGTGCCAACGGATCCGTCGGCGGAGAAATTACAAAGCGATTAGTGCGTCAGGCTCAATCTCAAATGAACGGTTATACGAAGTAATCGGTTCTAACCAGCCAGATTAGCATGTGAAAAATCAATGTCACTATACGCTTTGATTTCTCAAAAATAAAAGACGACGATTCATTCGAATGTGAATGGATTGTCGTCTTTTTTAGTATTGAAAATAGAGGATATCTCGAGGAATTGGTGCTTGGTATATATAAGGTAAGTAATGATATGAAAAAGTTCCGATTGATCAAGCAAGGGAACTACACGTATATTCAACAAGATACTTTTTATTCTACAGACGCGCTAAAGTGCCAAATTATATAAGTAAGACAACGTAAAACCTCCTTACTATCGTAGGGAGGTTTTGTTGTGCTGCATGTTATTTAAGTTGAAAGTCATATGTTTCACCTTAACCTAATATCACTACTTCAGTGCGGTTATAGAAATACTTTACTGTCAGCAGGCAAATTATAGGCAATAGTTTAATGAAATAGATCGGTCTCACGTGATTTCGCTAAGAGGTGATTGGTTGCTTTATTCATTTTTTCTTTAAATACTACTCCGAAACTAATTATGAGCATTCCAACGACTGCTAAAAACAACATATCCTTTATAGCTCGGGCCCAGACGATTCCGCCAACCGCCTCTCTCATCAAGTCAATTGCGTACGTGAAAGGTAGGTAAGGATTGATCCACTGGAAAAATGAAGGTAGCAGCATAATTGGATACGTGCCGCCAGATCCTGCAATCTGTAGCACGAGTAAGACAATGGCCAACGCTTTGCCTACATCACCGAACACTGAGACGAGCGTATAGACGATTGACATGAACACTATGCTGATTAATAAACCAAATAAGAAAAATGGTAGCGGTTCTTTGACGGTTACACCAAGCAGCACGATATCGCCAGTCGTCACGATTAACGTCTGTATGCAACCGATCAAACCGAATGTGAAAAGCCGACCTACATAAATTTGTCTAGATGTGAATGTACCTTCCCGGTTAATGTCTGTAGAGAGTAAGGAAATTAACAATAAACAACCGACCCAAATCGAAAGTACTGTATAAAAAGGTGTCATGCCGGTACCATAGTTTTTGATCGGGAATAGCTTCGTTTCATTCAATATTATCGGTTCCTCAAAGAAGCTACGCTCGGCTTGTGTATCATTTTGCAGTAAGTCGATGATTTCATTAATATCTGTTGTGCCTTGAATATCCTCGATACGATTTGCGAGCTTGTTTACTTTTTCATAGACATATGGGTATTGGTTTAATGCGTTCTCGACTTGCTGTGTACCTTGCGTCAAGTGTTTGTCTGCACTACTTAAAGTTTGTTGTACTTCGGGAATGGTGTTCTGTACTTCTAACAGCAACGCTTTGGCACTAGTAAGTGTCTTCAATGCTTGGGCAATTTCTTTGCGGATGTAAGGTTCTATCGTGTTGGTATATTCTTTTAGGAATGAATCGGCTTGGATGGATGTGTTCTCGGCAATCTTTTGCAAATCATTTATACTATTGCGCAGCCGCTCTTCTTCACCTTGAACGAGCGAGTCCATCGTACGTGCATTTTGTTGAATTTCATTTAGTAGATTTTTAAGATTGTCGACTTTTAGTAATGCGGCGTCTATTGGCTGGGACAGAGTGGCATCTGTTCCATTCGCTTGTTCACCGTTTAATTGTTCAGCTACATTCTTGATATTCAGCAGGTCTTGCTCAAGTCCATCCAGTTTTTCCATACTGCCAGTTACACGGTCGTCAACCGCTTGTTTCGCACGTTTCCATTCAGTGAAGTCAGGTGATAGTTGCTGAATCTGTTTAAGAAAATCATTCGTTTCATTCGTAATAGCAGCTATTTTCTCCAAATCTGCTTTAATACGCGGTGCAGCCGCTTCTAGTCGATTCTGCGATGTTGTCAGCTGATCGATCGTATCATTAATCGTTTTGAGTCCTGAATTCGTAGTTCGTTTCGCTTCAGGCAGTAGCTGTTGCGCTTTGTTGATGATGTGCTTCGCAGAATTTGCATCGGTTACGATTCCTTCCAACGTCAGGTGAATCGTTGGTAATTGCTTCTGTATATCAAAAATATATTGCTCGAATTTCTTGATGTCAGGTAAATCTTTCTCGATTTCTATACCAAGTTCATTAAACAAATCGAGTACCACGCCATTAACAGTAGAGATAAAACGGCGGCTTACGTTGTCGACAATGACAGAAGCGCCTTTTTCCGTGATTTTAGGGGCAATAGAATTCAGCTTTTCATTGACGAAATAGTGGATTTCCGCTTTTTCAGGCTCTCCTGAAGTGACCGTCGCAAGTTTGCTGGAAAAGTCTTTTGGAATAAAAATTGCCGCAAAATAGTCACCATATTCTACTCCATCCATCGCTTCTTGGTTTGTGGTAAATGACCAATCCATCTCTTTATTATCTTGTAACGTTTTTATCAGTTCTTTACCGACATCAATGTGTTTGTCACGTACCATCGTACCTTCATCTTCATTGACAATCGCAACGGGTAATTGGTCGGTATGGGCATAAGGATCCCAGGTTGCGTAGATATTCAGCCAGGCATATAAAGAAGGTAAAAAGGTCAGCCCGCCAATCAATAGGGCAGCTACCCAATTTTTGCTAATATGCTTCAAATCCAATTTGAAAATATTCCAGCTTGTTTTCACGAACCTACCCCTTTTCCAGTAACACGTTTTATTAGCTATTATGCCCATAACATCGGAATTCAACTGATTTCTCTTGTGATTTCAGAGAGTATTTCCGTATGTATGTTAGAAAGCCAAAAATCGTTATAGAAAAGTGTCAACATTTTTTTACATATGACGTGTGTTTAACTAAAAAAAGCACCTCGTCCCTAGCTCATAAAGCAGGGGATAAGATGCTCTTCCTTATAGTTAATAATTTATTTACTCACACCAATTGCGGCTCCGTTACGGCTGGAATCAGCAACGCCTTTATAGACGCCTTCCTTTTGATCGATTAGAATACTTTGTACGTTCCCGATCGTAGTCGGCTTGTCGCCAAATTGATGACCAAGTACACGCAAGTAATCCATTGTTTCTTGTGGAATCTCGCTCTCATAACGATAGGATGATGTGCTGTTTGTATAGATTCTAGGCTCTTCTACAGCCGCTTTAAGCTCCATACCGTATTCAATCGAGTGAATAATCGTTTGTAGGACTGATGTGATAATTGTCGGTCCACCAGGGGAACCAACCGTAAGAACCGGCTTGCCATCTTCAAATACGATAGTAGGTGTCATGCTGCTGAGCGGACGTTTATTTGGTTCCACCTGGTTTGCTCCGCCTGGTACTGCGTCGAAGTCAGTTAGTTCGTTATTCAGGACAATTCCGTAACCTGGTACCATGATTCCGCTACCAAATAATTGTTCAATAGTTGTCGTGTTAGACACAACATTGCCCCATTGATCCGTTACGGAGTAGTGCGTCGTTTCACCGAGTTTGTCTGGAACAGGCTGTACTGTAGCTACAGTCGCATTCGGTTTATTTTCATACTTCCATGGATCTCCAGCTTTTGGCTCTTTCATCACGTGATCTAAGTTGACCAAATTCGTGCGTTCCTGGATATATTGTGGATTCAATAGTCCTTTTAATGGAACGTCGACAAAATCAGGATCTCCAGCATACATGGCACGGTCAGCGTATGCGAGGTGCATAGTTTCCGCCAGTAGGTGATATTTCTGCCATGATTTTACGTTGTATTGAGACAGATTGAAGTGATCCAGAATACCAAGCATCTGAAGAAGGAAGACGCCTCCAGAGCTAGGAGGTGGCATGCTGGCGATCTGATAGCCTTTGTAATCGCCCCAAATTGGATCATCCATCGTAATCGCGTATGTACGTAAATCTTCAGGTGTCATAGTGCCGCCATATTGTTGTACTGCGCCTGCAATAGCTTGTGCAATTTCTCCTTTGTAAAATACATCTGTACCTTGGTTTTTAATTAATTCAAATGTATTCGCTAGATCTTTTTGTACTAATAAGTCGCCTTCACGCATAGGCTTGCCGTCAGGTACGAATACTTTTCCAGACTCTTTGAAAGCTAGTTTGAGCTTATTTTCTTCAATAGCTTCCGCTAGTACCGAGTCAATCGGGAAACCATTTCGCGCTAAGTCAATTGCAGGATCAATTAATTCAGACATTGGAAGAGTACCGAAGCGTGAAAGTGCTTCCTCCAGTCCTTTTAACGTTCCAGGTACCCCAACTGAATTTCCACCTTCCACACGTTTAGAGAAGGGTATCGGTTCACCTTTTTCATCTAAAAACATATTTGGCGTAGCTCCTGCTGGTGCGCGTTCACGGCTGTTGATGATCTGTGTTTTATCCGTATTGGCATCATAATACATGAGGAAGCCTCCGCCACCAATACCAGACATCATAGGCTCTGTCACGTTCAGTGCAAATTGAATAGCGACAGCGGCGTCAATCGCATTCCCGCCATTCGCTAATACATCAGCACCGACTTTCGATGCTAATGGATGCGCTGTCGTTACCATACCATCAAGTCCAGTTGCTACTTGACGATAATTTGAATAGTCCGTATCCCAATCGCTAGCCAATATCGTTCCTGGTAATGTACTGAATAAAAGCAAAAAACTTAATGGAAGCACTAGAATCCAATTCAATCGTTTCTTCAATCACTTCACCCTTTCAGAAATGTTTTTAATTTTCTCCAGCAGTAGCTCTCCTTTCCAATTAAGGTAGATTATCGCATTTTAATAGTGCGATAGACTGAATAGTTAGAGTATAGCAAACGCTTACAAATATAGGGAGATTATATTTCGGTTTTCGAAATTCAGTTCTAAAGTAGTTAGCAAGCGAAGAGGTTTCTAGTAATAAATAACCCGCTAGCGGTCTGCCAATTTTCTACTAGACAAACTAAATGAAACCTTTTCACTAAGAGTAGAGCACGTTTTCTACATTAAGAGTATTTTACTATTCTTCATACAATCTTAAGAAACGTTCACTACCATTCTTCACACTTCTACTTCATAATGAATACTATAGGCGGGTGTATAAATGAAGAAATTACTATTAGTGTTACTCATCTGTTTGGGCATCTATGCAGTGGTGACCCAATGGAATGATGTGCAAGTAATAGATGAGAATTGGAGTGCTTCGTCAAAGGCCATGATTCTCTTGAATGCACATACAGGTGAGGTGTTATATGAGAGAAACAGCAAAGAATCATTACCGATTGCTAGCATGACAAAATTAATGACACAATATATCGTTTTGAATACGATCAAAAACGGAACGATTTCCTGGGAAACTACGTATCAGCCAAGTCCCACCGTGCTGGATATGGCACAGTTCGCTAGTGCTGCGAAGCTTGGCATGAAAGCGAATGAAAGCTATACAGTACGTGAACTATTTACGGCGATGACGGTCATATCAGCAAATGACGCAGCGCTTGCGTTAGCTGAAATTGTGGCAGGGACAGAAGAGGATTTTGTTGCGATCATGAATGAACAAGCACGTGCGTTTAAGTTAAAGAAAACCGTATTCTATAATCCACATGGTTTAGATGGCAATTATCTTGGCAGGGGGGACAATAAAAACAATTTGGCGACCGCTCGTGATATGGCAGTTATCGCTGACCGACTCATCGCAACGCATCCTGAAGTATTGGAATTCACCAGTATGACGCACTTTATGTCCGACGAAGGAATGAAAATGTGGAATACGAATCTTCTTTTGCCTGGTATGCGTATGCAAATGGCTGGCATGGATGGATTAAAGACTGGATATACCGATGCGGCAGGTTCGTGTTTTACGGGTAGTGGGGTATTCAATGGAGAACGGGTAATTTCCGTATTAATAGGAGTAGAAGAAGTGGATGGAAATCAGTCGGAACCACGTTTTAATGTAACTAGGGAAATGGTGGAGCGGTTTGTGAAGTGATGATTACCTTCTATCTGTTTGTAGAAGCAAATAGTATTATTACTTCCGATTTAATAAAAGAATTATTAACACAATAGGTAATTCAAAAAGACTGCGCTAGAAACCATCATGGTTTTGAGCGCAGTCTTTTTATAAAATCTGTAGTGGTTACTGAAGACTACCTATAGCTACCGATTCTTCTGTTACTGCCTTAATTCCTTCTACCATTAGAGCAACCATTTCCGCTAACTGTTCATTTGAAGTAGCCAGAGGCGGCATCAGGACGATGACATCCCCGAGCGGCCTTGTCAGCAAACCGAGCTTTCTCATTTCCAATGTAGCCCGGTAAGCTACACGGCTTTCTAATGGGAAAGACTCTTTTGTGTGCTTGTCTTTTACGATTTCAATTCCGCACATCAAGCCACATTGTCTGACGTCTCCCACATGCGGAAGTTGCTTGACGTCCACTAGTAATTCTTTAAGAAACGTAGACTTTTCCTCTGACTGCTTTACGAGTTGCTCTTTCTCGAAAATTTCCAAGTTAGCTAGTGCTACTGCACATCCCAGCTGGTTCCCCGTGTAGGAGTGTCCATGGAAGAATGTTTTCATTTCCTCATATTCTCCGTAAAACGCATCGTAGATTTCTTCGGTCGCGAATGTAGCGGCGACTGGTAAATAGCCCCCTGTAAGTCCTTTTGCTACAGTCATCAGATCGGGTTGGATTCCTTCATGCTCAACAGCGAACATTTTCCCAGTACGACCGAAACCGGTAGCTACTTCATCGACTATGAGTAAAACGTTAAATTCGTTGCACAACTTTTCAACGCCCTTTAAATAACCTGCTGGCATCGTATTCATCCCGCCTGCTCCTTGAATCATCGGCTCAAGCACCATTCCGGCTATTTCTTCATGGAGTTCTTCAAATAGCAAGCGCAGTTCCTGCAGACTTTCATCTCGCACGATATTCTCATCACCTGAAGGGTGGCGGTAAACGGATGGGAATGGAATGACGAGCGCATCAAATAATAGGGAAGTATAGACTTTGTGATACAGTTCAATAGAACCAACACTCATCGTACCGACCGTATCACCATGATATCCGTTGCTAACTGTCACAAAGCGTGTTTTTTTCTCCAGACCTTTATTCTGCCAATACTGATACGCCATCTTCACCGCTATCTCAACAGACGTCGCGCCACTGTCCGAGTAAAATACACGGGTCAATCTTTCGGGCACTAATTTCACTAATTTCTCCGCCAACAAAATCGAGGGTATATTTGCAGCACCGAGTAACGTCGAATGAGCAATGGACTGCAGTTGCGTTTGGATCGCTTCATCTAATTCCTTTTTTCGGTGGCCATGTACATTTAGCCACAAAGAGGAATAGCCGTCCAAATACGTTTTGCCATGTATATCCGTAACTGTTACGCCTTCTCCGCTTGCAATGATGAGCGGGTCTTTCTCGTAATCCGACATTTGTGTAAATGGTAGCCACATATATTGCTTACTTTTCTTGAGTAATTGGTTTGCTTCCACTCTGTAACGCCTCCTCTAAAATTGTATAATTCCATTCTTCGTAGCATTTCTTTCTCTTTTCCGAATCCATCAACGTTTCTTGAATGTCTTTCTGATAGGGAATGATCCCAATCACTGGGACACCGCTCAGCTTATAGACCATTTCCACATTATCTTTAATGACATTGGGGTGGTCTTGCGTCATATCATTGAATAAAAGCCCTGCAATTCGAATCCCTCTAGCTTTCATTGCTTCGATTGAAAGGAGTGTATGGTTGATTGTCCCAACTCCCGCTCGTGCCACTAATACCACAGGTGCCATCAATTCTTCCATCCAGTCAATCATGCAATAGCCTTCTGAGGTAAGCGGCACATATAATCCTCCCGCTCCCTCTACTACGATGCCGTCATGACTTTCGCTACGTTTCCTTATGGATTGAGTCAATCTATTGCTATCGATTTGTCTGTCTTCCAAACTAGCAGCCAAATGAGGCGAGCAAGGCGTGGTGAATAAATAGTCGGGGGAAAGTTGTTCTTTGCCCGATGCCAGCTCATACGTCATAATATCTGGCGCTGCAAAGTGGTCATTGCGTAAAACCGCTCCTGTTTGGATAGGTTTAAACGGGACGAAATGCCGACCGTTTTCAGATAAAAAGTCACTGAGTAACACAGTGGCTACGGTTTTTCCGGCATCAGTATCTGTTCCAGTAATGAATAATATCGACACATTATTATCTCCTTTTTGAAATATGTGTTAACTAAATACTGAATTATGTTAACATATAATTTGAAAGACAACAATAGAAAGTAGGAGGATCAGAAAATGAAAGCAAAAGAAATTGTACTTTGCGCATTATTTGCGGCATTGATGGGGGTGGGGGCGAACATTGCGCCACTACTGACGATCGGTGGTGTGCCAGTCACGCTTCAGTTACTATTTGCAATATTAGCAGGGGGATTACTAGGTAGCCGATTAGGTGCCATGTCTATGTTCGCTTATTTATTTATTGGGTTAGCAGGTGCTCCGATTTTCGCACAATTTAAAGGAGGACTCGGTAGTTTCATCAGCCCGACGTTTGGTTACATTATTTCCTTTATCTTCGTAGCATATATCGTAGGGAAGTTCTTTGAGTGTAAACAGTCGTGGCTTAGTTATACGGGGGCAGGCATTCTCGCAATAGCAGTGAACTACATAATCGGTACGAATTATATGTATTTTGCGTATGTATACTGGGTAGAAGCGCCTGCTGGCTTCAGTTATGTACTTGCTTGGTCCTGGATGGTTGCTTATTTACCACTGGATATTGGAGTTACGATTCTGTCTATTATATTAATTCCTAGACTGCAAAAAGCTATTAGATTCAAGCCTCTGAGCAAGCGTTTGACGTAAAAAATATACCTGTGTGAGGACAATCAAAAAGTTCTCACGCAGGTATATTTTTACATTACACCATCAAAAATCCGCCACTAACACTAATGCACTCGCCATTTACAAAACTCGAATCATCTGAAGCTAAAAACGCAACAACCGAAGCTACTTCTGCGGGATCACCCATACGACCAGAAGGCGTTAACATCGTCGCGATCTTCTTCACATCTTCTGGCAAATCCTTCGTCATATCGGTATTGATCTGACCTGGCGCTACCGCATTGACCGTTATCTGCTTACCGCCGTTTTCTTTAGCTAGCGTTCGAGTCAAACCAAGTACACCCGCTTTCGACGCGCTGTAATTTCCTTGTCCCAAATTGCCCCAGCTGGAAGAGGAAGAGACATTGACGATCTTGCCGTATTGCTGCGCACGCATATGCGGAATGACGGCTTGGCACGTATAGAACATGCTGTTGAGATTGACGTCCAGTACAGAATGCCATTGCTCCGGCGTCATTTTATGGAAAAATGAATCCCTCGTTATACCTGCATTATTAATCAATATATCAACCTTGCCGAACTTCTCGTAAATAGTAGAAAATGTTTTCGTCACTTCGTCTGGATCGGCTACGTCGCACTTCATAGCGAATACCTTTTCACCTGAAGAGTCTAATGCGGAAGCCGTTTGTTGCAACTTGTCAAAATTAACGTCCAACATGATGACCGAAGCCCCATCCTGAAGTACACGTTCCGCGATTTTCTCTCCAATTCCTTGTGCCGCACCTGTTACGACCGCAATCTTATCTACTAATTTGCCCATATTTCACACTCCTTATCATTTTTATAGAATAGTAAGATAACTTTATCATGAATGAATGATGATTCATACAGCTATAGCAGTAGTATTTTGTAATGATGTATGCCATATTACGTCACAAATAGTGTGGTTATTAAAGTTATTCTACCTCTCATCGAAGAGAATCGACTAATTCTTGTTTATCTTGATCTAAAGTAACAAGTGACTCAATAAGTTTCAGGATTTCCTTGAAGAAAGGGTTGTTTTGATCTTCATTCCTTGTAACAAGGCCTAAAAAACTGCTATGGGAAAAGTCAAGCAGTAAAGGGATGGATATAATTTCCTTGGATGTGATGTACGGATTTATAGCATTCTCAGCGATCGTATCAATAGAGATTGCCCGTTTATTCAAGACGAAATTCCTGATGAATTCTTGATTGGTAGAATAGAACAAGATATCTATATCTGTAGTGTGTTGCTTAATAAGACGAACCAACCACTTTAAGTAAGGGCCGTCATACATGGCGATATTTTCATTAGCTAAGTCTTGGCTGGTGATGTGTTGTTTACTAGCGAGGTGAGAATCAGCACTTACGAAAACGTACAATTTAATATCTATAAGCGGTAGTACTTGTAACGTATTCACCATGTCATTGTTCTCTTCGTAAATCGGTATAACGCCTATATCTGTAATTCCCATCTTAATATCATCAATGATAGAGGCAGTGTCCTTTTCGGTAAACTTCATAGTAGACCCGAATTTCGTGTCGTTCAATAAATCAGATATGAAGGGTAAATATAGCCCTTTCACGACGGATAGTCGGACTGTGTGAGTTGCTTCGTCACTTGTGTGTATGGATAACAGTTCATCGTTTAACGCGACTATCTTTTTCATGATCTCAATTGCATATAAACCTTTTTCCGTGATTACTACTTTTTTTGTTGATCTAACGAAGAGTGTAAAACCCAATTCTTTCTCTAACTTTGAAATGGACTGACTAATGGCGGATTGAGAAATGAATAGTGCATCGGACGCTTTTGAGAAAGATAAGTACTTAGCTACGGTGAGGAGATATTTTATTTGATCTACATGCATGAGAAACCCTCCTTGAGATAATTACTTATAAGAATAACTTATAAACTCATCAATTTTAGATATTATACTTACATTCATAATAGAGTATATAATCAGAAATGTAAACGCTTGCAATTAATGAGGAGGTTGTTTATCAATGACGAATCTAATTAGTAGACAAGTAACGTATCACAACCCTGACATCAGGAGAATGACTGATGAAGAAATAGAAGAATATCAATTCTTTTTATTGAAAGATCAATTGAAATATATAAATCGGAATTCTATGTATTATTCCGATCAGATCAAGAAACATGAAATCAACATTGCAGAAATCCACTCATTTGATGATTATTTCAAACTGCCGCTTTTTCTAGATAAGGAACGTGAACGTATCAGTCAAAAAGAGTCGCTAGAGAAGCGAGGTCATCCATTTGGCATGCATCTATGCAGCTCCCCGGATGATATCGCGTTTACGGGAACGACTAGCGGTACTAGTGGGCAACCGACATTTACCTATACATTCACGAAGAATGATTTAACATTTATGAGTCAATTCATCTCCCATATGCTGTCGTATGGCGGAATCATGAAGGGGGAACGAGTCCTTTTTGCACACGCCCTCGGGATTTACGCAACGAGTTCCATTATCCAGGGAATAAAAGCTCACGGTTGCCTGCCGATTGATGTTGATATCAGAAGCGGATCGGATGCTATCATCAATTATGCCAGATTGACGAAACCTGCAGCTCTTATGACTACACCATCGTTAGCCGAGTATTTAATAGAAAAGTATCGAGAAACATTTGATAGACCAATTTCAGATTTAGGTCTTCAGGCAATATTTACTGTAGGCGAAGTGGGAATTGGCATTCCGGAAGTGAAAAATAGAATAGAGGAGGAATTTGGATGCCGCGTTTATGATTATCTAGGGGAAATAGGATTTTCTTGCGATTCGGATGAATATTATGGTGTTCATTGCACGGCCCCTGAATTAGGAACCTTCCCGAACGAGCTGATTGATCCACATAATCAAAAACCATTGGAAATTACGAATGGTGTAATCGGTGAAATAGTGATTACTGAATTCAATTTGCAAGCACTGCCACGTGTCCGCTATCGTTCTGGAGATTTAGTGCAGGTATATACTATACCTTGTCCAGGATGCGGATTTACCGGGCGGAGAGTGAAGATGATTGGACGTTCGGATGACATGATAATTGTCAAAGGTACTAATATCTATCCTGCCGCAATAAAAGAAGTGATTACCGAATTCATGCCGAATGTTACTGGAGAAATGAGAATAGTCCTAGAAAATCCACCACCACGAGTAGTCCCGCCACTTGTCATCAAAATTGAACATAAAGAAGGGATTTCACCACAACAATTGCAAGAGCTCGATTTGAATATTAAAAAGACCTTACATGACAAATTACGTTTTACGCCAAAGTTTGAGTGGGTACAAGCTGGAACTATCGAGCGCGCCCTACACAAGACACCGGTATTTGAAAAAAGATACAAGGAGTGATGACATGATTATAGATGTATCCAACACAGTTCCAATTTTCCAATTTGAGAAAGTGGTAACGATCGATAAAAAGAATACAGAATATCTTCAATTGTTTGCGCCTAGGTGGGCACAGCTCCTTGGTTGGCCAAAACAAAAACTTGTGGAGAAAATAAAAGAAGAACCTCTTGAAGATGTCATAAATGAACTATTTACCCAACTGGAAAAAAGTTATTCTATGGAAAATTTCATTGGGATGCTTCAGAAATCAAATGTTGTGAAGCATGCAATTCATAACTTGGACTATGGACGCTCAAAATACAGTAACCCCGTGTCGCATGAAGAAACGGCATGTTTATTAAAGGAATACAAAGGACAATTCATAGGTTTTGCTGGTTATAATCCACACATAGGGACGGAGAGCTTAAAAGTCGTCAAAAAAGCAGTTTTAGAACAAGGATTTGAAGCCGTTGCAATTGCGCCATATGATCATGGATTACACGCGAATGACAAAAAATATTATCCCCTTTACTCTTTCTGTGACGAGCATAATATTCCAGTTTGGATCCATGCCTCCATTAACTATTTTAAAGAAACCTCAGTATTTGTCGATCATCCGAAATACTTAGAAGAACCATTGATGGATTTTGACAACTTGAAAATAATTGCGGGACATGGCGGATGGCCATGGACAACGGATCTAGTCGCACTTTGTTTGAAGTATAATCGGTTATTTGTAGATACATCGGCTTTTCGGCCAAAGTATATCGGCATGGAAAATACGGGGTGGGAGATGTTCCTTCAATATGCGAATACACTTCTTCAAGATCAAATAGTATTCGGGTCTGATTGGCTGACACTGGGAATGCCGATTGCCGAATTTATTGCCGAGATTGATAGTTGGGGACTTAGAGATGAAGTAAAAGAAAAGTTCTTCTGGAAAAACGCAAATAATCTATTCGATTTTAAACTTACTTAAAAAGTCGAGGTGGAAATTATGGGTGAGACTCAATTAAAAAGATCGTTGACCACAGTAGATCTACTTTCAATTGGAGTAGGTGCAGTCATTGGTTGGTCGTGGGTAATCTACGCGGGGCCATGGTCTACATTTGGAGGAAGTCTCGGTGGAATTATTGCATTTATTATAGGTGGAATTATCTGCAGTTTCGTTGGTTTGACGTATGCTGAATTATCTTCAACCATGCCAAGGGCGGGCGGAGATGTATCTTTTTCATTTATTGGGTTAGGAGATAAGTGGGGATTTTTATCAGGTGCAACAGTAGGCTATGCATTATTGACCCTTTTGATTGTAGAGACGCTGATGTTTCCTTTAATCCTAGTATCTCTCGGTTTTCCTTTGATAAAATATGGCCCGCTGTATGAATTAGGCGGTGAGACTGTATATGTTTCTTATATTTTAATTTCTATTTTTATTAATTTACTTTTCGCTTTACTGAATTATAAAGGAATAGAGTTTTCCAGGGTTTTCCAAACAATTACAGTCGGAGTTTTGCTGCTTGCAGCAGTATTTTATGTGTTTGCTGGTGTATCACTTGGTAATTTCGACAACGCCAAACCACTATTCACATCTACTTCTGGACTTATACTCGTCATGCTGATGGTACCTGGATTTATGGCCGGCTTCAATATTGTAGCGCAAGCGGTGGAAGAAACGACAATTGATTCGAAAACGATCGGAAGAGTCGTCATTGCTACAGTGTGGGCAAGCACATTGTTCTATATTTTTATCATCGCTGGTGCATCGTTCTCTTCTACTGCGGGTGTTCGTGAGGAAAGTCAGCTTGTTGTCATAGAATCACTTGTAACTATGTTTAATGGAAATCAAATTCCTAAAACTCTTGTCGCGTTGGCAGCATTGATCGGGATGTTAACTTCTTGGAATGCAGCTTATATCGGGGGGAGTCGTGTCATATTCGCACTTGGAAGGGCGAAATACCTTCCGGAACGATTTGCACACTTGAGTGTAAAAAATCAAACGCCTACCTACTCAATATTCTTATTGTTTATCATTAGTAGTATAGCGGCATTTCTTGGAACAAGCCAAACGATCTTCACAAGTATTGTTAATATTTCAGGCTTTATGATGTCGTTATCTTGGTTGCTAGTCGTCATTGCATTTTTAAAAATTAGAAAAAACCACCCCTTATTAGAACGTCCTTTCAGAGTTCGCTACGGTAAAATCGTTGGAATAATTAGCTTAGTGTCGTTGGTTGGGCTAATGGTACTCTATACGCCACTAAATCCGTTGGGCGGGCTAACCTTGACAGAACTTAGTATACTGGCAGTCATCCTCTTAATGATTATTGGCCTATATGTATTCTACGTTAGAAGGCATCCCGTCTCGTATGAAGAGAGAAAGTTATTGTTGTTAGGAGAAGAATTATCTGAGAAGATTTTTGAAAATAAATGAATTGTTAACGCATCTGTGTGAAAGTAATACACAGGTGCTTTTTTTGTGTAGATAGAGTAGAGTTCATTTCACTCAATTTTATATACTTTGCATTGCTAGCTGTAAGAAGAAGCGGCAGAGAAAAGAAGAATTGACCAAACTGCACGCAGACTGTTGAAGATGAATATGGACGACGAAACAATAGTCGGGGCAATATTATTAAAAATAAAACGTATGAAAGAAACGAAAATGAATCTAAAAATCGGCTTACTATCACCTCCGTGAACTTTGATATTCAAAACTATTTAACTCAATCACGTGAAATAATTCCTTCTATCCTTTACTATTGAAATCAGTACGACATAAAACACTTAACCCCATGAAAGGCGGAGATATTCAAATGAACGCTTATGATGAGTACATGCGTGGAATCGTTACACCGATGCGCGAAGAACTAACAACTGTAGGATTTATAGAACTAACAACGGCTGAAGAAGTCGACGATACGCTAAAAGACTTGGAAGGTTCCGCTATTATTGTGATCAACTCTGTCTGTGGCTGTGCAGCAGGTTTAGCACGTCCAGCAGTACGCGAGGCAATAGAAGAAGTGAAACCGGATCACCTATTTACGGTGTTTGCAGGTCAAGATAAAGAAGCGACGGAAACGTTCCGTTCGTACTTCCCAGAAATTCCACCGAGTTCACCATCCATTGCAATCTGGAATGAAGGGAAAGTTGTATACTTTATTCCACGTGAACAAATCGAGAACTTCCAGAAAGATCAAATTAAAGATCACCTAGTTGACGTCTTAACTAAAGTTGTCGCTCAGTGAACGTGATCATTACGACAGCAGGACGCCCTGATGAACATTCCACTGCACTGATGCATCAAGCAGCGGACGCGTTACAGGCACCTGTCGTCGAGCGAAAAAAGCGGTCTATCCCTACACTACAAGACGTCTATCAAGCAGATGTTTTAGTGGCGGGGAAGGACCGCTATTCGTTTTACAAAAAAGGTAGTAACGAGTCGTTCTTCTTTCATCCGAACTCTGCTACCTATCGCTTGAAACGTATCCTAAAAGGTGAAATAGATCCACTTGTGGCGGCAGCCGATCTTAAACTGGGAGACTCTTTCCTCGACTGCACACTTGGCCTCGGCTCCGATGCGATCATTGCGGCGAGCGCCGTAGGAGAAAAAGGAACAGTGGAAGGGATCGAAGTGGATCAAATCGTCGCCTTTCTAACCAAAGTCGGATTGCATAACTTCCCAATCGACTTTCCACTACTGCAAGAAGCGATGAGACGAGTTCAAGTCATTCATGCGGAAGCCGTAGATTTCTTGAAAACTTGCGAAACGAACTCACGTGACGTTGTATTCCTCGATCCGATGTTCACGACACCGATCGAAGAGTCTTCCAATTTTGAAGTTTTGCGGGAAATTGGTGTGACCGATACTGTCACGGAAGAATGGGTAGCAGAAGCTTTGCGTGTATGCCGACGCCGTGTCGTCCTGAAAGACCACTTCCAGTCACCGATGTTCGAACGCTTCGGCTTTATTCAGCAAATTCGCCCGTATACGAAAGTGCATTATGGCGTGCTTGAGAAATGAGATGGGCTGTAGCGCGATCTCGTTTCTTTACTTAACGACTAACATAGAAAAAAGACTGTATAGCTTTTTATTAAGCCATACAGTCTTTTTCTTGTTTTACCATAACGCCAGCCTGTCGAGGCTATACGGCGTTCTTCGCTATTGAATTAGTGCGTGAAATTAAGGGAGCTCAAGTACAAAGTCAATACCAGCATACCAATACCTAATAGTAAGTTAACATCCATTGTTGCGACCTCCTTTATATGTAGCGCGTTGATTGAAATCCGCTTAACTTGCAATCAGAGAACATTTTGTGAAAATTGATGATTGAAGTTTGACTTTATTGTACAATGAAATAGTAAAAGATGAAACCTTTTGTGACGCTTTTCGTATGAGTTATGTAGATGTATGACGGAATGTTGAAGGAGTGATGGAAATGAAGCAATGGTTACAGCGGCTGATGATCGCATCTGTCGCCGTGTTGACACTGGGCATCATTACACCCAATCATGAAATTTGGACAAACTTTCAAGACAAGCATGAACCGAATGAATCCGGAACCCACGCAGAAGGCATGGAGTATTCCCTTGAACTGCAAGACAATCGAAATGACTTACTGACGCTTGACAGCTATACCGAAGAACAGCAATTGGTCGCACACGCACGTCTATTAACATATGAAAAGTTTGGGCAGCGTATCGGCCCCGTAATCCAGAATGAATTCGATAACGAGATTTTCCCACGAATCGAAGCGGTAATTCAAACGACCGTACATAATGCAGCAGATCGCCGTCTCGCAATCACTGAGCAGCCTTCAGGCGATTATGCGGAAAAGATTTTTCACGTCTATGACAAAACAGCGAATCAAGATCTGATCAAGTTTCATGTTCGTACGGAAAAACGACCTGTTGACGGTTACTTCTATAACTTCCATTACCATACAGCGGATGATGGATTTGTCGCGCATCACTCAGTTGGCGATATTTACTGGTCTAAAAACACACCACCGAAATGGCTTTCGTAATCAGCCGTTTCGTGGTGTGTTTTTTTGTTTGATTTATAACAGGTGTGAATATTTTTTTTTAGGCGATGATTAGTATATACTTAGTGGGATATATTCACGTAAAGGGAGCTTGAAGCATGAAGCAATATTTAGATCTATGTCAACATATTCTGGAAACAGGAACAAAAAAGGGAGATCGTACGGGTACGGGGACATACAGTGTCTTCGGCTATCAGATGCGTTTTGATTTAGCGCAAGGATTTCCTTTGCTAACGACAAAAAAGACGGCGTTTCGTTTGATTGTCTCGGAATTACTATGGTTTATTAAAGGAGATACCAATATCCGTACGTTGATTCAAGAACGGAATGGTATTTGGGATGAATGGGCATTTGAGCGGTATGTAAACAGTGCGGTGTATACAGGACCGGATATGACAGATTTTGGCCGCCGTGTATTAAAAGATGAAGAATTCGCGACGATTTATAAAGCGGAACTCGCTTCATTTAAAGAGAAAATCCTAGCAGATGAAGAATTTGCGAAGCAGCACGGAGATCTAGGTCCTGTCTACGGCAAGCAATGGAGAGCGTGGGATAGCGCGAACGGTGTCATCGATCAGCTCGCACAAGTGATCGACAGCATCAAACATAATCCTGACTCTCGCCGCCACATCGTCACAGCGTGGAACCCGGCTGAAGTCGATGAAATGGCGCTGCCACCATGTCACTTACTGTTTCAGTTTTATGTAGCGGACGGCAAGTTATCATGCCAGCTCTACCAACGCAGCGCGGACGTCTTCCTAGGCGTACCGTTCAATATCGCGTCGTACGCATTACTTATTCATTTAATTGCGCATGAATGTGGTTTAGAAGTAGGCGAATTCGTCCATACATTAGGGGACGCACACTTGTATCAGAACCATATCGATCAAGTACATGAGCAATTAGCGAGAGAGCCGAAAGAATTACCTACACTGAAAGTCAATTACAATGGTCGGTCGATCTTTGATTTGACGGCAGAGGATATTTCGATTGAAGGTTACGATCCGCATCCGAGAATTAAAGCACCGATCGCAGTTTAAGGAGGACATACAATGATTTCATTATTAGTAGCACATGACCTAGGCCGAGTGATCGGCAAGGACGATGAGATGCCATGGTATATTCCGGAAGAATTACAATATTTTAAAGAGAAGACGATGGGCAAGGCGATGATCATGGGGCGTAAAACGTTTGAATCGATTGGTCGCCCGTTAAAAGGTAGATTGAATATTGTCCTCACGCGCAATCAAGACTACGAAGCGGACGGCGTAACGGTCGTTCATGATATGGACAGCGCTGTGAAACTCGCTAAAGACTATGCGGACGAAGTGATGGTCATTGGTGGCGCGGAGATTTTCAAGATGTCGATGGCAGATGATGCAGACAGATTGTATGTGACCGTCATTGAGAAAAATTATCCAGGTGATACGTTCTTCCCAGAATACGAAGAAGACTATGCGTTAACAAGCAAGTCCGAGCCGCATTATGCGAAAGACGGCACCGCGTATACGTACCAAATTTGGGATAAAAAATAACGTTCCTCTCTATACATAGAGAAGAACGCTAAAGTACATCGATGCGCTGCCTGCCATGACGAACAAGTGCCAGATCGCGTGATTATACGGTACACGGCGTGACATGAAGAAGTACGCGCCCGCTGTATAGAACAACCCACCGATCACGAGCAACCATACGCCTTGAGTAGGCAGTGCATTATATAATGGTTTAATCGCCAACACGATGAGCCAGCCCATAATGAGATAGAGGGCGAGCGATAGTTTGGCAAATCGATGAATATAAAAGATCTTGAACAAGATGCCGAACAAGGTCAATCCCCAAATGATGCCGAATAACGTCCAGCCGAGTGCCCCTTGTAAGGTAACCAATAAAAATGGCGTATACGTTCCGGCAATTAGTACATAAATGGCGGAATGGTCGAGAATTGCGAAAAAAGATTTCAATTTTACCGGCATACTATGTAGTAATGTACTTGCGAGGAATAGTAACAACATGGACACGCCAAAGATCGTAAAGCTCGTTATGGCGATTCCGGTGCCTTGTTTCACACCTTTTAAGATCAGCAACACCAGTGCAGGTATGCTGAGTAAGAATCCGATGGCATGCGTGATCGCATTCCAACGTTCTTCCTGCAGATTCTTATAATCGAATGATTCTTCCATTCTGATAGCACCTCCTGCAACACACTATACCAAATACAGCGAAAAAAATCGCAAAAGCCACACGCGAAGGAGATAGAAATCATGAAAAAAATTCATATCGTCACGGATTCGACTGCAGATTTAACGGATGAACAGATTGCTCAATACAATATCCATGTCGTACCGTTAACGCTAACCATCAATGAAAAATCCTATGTTGACGGCGTAGAAATCCAACCAGCAGAATTTCTCGACTTGATGCGCGGTGCCAAAGAATTACCGAAAAGTTCACAGCCAGCAGTCGGCGTATTCCAGAACCTCTATGATGAACTGGGTGCGGATGGGTCGCAAATTATTTCGATTCATATGACAGGCGGCATGAGCGGTACAGTGAAATCTGCGGAAACAGCAGCTCATGCGTCAAGCGCTGACGTTACGGTCATCGACTCGATGTATATTTCACACGCACTGTCTTTCCAAGTGCTTGAAGCATGCCGTCTGGTCGAAGAAGGCAAAACGGTAGCAGAGATTGTGGAGACACTTGATCATGTACGTAAAAGTTCTTCCTTATTCGTCGTACTGGATGTTCTTGATAACATGGTGAAAGGTGGACGTATCGGCAAAGGGAAAGCGATGTTAGGTTCTCTGATGAATATCAAGCCTATTGCGTCACTGAAGGACGGAGTGTATACACCGGTCGCGAAGGTACGTAGCCATAAACAAGTAGTCTCGTATTTGTTTGATGAGTTTAAGAAGGAAACAGCAGGGAAAGTAATTCGTAGTGTCGGGATCGCGCATGCAAATGGCCTCGCGATGGCGGAGCCGCTTAAATGCAAGATTGAAGAGATGGGCATTCAAGTGATGCTGACATTTACGACACCGATCGTTAGTACCCACACTGGAGAAGGCGCGATCGGATTCATGTATTACACCGAGTGATATTAACTACAAAGGATATGACATTATGAGAAGAATGCTAGTGCTAGGTCTCGTCTTTTCATTGTTCTTAGCAGGGTGCCAAGCCCCATTCAGCAAAAAAGAGACGACGCTTGCGGAACGTGAAACCGTCGCGTTCGATCCGTTCGTTGTGCCGGAAACATTTATCCCGAAACGTGTAAACGTCTTAGGGCTAGGTGATTCATTGACACAAGGTGTCGGTGACGAACGTAAAGAAGGCGGATATTTTGGCCGTTTGACGTCGGACATGGAACAATGGAAAGGCGTTATGGAAGTGGACGCCGTGAACTTAGCGAAACGCGGACGGCGCAGCGACCAGTTTTTAAAACAATTACAAGATGAAGAAGTACAAGAAGCGGTCATTCAGGCAGATTATATCGTCTTTACGATCGGTGGCAATGATATCATGAAAGTCGTCAAAGGGAATTTCATGCAAATGAAAATGTCTGATTTCTACAAAGCTCTCGGTAAATTCGAAACGAGAATCGAAGAGTTGTTCGAGATTATACGTCTGTATAACCCGGATGCTCCGATCATCGTAGCGGGTCTCTATAATCCGTTCTCCGTCGTGACGGACGAGGTACAAGAGTTCGAAGACATTATCGCGGACTGGAACCGCTCGATAGAAGAACAAGTGGAACAAGACGGCATGGCTTGCTTTGTTCCTGTGAAAGATTTATTTAATTCGAATGAAAACTTGGTTTATCACACAGACTTCTTCCATCCGAACAGTAAAGGGTATGATTTGATGGAAAAGCGTTTCGTAAGAGAAATAAAAGGCTGTTCAGCGGTTGACCTGGAAGTGGAGTGAAGTACAATATGAATATTTGGAAAGTAGCGTTTTTCAGCCTGGCGGGAATAGTGGCAGCGGCGCTTGTAGGATTGATAATTCTCATCAGTGGCGCCACTGCTTCTCCACCTCTGCCGGAAGATACAGCGGTAAAAGAGGAAGGCTACACGTTGGCATTGAATACAACCAAAGAGAATTTTCAAGGAATGGCGAATACGTATATCCGAAAGGCCGTGAAAGGCACGTTACCAGTAGAACTGGAAATGCGTGATGATGTATTGTTGACATCCGAACTCACGGTGTTCTCGCATACATTGCCGCTCGCGATGCATTTTGACCCAGTCGTACGAAAAGACGGAAACTTAATTCTCAAACAATCGTCCATGGAATTAGGGCAGTTGAATATTCCACCTTCTACGGTACTGAAATTACTGAAGAGTTCAGTAGAGCTTCCAAAGTGGATGGTCGTCCGACCGAAGGAAGAGGAAATTTTCATCGATCTAAAGGACTTGCCAATCTCGGGGGACGTTCAAGTAAAGGCAAAAGAAGTGAATTTAGCAAAAGATGAGATTATATTGGAAGTATTGATACCGAATAACTAAGGGGGCACTACCTATGACAACACAACTCGCAACTTTCGCAGGCGGATGCTTCTGGTGTATGGTCAAGCCGTTCGACCAATACGATGGTGTACATTCTGTCACGAGTGGCTATACTGGCGGACATACCGTCAATCCAACGTATAAAGAAGTTTGTACCAATACAACGGGTCATCGGGAAGCCGTCGAGATCGAATTCGACGATAGCGTCATCAGTTACGAAGAATTATTGAGTATTTTCTGGCAAGTAATTGATCCTACTGATGCAGGCGGCCAGTTCCATGACCGTGGCGAATCGTATAAATCCGCGATCTACACTCACTCGGACGAGCAACAACAAGCAGCAGAGCGATCGAAGCAAGCTTTACAAGATAGCGGCAAGTTTGACGCGCCGATTGTAACAGATATTTTCCCGGCAAAAGAATTCTATCCAGCGGAAGAATATCACCAGCAGTATTATGAAAAGAACCCAGACCACTACGCACGTTACACTGTTGGATCAGGACGCGCAGGATTTATCGAAAAAAATTGGGGGAATCATTCATGAAAAAAGACTTACGTACTGAATTAACCGAGATGCAGTATCATGTGACGCAAGAAAGCGGAACAGAACCACCATTTCGTAATGAATATGATGCGCATTTCGAAGAAGGAATCTATGTAGACATTGTGTCGGGCAAACCGTTATTTAGCTCGAATGATAAATACGACGCGGGTTGCGGATGGCCAAGCTTCACGAAGCCAATTGAAGCAGTGGAAGTAACCGAGCACTTCGATACCACTCACGGCATGCGCCGCACGGAAGTACGCAGTAAGACAGCGGATTCTCACTTAGGACATGTCTTCCCCGACGGACCAACAGACCAAGGCGGATTGCGTTACTGCATCAACTCCGCGGCATTGCGCTTCGTTCCGGTGAGTGACCTAGAAAAAGAAGGTTATGAAGAATACAAAGGGTTATTTGAGTGAAGGAAGGTGACGACGATGGATCGATCCTTTTACCATTTCGCGCTACGTTATCGTGGCGGTGGAAAAGATGATGAAAAGGCGTTGTTTGCAGATAGGATGTTTCTTGATGCCGGTTTCCCGAAGGATGAAGAGGATTTCGATTCATTGTCGCGTTACGTCGAGGACATGGCGGACGATCATTTACGTTCTACTACGTTTGACGAATTATACGCAATCTATCAAGAGCTTTGCAGTAGGTAAATGGCGAGGGTTTCATTGCATCTCGCCATTATTCACTGTATGATAATAACAAATTAGTGAAATGAGGCTGAAAAAAGATGAGTATACATATTGATGCAAAACCAGGTGATATCGCAGAAACGGTTCTTCTTCCAGGAGATCCATTACGTGCGAAGTATATCGCAGAAACATTTTTAGAGGACGTTGTACAGTATAACGAGGTACGTAACATGTTTGGCTATACGGGAACATACAAAGGCAAGCGTATTTCCGTACAAGGTACTGGAATGGGCGTTCCGTCTATTTCTATCTACGTAACCGAGTTAATGCAGGAGTTTGGCGTTCAGAAATTGATCCGCGTTGGAACATGTGGCGCGATTCAAAAAGACGTAAAAGTACGTGACGTCATCTTAGCACAAGGTGCGACAACCAACTCTTCATTAAACGACGTAACATTCGGACCGATTCGCTTTGCGCCGATTGCGAACTTTGATTTATTGACGAAAGCGTATCATGCAGGGAAAGAAAAAGGCTTGCATTTACAAGTAGGTAACGTCTATACAGAAGACTTCTTCTATAATGAAGACGCACAGCACGAGAAACTAGCGCGTCACGGCGTATTGGCGGTGGAAATGGAAGCGGCAGCACTTTATACACTAGCAGCTCGCTATGGCCGTCAAGCACTCGCTGTCCTAACAGTAAGTGACCACATCCTCACTGGAGAAATCACTACTCCTGAAGAGCGTCAAACGACATTCAACGAAATGATCGAAGTCGCGTTAGATGCAGCAATTGCTGACTAATTGAATAGATAGAAACTTGTAATAGACCGCTCTTGGTAGCGGTCTTTTGCAGGGATATGGAAAGTAGGGAAGACAATGAACGAAAACGATTCGCATGAGAACGGGAAACCACAACCGGAAGGGCCAAAACCTACTCGCTTTATTCGGATTAAACCGTTTTCTCTGATCATGCTCATTTTTTTCCTTGTGCTGGCGACAGCCACCGTTACCTTCGTTGCACTGACAGTCGGAGACGATAAAGTAGTAGAAGTCGTCAAACCGAATCAAGTAGGTACGGAACGAAAAGAGTTCAAGAAACTGTATGAAGCATACGATCAACTTAAAGAAAGTTATTTTGACGAAGTGGACGATCAAGTCGTCATCGACGGTGCGATCAATGGAATGGTCGATTCATTAGGCGATCCGTACTCAGATTATTTAAATGAAAAAGAAGCCAAGCAATTAAATGAAAGTATATCTTCAAGTTTTGAAGGAATCGGTGCAGAAATTCAAGAGTCAAACGGCTATATTAGTATCGTGTCACCGATCAAAAACTCACCTGCTGAAAAAGCGGGTTTACTACCGAACGATACCGTACTATCGGTAGACGGTGAGAGCATACAAGGTTTGTCTTCATCGGAAGCGGTATTGCTCATCCGTGGAGAAAAAGGGTCAACGGTGACATTATCTGTACGACGCGGCGAAAAATCTGATCCGTTTGACGTAAAGATCGTTCGAGACGTCATTCCGATCAATACGGTTTACGCAGAAATGCTCGATGATAATATCGCACATATCAATATCACATCGTTCTCTGAACATACGTACGAGGAATTACTCGAAGCGCTCAATGAAATGACCGATAAAGGCATGGAAGGCGTACTCATTGACGTGCGTCAAAACCCAGGTGGCATCTTAAGCGGGGCAATCGATATTTCCGATTTGTTCGTCCCAGACGGCAAGATTCTGTTCCAAACAGAAGAAAAAGGCAAGACACCGGAAGCGTATCCTTCGTCTGACGGACAGAAAGTAACGGTTCCCGTCGCGTTGATCGTAGATGAAGGCAGTGCGTCTGCGTCTGAGATCTTAGCGGGTGCGTTAAAAGAGTCTGCGGGTATTCCGATTGTCGGCGTCAAGACGTTCGGTAAAGGAACGGTTCAAACACCAACTCAATTACCAGACGGCTCCAACTTGAAATTGACGACAGCGAAATGGTTAACTCCAGACGGCAACTGGATCCATAAAAAAGGGATCGAACCTGATGTGAAAGTACCATACCCTCCATACGCGTCACTGCCGTTCCTTGATTCATCTGAAGTGATGGACGAAGGTGTCGTCTCTCCGTCTGTACAAGCTGCAGAAGAGATGTTAGAAGCGGTAGGGTATGATCCAGGCGAAGTAGATGGTCTTTACGACGCGGATACAGCAGAAGCCGTTAAAACGTTACAAAAAGATCTATCACAAGAGCAAACAGGCATCTTGACTGGCGATACAACAGTCGGCTTAATGCAGAAATTACGGGACAAGATGAAAGAAGATGACCCGCAATTGCTGAAAGCTAAAGAAGTCGTGTTAAAAGAAATTAACTCATAATCAAAGAAACACGCGTCCAGCAATCGTTGGGCGCGTGTTCTCTATGGAAAAGGATGATACACACATGATTGATGTATATTTACTCAGCGGCTTTCTCGGAAGCGGCAAGACGTCGTTACTCGTAAATCTAGTCGACCAAGTAAAGGAGTCCGGTAGACAGCCAGCTGTATTGATGAATGAATTCGGAGAACTGAACATCGACAGTCAAATCGTCGAGGATGCAGGAGAAGTTCCGTTAAAAGAGTTACTAAACGGTTGTATATGCTGTTCGGGTGCGGAATCTACGGAAGCACAATTACAAGGCTTACTAGCAGATTACCCGGAGATTGACGTGCTGTTCATTGAAACGACTGGTGCAGCTCACCCAGTAGAAGCGTTAGACGCCGTATACTCGCCGTTATTCGCAGAGAAACTGGACGTCAAGGGAATTGTCACCGTAGTGGATGCCAAGCGCTGGATCGACCGTGACAAGCTCTCACCACGTATACAAGCATTATTCCTTGAACAAGTCCGTCACGCACACTTTATGGTGCTCAATAAAACGGATTTGCTGACAGATAATCAGTTGGCCTTCGTGACGATGCAAGTGACCCAATTTAATAGTTATGCACCGCTCGTCCAGACAGTGAACGCGAAAGTCGATTTCAGCTATGTCGAGAAGATGGTCAATGTGGCGGCACCAAAACAGCCGGTCGCAACAGGTAGTGGTTTGCCACTCGCTTCAAAAGTGTTGTCGTTCGACGCGCCGATCAACCAAGAACATTTTGAAGACTGGGTGCGCACATTACCGGACAGCGTCTACCGGATGAAAGGCTATATTCAACTAGATGGTTCTCGGTACTCGCATTTATTCCAATATGCATATGGCATGGTCAACTGGATACCGGAATATATGCAAATTCCGTCTAAACTTGTGATCATCGGGGAGCAACTGACCGACATCGAGTATTCACCAAAAAACTAGTTGTCAATAGCTTTTTGTTGGTAAAGGTCTTCTCCACTGGACAAAGTTGCTAATTATATCGTTCTTAAACTCTCATTTCATAGCTTTGTAGAGTTTGTTGGACAAATTGGTTAGAATGACCAATATCTCTCCTTTTCTTTGACGTTATGCTAAGTCTCGTAGAAAAGGAGGGACCAAGATGAAAAAACCGTTATCACTCATCTTATTAAGCTCAGCTATTTTATTGCCTACACATGCAGCAGAGGCAAGCACGACAAATCAGGTGCAAACTCACACGTATACGTGGAGTGTATCGAACAAGCAGGACTATTCATGTTACTGGGGCAACTATCAGAAGCCACAGCAACCTAGTAAGCCGGTAGCGAAACCGACACCGCCTGCACAACAACCTACTCAACCAACCAAACCAGTGGAAAAGCCGCAAACAGACAAGCCGGCACAGCAACAGACAGCGAATGTGTCTGCTACAGAGCAAGCCGTACTCGATTTGACGAATGCGGAACGTGCGAAAGCAGGCCTCAAGCCGTTACAGATCGATGCAGCTTTACAGAAGTCCGCAAAGCAGAAGTCAGCGGATATGGCAGCGAACAACTATTTCTCTCATACAAGCCCGACATACGGTTCACCGTTTGATCAAATGAAGCAGAATGGCGTTACATACCGTTCGGCAGCCGAGAACATTGCGAAGGGTCAACGTAGTGCACAGGATGTCGTGACAGCTTGGATGAATTCAGCTGGACACCGACAAAATATCCTGACACCTGGGTTTACGCATATCGGTATCGGGTATGATGCGAATGGACATTATTGGACGCAGCAGTTTATACAGAAGTAAGAATGTGAAGGTCAATGGATTTATATCCATTGACCTTTTTTTAATTGGGAGAGTTTGAGACTTCATTCACGTAATAGACTGGCATCGTTCGTTGTGTACGTTTGAGTGATGGGTCATGACTGATAGAGACGCTGGGGGTAATGAGCGGATACGAGCTGTTATAGAGCGCTTAACGTAAAGTAATGAGCGGTTGCAGACGTTGATAGAGCGGTTGGCGGTGACGATAGAGCGGATACGCATGAACTATGAGCGCTTAAGACGAATTTATGAGCGAAACACGCGCCACTCTCACCAGTTATTCACTATTGAAACTCACAACTACAAAAAAGGTCGATGGAATAAATTCTCCATCGACCCATACATATCTATTATTCAACTTCACGGTACTTATTCTGTATATACCGTAACCTAAACGAAAGAATCACCGCACCCACCGATAGACCAACGATGAGACCAACCCAGTAACCGTATGCGCCTAGCTCTGTATAGCGGGCAAGAACGAATCCCGTTGGCAACCCAATGAGCCAGAATGACACGACGCCGACTAAGAACGTCATTGTCACGTCCTTATAGCCGCGCAACGCACCTTGGATCGGCGCTTGCACCGCGTCCGATAGCTGGAATAGTGCAGCATAGATGAAGAAATGTACGGCCAGTGTAATAATCGCTGTGTCCGTCGTATATATAGAAGCAATCGACTCACGGAACGTCAGTAAAATGAATATGGATAAGAAACTGAAAATAACTGCGAACGCTATGCCGAGATACGTATACTCCCGCGCGTCTTTCGTTTTATTGGCACCAATGGACTGACCGACTAGTATCGTCGTCCCCATCGACACACTTAACGGCACCATATAGAGGAGTGACGTAAAATTAAGCGCGATCTGGTGAGCCGAGATGACTTGTGCGGTATAACTACTCATCAATAACGTCACGACGGAGAAGATACTCGTCTCAACGAAAATAGATAGACCGATCGGCACGCCGATGAGTAAAATTTCTTTCCATTTGCGGAAGGAGATTCTTTGCCAACCACTAAACAGCGTATACTCCTTAAAGTGGCGGGACGACCAAGCAATCAGTACCGCTATGAAGAATACGAGCCAGTACGTGAATCCAGATGCATACCCTGCACCGGCACCCCCTAGTTCTGGAAACCCGAAGTTACCGAAAATTAATAGATAGTTCAATGCAATATTGATTGGCGCGGACAACAGAATGATAAACATCGAGACACGGGTTGCACCGAGTGCGTCAAAGAATGAACGCAGTACGGTATAGGCCATGAGTGGAACTAATCCAATACTCATGCCAGTCAAGTAGGCGGAAGCTACTTCTATAACTGGCGCATCGAGTGGCATTCTGGTAATGGCAGGTAACACGACAAAGTGGATCAGCACGAAAATGATTGCTGAAAGAGCGAGAGATACGTATAATGCTTGCTGGACAGTAGGACGGACATCGTTTTTATTCTTCGCACCGATTTGCTGTGCGATAATAGGAGTCAGGCCCATCAGAATTCCGGAAAGACCGGTATAGACTGGTATCCAGAAGGAACTGCCGATGGTCACGCCTGCTAAGTGGAACGTGTCATAGCGTCCCGTCATGAGAATATCGAAGAACGACATCAGATAAAGCGCGACTTGTGTAATGACAATGGGAATCATGATTTTAATGAAAATGGATGTTTTTTGTTGCAAAGGTTTCGTTGCAGTAGTCATAGTTTTGATTTCCTCTACTAATGTTTTCGTTTTGACTATTGTAGCATGAAATATAGTAGGCAACGTATAGGGAAGGATGGAAAGAATGAAGCAACCGGTAGTCGTATTAACAGGTGGCGGTACAGCAGGACACGTATCCGTCAACCAAGCGTTAATTCCCGTATTTTTGGGTAAAGGATACAGTGTGCATTATATTGGTTCCCATGAAGGAATCGAAAAGGAACTGATCGCGGAAGGTCATCCGGAAGTGGTGTATCATGCGATTCAAAGTGGAAAGTTACGGCGTTATTTCTCAATGAAGAATTTTACGGATCCATTTCGTGTCGGTGCTGGGACATTACAGGCGCTCGCTATTCTTCGTAAAGTAAAGCCGGAAATAATTTTTTCCAAAGGCGGATTCGTTTCCGTACCTGTTGTGATGGCGGCTAAGCTTGCGAACGTGCCAGTCGTCGTTCACGAGTCGGACGTTACGCCTGGTCTTGCGAATAAATTGGCATTGCCGTTCTCTTCGCAAATTTTCACGGTCTTCGAACAGACGTTGCAGTACGTGCCGGCAGCGAAATCTATGTGTACGGGTCCGATTATTCGTCCAGAGCTGTTTATGGGTGATCGAGAAGAAGGATTGCGTAGAACGGGTTTGAATTCCGAAAAGCCGGTATTTATTATTATGGGAGGTAGTCAAGGCTCTGCCGTGTTGAATGAAGCGGTGCGTAATGAACTGCCCGACTTACTTAAGAAGTATCAGATCATTCATTTATGTGGTAAAGGGAATGTGGTGGAAGGTCTTTCAGTGGCGGGGTACGTGCAGTACGAATATGTCACTGATGAATTGCCCGACCTGCTCGCGGCTGCTGATTATGCGATTTCGCGTGCGGGGTCGAATGCGATTTTCGAATTGCTTGCCATCCATAAGCCGATGTTGCTCGTTCCGCTTGCAGCGTCAAAGAGTCGGGGCGATCAAATATTGAACGCGAAATACTTTGCTTCCAAAGGGCTGGCATTACAAATAGAAGAAGAACAATTCGAAGTGCAGTCTGTTACAGAACAATTTGATAGACTCATGAAGGAAAAAGCTCGATTGCTGTCGAATATTGAAAAGACGACAGAACCGAAGACACCTGAAAAGATGGCAGAATTGATTTTGTCGTTCCAAAAATGAGAATGTACGTGAAGTGCCTAAGAGACGTAGTTTTCAGTATTATTTAATATATTTTCAAGAACTTTGCAGAAAACTACGCATATTAGGATTAATCCCTTTCAGTTCTAAGGTTTGCGTGCTATTATTATGTAGAAGTAGTGAAAATAAACACAACAAGCCATTTGGCAAATGTGGAGGTCATATTACATGTCGAACAATGTGGATTCCCATCGTTCCCCGTATGCTAATTTTTCGGGTCCAAACCTTGGGTATGTAATGGAAATGTACGATCTGTTCAAAACAGATCAAGATGCAGTAGATCCTGATTTAGCAGAGCTATTCAGGAATTTTGGTGCGCCTCAGATGGATGAGTCAGGTCAAGAGGCAGTTATAGCGCAAGGTTCCCAAACGGATTTGCGTAAAGTTCTTGCCGTTTATTCTTTACTTGAAGCTATTCGTTCTTATGGACATCTTGCAGCAGACATTTATCCATTAAACGATCGACCTAAAGATACATCACGTCTTGAACTGTCATATCATGGATTGACAGAAAGCGATCTGGTCGGATTGCCAGCAACTTTGTTCTTGAAAAATGTTCCAGCGACAGTTGAAAACGGATTAGATGCAATGAATTATTTGAAGTCTCTTTATACAGGCTCCATTGCATACGAATTCTCTCACTTGATCGATGAAACAGAGCGTAACTGGATTCAATCTAAAATTGAAAACGGCGACGTACAGTCAAAAATGCAAGGAGACGAGAAAAAACAACTTCTTGAGCGTTTGACGAAAATTGAAGGCTTTGAAAAATTCATTCACCGTACATTCGTTGGAGCGAAACGTTTCTCTATCGAAGGTGTAGACACATTAGTCGTCTTAATTGATGAATTAATGCGTCTATCCGAAGATGCGCAAATGGAAAAAGTGCTAATTGGCATGGCTCACCGCGGACGTCTGAATGTGTTGACGCACAACTTAAACAAACCATACGAAATGATGTTCGCAGAATTCGCAGGCGTACCTGCTTCACCGTTCTTGCCAAAAGACGGATCTCTTGAAGTAACTCGCGGCTGGTTCGGCGACGTGAAATACCATATGGGTGCTCTTCATAAAGGTAAATCTGGGATGAATCGCTTCCTTGCGTACAACCCGTCTCACCTAGAAGTGGTAAACCCGGTGATTACTGGTCAGACTCGTGCTGCACAAGAAAACACGGACAACCCAGGTATTCCACAACAAGATACAAATAAAGCATACGCGATCTTAGTACACGGTGATGCTGCGTTCCCTGGACAAGGTATCGTTCCTGAATCGTTCAACTATTCTCGCGTTCGCGGTTTCAGAACAGGCGGATCGGTTCACGTCATCGCCAACAACACAATTGGCTTCACGACGGAATATTATGATTCCCGTTCTACACACTATGCATCCGATCCAGCAAAAGGCTATGAAGTGCCTGTATTCCACGTGAATGCAGATCACCCAGAAGAAGTACTAGCTGTTGCTAAACTGGCATTTGAATATCGCCAGGCGTTCGGTAAAGACGTACTGATCGACTTGATTGGGTACCGTCGTTACGGACACAACGAAATGGATGAGCCACTAGTAACAAATCCAGTGATGTACCACGAAATCCATAAACACCCAACGGTTCGTGAACTTTACGGACAGCGTCTAGTTGAGCAAAACCTTTTGACAGACGAAGAAGTGAAAGAAATGGACAAGTCCGTGATCGCAACTATGCAACAAGCGTACGATCACGTAAAAGAAGAATCAGCAGACGCACCGGAAATTTCCAACGCAACGCCGGAAGTGGTACAAGCTGGACTTCCACGTGACCTTGAAACAGGGGTAGCGGAAGATCGCCTTCGCCTAATGAACGAAGAGCTATTGACTTACCCGGATGAATTCACCGTCTTCAACAAATTGGATAAAATCTTGAAGCGTCGCCTGGAGCCGTTTAAAGGTAAAGGGAAGATTGACTGGGCACATGCGGAGCAATTAGCATTCGGTTCAATCATTCAAGACGGTAAACCAATCCGTATGTCTGGACAAGATATCCAGCGCGGTACATTTGCACAGCGTCACTTAGTATTGCATGATGAGAAAACAGGTGAAGAACTTGTTCCATTGCATCATATTAGCGGATCCAATGCTTCATTCGTGGCGTATAACAGCCCACTGTCAGAAGCAGGAATCGTAGGTTATGAATTCGGTTATAACTTAGAAGAAGACAAAACGATGTCGATCTGGGAAGCGCAATACGGTGACTTCTCGAACATGGCACAAGTTATGTTCGACCAGTTCGTATCTTCAAGTTATTCGAAGTGGGGTCAGCAATCCGGCCTAGTGCTATTGTTGCCGCACGCATTTGAAGGACAAGGACCAGAACACTCCAGTTCACGTATTGAACGTTACCTACAACTCTGTGGGGAAAACAACTGGACAGTTGCGAATATCTCCAGCGCAGCAAACTACTTCCACGTATTGCGTCGTCAGTCGAAAATTCTCGGCAGCGAAGCAGAACGTCCGTTAGTTATTGCTACACCTAAGTCTTTACTTCGTCACCCACTAGTTGGAGCGGATGTTGAAGACTTAACGGAAGGTCACTTCAAGACAGTTCTCGAGCAACCTGGCACAGGGAAAAAGCCTGAAAAAGTCAAAAAGATCTTGTTTGCAAGCGGGAAGATGGCAATCGACTTGGCTGAAAAGATTAAAGACGGCGAAGGATTCGACTACTTGCACGTGGTACGTGTAGAGCAGCTATATCCATTCCCATCCGACAAAATCAAAGAAATCGTTGCACGTTACCCGAAAGTAAAAGATTTAGTATGGGTTCAGGAAGAGCCGAAGAACATGGGTACATGGTCATTTGCTTATCCATTCCTAGAAAAATTAGCTGACGGTAAGAACATTTCGTATGTAGGACGTATTAAGCGTTCAAGTCCTTCTGAAGGTGACGGCGCTTCTCATAAAAAAGAACAAAATCGCATCATTGAAGAAGCTTTAAAAAAGTGATATAACAAGTAAGGAAGCTTTACAATTAAATTTAAAAACTACTTAAACAAAGTAGCTTGTCCGTTAATAAAACGGTATACCTACGAGGAGGAATTTATTGTGGCAGAGATCAGAGTACCTGAACTAGCAGAATCAATTACAGAAGGTACAATTGCAAAATGGTTAAAACAACCCGGTGAAAACGTGGATAAAGGTGAATTCATCGTTGAATTGGAAACAGATAAAGTAAACGTCGAAGTCATCTCAGAAGAAGCAGGCGTTTTGTCTGAACTATTGGCTGCAGAAGGCGACACAGTTGAAGTTGGCCAAGTTATCGCGATTGTAGGGGAAGGTTCAGGTGCACCGGCACAACAAGCTCCACAAGCAACTGAAGCTGCAGCACCTGCTCCAGCGCAAAAAGAAGAAACTCCGGCTCCGGCAGCAGCTGTAGCGGAAGAAACATCTTCTTCAGACCGCACGATTGCAAGCCCAGCAGCACGCAAGCTTGCTCGTGAAAAAGGTATTAATCTTGCAGACGTATCACCTGTTGATCCAATGGGTCGCGTACGCGCACAAGACGTATCTGCTCACAACAACGCTCCAGCACCTAAAGCTCCTGCAGCACCAGCTACTAAAGCAGAAGCAAAGGATGACGGCCGTATTACACGTCAGAAAATGACTCGTCGTCGTCAAACAATTGCTAAGCGTTTGCTTGAAGTAAGACAATCTACAGCAATGTTGACTACATTCAATGAAATTGATATGTCGAAAATGATGGAACTTCGTTCACGCAAAAAAGACCAGTTCTTCGAGCAAAACGATGTACGTCTAGGCTTCATGTCATTCTTCACGAAAGCAGTCGTTGCAGCATTGAAGAAATATCCATATGTTAACGCTGAAATCGATGGCGATGAAATTCTATTGAAGAACTACTTCGATATCGGTATCGCAGTATCTACTGACGGCGGACTAGTTGTTCCAAACGTAGTAGACGCAGACCGTAAGAGCTTTGCTGAAATCGAAGCATCTATCGGAGAACTTGCGAAAAAAGCTCGCGACAACAAATTGACAATGGCTGATATGACAGGCGGTTCATTCACCATTACAAACGGTGGGGTATTCGGTTCACTATTGTCTACTCCAATCCTTAACGGTACACAAGTAGGAATCTTAGGTATGCATACAATTCAGAAGCGTCCAGTAGCTGTTGGTGACAATATCGAAATTCGCCCAATGATGTATGTTGCACTTTCTTATGATCACCGTGTAATTGATGGGAAAGATTCAGTAGGATTCTTGAAGATGGTTAAAGAGTTGCTTGAAAACCCTGAAGACCTTCTACTAGGTTCTTAATTAACTCAAATCAAGCGACCCGCTAATCAGCGGGTCGTTTTTATTTAAGGAAGGAGAGATTGTATGTCATTTTTACAATGGTTGGATGAACCTTCGTTGAAGACGGTGACGTGTACGCATACCGATGCAGCGAAGTATTTGGTTAGTAATATGCTGACAGTAGGGAAGTCATATGAAGTAAAGAATGAGACAGAAGAATTTATCTTTGTAGTAGATAATTCTGGCAAGGTCGGCGGGTATTATAAGACGTATTTTGAGTGATTGATTGGTGAATAGATAGTATAGTAGGGATTTTTGAGACGATTCTTAATTGAATCGTCTTTTTTATGTTTGAGATTGGTAGGGCGGGAAGTGTTGTAGTTTGAAGTTTTAAACGTCATTAACTGGTGAGGACGGCAATGCGGGTTTCGCTCATTAAATCGTCTAAGCGCTCATAGTTCAAGCGAATTCGCTCTATAGTCACTGCCAACCGCTCTATCAGGTGCCGCACCCGCTCATACGATAACACTAAACGCTCTATCGTAGACTGTAACCGCTCAATGCCCGCAACCGCTCTATCGGTCTAGACCGATATACTGAACTTACACAACAAAAAAACCGTCTCTCTTACGAGGGACGGTTTTGTGACTCTTCATATACAGCTAGTAAACGTGTTTTGAGGTCTTGTTCCATTTTAGCGATCTCGCTCTCAGCAGCTTTGCGTTTCGCACGGCCATCCGCTTGGATCAGCAAAGTTTCTTCGATCGTCTGGATCAAGTTCTCCTGTGTCGTCTTCAATGTATCGATTTCAATAATACCTTTTTCGTTCTCTTTTGCGGTTTCAATACTATTCACTTTCAACATTTCGGAGTTACGAAGCAACAAGTCGTTCGTAGTCTTCGTGACAAGCTTCTGTGACTCCACAGCCTTTTGTTGACGGTTTAGCGTCAGAGCAATTGCAATCTGGTTCTTCCATAGGGGAATCGCCGTCATAATGGATGCCTGAATCTTCTCCGCCAACGTTTGGTTCGTTTGCTGGATCATGCGGATCTGTGGAGCACTTTGAATCGTGATTTGACGGGATAGTTGCAAGTCGTATAGGCGTTTTTCTAAACGATCAACAAATTGTGCCATATCGTTGACTTCTTGGACCATCATTTGATCGTCTGACTGCTGTGCTTTTTTATGCAGTTCAGGAATGATTGTACTATTGATTTCATCGATCTTTAATTCCGCAGCTGCGATGTAAACGTTCAGTGCTTGGAAGTAGGTTTTATTTTGTTCATACAAATTATCTAGCATACGGACGTCATCCATTAAACCGCGCTTGGAGTGTTCTAGTTGAACGCTTATTTTATCGACTTGTGTGCCGAGTTTTTCGTATTTAGTCATAATTTCTTTAATCGGGCGAGTTGCCTTGTTAAATAAACGGCTAAGACCTGATTTCTTTTTATCCGATAAATCGTCTGTATCAATTTCGGATAGTTTAGCCATTAATTCATTCAGTACCTCACCGACAGGGCCGATGTCTTTGCTTTGTACATGATCAAGCATTTTGTGTGAAAAGTTGGATAGTTCATTTTGTGCATTCGCACCGTAAGAAATCACAGCTTCATAATTACCAACAGGAATTTGTGAAGCCAATTGTCTTGCTTTGTCTTGTTCTTCAGGTGTTAATCGGTCGATCAATTTAGCGGGTGCTGCTGTGTCTGCCAGCGAATTTTCCATCTCTTTCGGAAGCAAGCTAGCATCCATATCAAATGGATTATCGAGTAGGTCATCCATTGATTTTTCTTGTAGTACGTTTTTATCTGTCATTAGAGTGTTCTCCTTTCGATTCAAGCAACGGTTTGTCTCTCTTGAGTGTAATATCGACGTAATCAATTTCCATACGGAGCTGTTCCAAATCAGTTGATACAGCGTTGCGTAGATCTCGTTCCATTTCGAGGCTCAAATCGGATAATGTTTCGCGTGTATGTTGTAACGCGACTTTGATATCTTGGTCTTTTAATGGTTGATTAACGAGTAGGCTGTACTTTGATGTTAATTCAACGACAGAATCAAGATGAGCATAGAAAAAGCTTTCGACTTGATAGAACTTTCTTGGATTGGACTGGACGATCTTAATGATGCGTCGAGCCATCGAAGACATATCGTATACTTGTCTGAATGCCTGTATTGAACGAACTTGTCCGTACATACTTCCGAGTTGTTTTAGCTTCCGTTTAGATTCATTCACTTGTTGTTCAATATGTTTATATTCAGAGCGCGCCATCCCGAATTTTTTTAGTGTGGAGCGTAACTGCAGTTCTTTAATTCCTACGTTGCCTCCTGCATACAGTGCGATCCCGATCGCGGAGCTTATGAAAAAGTTCATGCTTGTACCGCCTATTAGGAGAGCCCATGTCAGGAAACTAGTCGAAGCCATAATTACATGTCGTGTGAAGAAATTTTTTATATTATTCATGATGGTTCAGGCCGCCTTCCATTCTGACTCTATATAATACTTACGGATTAACAGCGAAAAGGTTTCATTTATCGTGTAGATAGTAAGGTTACTGGAGCCTATATCAATTATAGCCGAAAACCGCCGAAAACTCATATATTACGCCACATGAATCGATTTACTTTGATAAGCGAGTTGAATTTGCTAAAATGAATATCATTCCTGCATAGCGAGAGATAAAGGGGTGCTTACTGAATGTATGAAGTGGTATACATGAAGGCGGACTTTGAGCCGTGGTGGATGTTTGAAGAGTGGAGAGACTACTCTGTTTCATCCAAAACATTTACGAATATAATCGACACAGAATCATATATTAAAGAAGTGATCGGGAAGATGAAACCGTATTTCGAGCATTATGAAGTTCGTAAAGGCTGCTTCCATGCATTTTGGTCGACTTCCGAAAAACACTATTGCGAAGGCTGTGAGGGAGATTTGCAATTGTATCACGGCATCATTGTGTTAGTAGACGGAGAACCAAACATATCGTAAGAACATTCTGTAAAAATGTATTTATTCAATTGACAAAGAAGCCCAGTATGTTATACTAGACGTAAGTAAATCAATCGAACGACCGTATGCTAAGAGATTCACCTATTACAAAAGGGATCGGCGACGTCGGCAACTTTTGTAATACGTGAATTTTTTTGTATGTTAAGGTTCGTGTATTAAAGTATTTATATTTTTTTGGAGGTAATCGAATGAAACAAGGAACAGTGAAATGGTTTAACTCAGAAAAGGGCTTCGGTTTTATCGAAGTTGACGGAGAAGAAGACATCTTTGTACACTTCTCAGCAATCCAAGGCGAAGGATTCAAATCTCTTGACGAAGGTCAGCAGGTTGAATTTGAAGTAGTCGAAGGTAACCGTGGTCTACAAGCAGCTAACGTTGTTAAAATCTAAACCACTTAAAAAGGCGCCTAGTGTGGCGCCTTTTTGTTTGCAAAAAATCAAGGTTGTGTCACTGTTTCTAGGCTAGACGTGACAACAAATTCTTCTTCGCCTTCCATCGGCATCACCGATTCACGTTTAACTTCTCCGAAATCCTTCACGAGATAGATCCTGTTCACAAAGTCATTTCCAGCCTGCTCCATTACGACCGCATCTTCAAATTGCTGATAAGGCGTTTCCACTGAGGCATTCATCTCGACAATTTTCCAGTCATCAAATGTTGTCCCTACTTCGATTGGACCTTTCAAATACGTACGGACCGGATTCATGGACTCTAGCTCAGCTGTCGTTGGGACTCCAGCATCCAATTCGATATGTTCCTCTTGCAATACTTGAATTTCATCTCCATCCACTTTAAATACTTTTTGAACGAATGCACCCCCGTTGTTTTCGTGTATCACGACATAATCTTGTGCAGGTCGTGCAACAGTGATGTCTAGCTCAGCAAATTCATTACCGACACCTTTATAATGCGCGCTGGAACCGTCAGGAAGAAAGTAATCCAAGAGAGATACGTCGGTTAAATTGGCATCCTCGTTCCCATTTTGCTGTTCTGACTTGTCAGTGTCCGTTCCTTTTTGATTTGTCTCTGAAGAGTCAGTCTTACCATCCATCGACGTAGTAGGCTTGTTTGAGCATCCAGCGAGCACGAGAAGCAGTGCAGCCATTAGAAACCATAAATTGCGTTTCATAATGAAAAACCTCCTTTTTACTTTGTGTTATTCCCTTCATAGTGGAATCTATTCGTAGAGTATAAAAATAGGTCAGAGTAAACGGCTCAGGATTCAATTTAATTATTGGGGTGGGACAACACTTAAAATATTCTTAATATTTCATTCGATTTCTAAGCTAAAGATTTCTTTCGACAAACGAATTCTAGCAAGAACAAATAATTTTATAAATATTTTTAAAGATAGAAATGGAGATATCGACTCTCAAATTATAGGGCTAATTTACTAACCTCCAAATTAATCCATCTATGAACATATTATATAGTTCTAACAAAACCTGGTTCCAAATAATCCCTATATGCTATAATAATACTCGCATCTCATTATTTGGTATACTATGCATAACGCACGTACAGCAATCAAGGAGGGGAAGAGCAATGAAGAGTACTTTCGTCATTCGTCAAAGAGCTTTTTTGAAGCTCTACATGCTCAACAAGGCAGAAGAAGGGAACTTGTATGGTTTACAGATGTTAGATGACCTTCAAGATCATTTTAGAGACCTAGGTTATCGTCCAACTAAATCTGAAGTATACAAGTCTCTTCATGATTTACTCAACGATGGTTTAATCGTCAGACATCCAATCCATAAGCAAGGAACGGAGATGCAGACGCTTTACATTTACCGCATTGGGGACAAGGAGAAAGTGAAAGCTTATAAAGATACTATAAAGTTCGAGATTGATCGATCTATCTCATTACTAAAGAGAGCACTGCAAGACAATTATTCGCAAAAGAGACAATAATATGTGAAGTCGTGCTGGCTAATGTTTTAGCAAATCAAGTTTATGTCGCTAGCAAATCGACGGCTTTTATACATCATGTAAATTTATCATGTATTCGTATAAGTGCAAAAAACTCCCCTAGAAGTTTTACCTTCTAGGGGAGTCACTATATCCACTACCTATTAAGCTTTCTGACCTTTCCATTCCAAATACTCATCATATGTCATCATCTTATCAAAGATTGTTCCATCATCATTGATTTCGATTACACGATTAGCAATTGTTTGGATGAACTGGTGGTCATGAGATGTGAAGATCATAGCGCCCTTAAACGCGATCAAACCATTGTTAAGTGCTTGGATAGATTCCAAGTCCAAGTGGTTTGTTGGCTCGTCTAGAAGAAGAACGTTTGCGCTTGTCAGCATCATTTTCGATAACATACAGCGAACTTTTTCTCCACCTGATAAGACGTTCGGCTTTTTCTTTACTTCTTCACCTGAGAATAGCATACGTCCAAGGAATCCACGCAAGAATGTTTCCGTTTCATCTTCAGGAGAGTATTGACGAAGCCATTCAACTAATGTCGGCTCGGAACCTTCGAAATACTTCGAGTTATCCATAGGGAAGTAGGCACGAGTTGTCGTCACGCCCCATTTGATTACTCCTGTATCCGGCTCTGTTTCTTCAGCTAACATATCGAGTAAAGCCGATTTTGCAAGTGGGTTACCGATCAATACGACTTTATCATCTTTATTGAGTGTAAAGGTCGCATCTTTAATAAATGTTTTGCCATCAACCGTTTTTGTGACATCTTTGATCGTCAAGACATCGTTACCAATTTCGCGGCCTATTGTAAAGTTAACGAATGGATAACGGCGTGAAGAAGGCTTGATATCATCCAACTCGATTTTATCCAATGTCTTTTTACGAGACGTTGCTTGTTTGGATTTCGATGCGTTAGCACTGAAACGCGCGATAAACGCTTGTAATTCTTTTACTTTTTCTTCTTTTTTCTTGTTTGATTCTTGTGACAGTTTCAAAGCTAATTGACTTGATTCGTACCAGAAGTCATAGTTACCCGCGTAGATCTGGATTTTACCAAAGTCGAGATCGGCGATGTGTGTACATACTTTATTCAAGAAATGACGGTCGTGGGAAACGACTACGACAGTGTTTTCAAAGTTGATCAAGAATTCTTCAAGCCACTGGATTGCTTTAAGATCCAAGTTGTTTGTCGGCTCATCTAGTAGTAGTACATCTGGTTTGCCGAACAAAGCTTGTGCGAGCAATACTTTTACTTTGCTTGACCCATCAAGCTCTGCCATCGTCGCGTGATGCATACTTTCAGGAACACCAAGACCTTGAAGAAGTACAGAAGCTTCAGATTCCGCTTCCCATCCGTTCATCTCTGCGAATTCACCTTCGAGTTCAGCTGCACGCATGCCATCTTCGTCAGAGAAGTCTTCTTTCATATAAATCGCGTCTTTTTCTTTCATGACTTCATATAGCTCTTTATGACCCATGATGACTAGATCCATCACTACGAACTCTTCGTACTCGAAGTGGTTCTGCTTCAGGACAGCTAAGCGCTCATCTTTCCCAAGAATAACATTACCTGTTTGGGGTTCAAGTTCACCTGACACAATTTTTACAAATGTTGATTTACCAGCGCCGTTCGCTCCAATTAATCCATAGCAATTGCCTGGATTGAACTGTATATTGACATCTTCGAATAGCTTGCGATCGCCGAAGCGAAGACTTAAATTACTAACTGCTAACATAAATAATATCCTCCTAATTTCACAATGTTCCTAGTATACATTAAAATTACGTGAAATGGAATGTTTGAACTAGTACTGTTTACAAATTCGTTTTACGATATAATGACGGTAGATGTTCTATACGTATCCTATACAAAAGGAGTCTTTGGATTGCGCTCTAAAACTAGTCAAGGTCTATTATTATTTGCAATCTTTATAGTCGCGCTCAACTTACGGCCGGCAATTACGTCCATCGGGCCGATGCTAAACATCATCCGTGATGATTTGTTGTTGTCGAACACTCAAGTAAGTCTACTGACTGTTATTCCAGTGATCTGCATGGGCGTCTTCGCTCTGCTAGCACCGATACTGAATAAAGCAATCGGCTTGAATAAAACGATGTACTGGATGTTGTTGTTACTCGCTGTAGCAACCGGCATGCGTTATTCTGTCACGTCGTTCAGTGTGTTATTACTGACAGCTTTCAGTGCAGGTGTGGCCATTGCTGTCATTGGTCCGCTATTATCCGCACTGATCAAACAATACTTCCCGATGCATGTTGCTGTAGTCGTCGGAATTTATTCATTCGGCATGGGCATGGGGGCGACGCTGAGTACTGGATTGACAGGTGTCTTGTATGAGAAATCCTCCTATTCATTCGCACTCGCTGTTTGGGCCGTCATTGCAATTCTTGGCATTATTGCGTGGGCAGTTACGGCTGCACATCCGATTGAAGTGAAGCAAGTGACAGAGCAACCTGTGGAAAAAGGGAAGAACCCTTGGCGCAGTAAACAGGCATGGAGCTTCCTGATCTTCTTTGGTTTACAGACCGCATTATTCTTTTCTGTTTTGACGTATCTCGTTCCTATCGCGGTATCGCACGGCATGACGCTTCTACAAGCTGGGACATTGCTAAGTGGGATGACAATCGTGCAAATTTTTATGAATATCGGCTTTCCTATTGTTTTACAGAAGTTTGCTAGCAGAACGCCGGCACTTGTCGTAATTCTTGCACTCGGTATTGTCTCGATTGGGTTAATGTGGACAGCTGATCCGCTGTGGTTTGCCATTGGAGTTCTCGTCATGGGGATTCCGCTCGGTGGATTATTCCCGATTTGCTTGTTGATGCCGATGGACGCGACGGATACTGCCGAAGAAACAAATTCATGGACTGCGATGATGCAGACAGGTGGTTTCATCATCGGAGGGATTTTGCCGTTACTGATCGCTTCCTTATATGACTATACTGAAAATCATTACGTGACATTGTTCGTATTTCTTGTTTTATTTGTGGCTATGCTAGTGCTAGCGTTGCAAATAGGTCGGTCCGCCAAGCAAAGCTCGTAACTGGACGCAACCCCTTGTGAACAGAAACGTCCTGATTAACAGGATACACACGGATAATGGAGGAATGAATGCCACATGGAAGAACACTTCGACGAACAACAGCCGCATCGCAGAAAAAAGAAGCGTAAATTACGCGTTGGCAGAGTTTTTATGACAGTACTATTGCTTTTCACGGTAACGACCTCAGCGTATAGTTACTTTCAATATAAACAAGGTAAGGCTATGACGGCAGGCAGTAAGATTAATCCAGGAGAGTTTCAAGGTGATTTGCTGAGTCCGCAAGATCCGACGACGGAAAATTATTTATTGCTTGGCATCGACAATGATGGCACTGGAAAATATCGCACCGATACGATGATGGTGCTGTCTTGGGATCAAACCGCTGGTACTGCGCATTTAATTTCATTCATGCGGGATATTTACGCACAAATTCCAGGGTACCAGTCGTACAAGCTTAATACCGCGTACTACTTAGGCGGAGTACAAACGGCGAAAGAAACGATTTCGGGGATGTTCAATATCCCGATTCATCACTACGCAGTTGTCGATTTTAATAATTTCGAGTCGATCATGGATATTGCGTTTCCGAAAGGCCTCGAAATGAATGTAAAGAATGAAATGTCTGAGAAAATCGGTGTTACGCTAAAACCGGGCGTACAGCGGTTGAACGGTAAAGAGTTACTCGGTTATGCACGATTCCGTGCAGACGATGAAGGCGACTTCGGTCGGGTCAACCGCCAGCAGGAAGTGATACAAGCAGTGAAGGACGAGCTATTTAGCGTGTCCACTGTTATGCAAGCACCGAAAGTAGCCGGCGCACTCGATAACTTCATTGAAACGGATTTAACTACGAAGGACGAGCTAACAAAAGTGCTGACAGTTATCGCAAAACGTAAACTGGATCTGCAGACATTACGTATTCCAGTTGAGGGCAGTTACTCCTTTACTTCATACAGCCATGCAGGATCTGTAATCGATATTGATTTAGATAAAAACAGAGAAGCGATCCGTTCATTTTTAGCAACACCCTAACGGATCGAATAAAGGGGGAGTGAAACGTTGAGGCAGCCACCAAAAAAGCCTTCTTTACGAGATTTCTGGTCTATTCCTTCTACATCACCAATTGTCGGATTTCTCGGTGGTCAATCTACATTGTTTGTACTGCTTTGTTTATTGTTCATTGGATTGATCATCTTGGTCTTCACTCAAGTTTCATTTATTTTCTATCCAATTCAAGTATTTTTCTCGACTGTCGTTTTGCCTGTAGTACTTGCGACCATTTTATACTACTTAATGCGTCCGATTCTTCGGTTTTTAGAAGAGCGTTTACGCATACCACGCGTCTATGGAATTTTGATCCTTTTACTGGCAACTGCTGGGTTACTAACATTAGTCATTTTCTTAGTGTTACCGTTCCTGCGTTTGCAGTCGATCAATTTATTCGATGAATTTCCTCAGTACTTTAAACAGTTGATTTTGGACATGGATAATTTTTTCAAGAACTCCATTTTTGCTCCGATTTATCAAGGATTCAACTTTAACGTCAATACGTTCCTTGACTCCGGTTTCGAAAGCATCGGCAAATTCTTCACGGAGACGATAGGTGGTATCGCATCAGGCTTGACGTCATTCGTTTCCGCGCTTACCGGAATTATCTTGAGCATTGTTACCGTGCCGCTCATTCTGTTTTATTTACTGAAGGACGGTGAGAAGTTACCACAAACGATTTTGCGTATGTTGCCCCCACGTTTACGTGACGATGCAGCGATCATCTTCCGCGATGCTGATAGACAAATCAGTGCGTATATTCAAGGTCAGATTTTAGTTGCGATTGCGATTGGGATCATGGTATCAATTGGCTTCCTGATTATTGAAATGAAGTATGCATTGCTGCTCGGAGTACTTGCGATGTTCACGAGTATCGTGCCATATCTGGGTCCGGTGATTGCGATCACGCCAGCGGCTATTATTGCGATGGTCACGTCGCCATTCATGCTCGTCAAGCTGGCGATTGTGTGGACGATCGTGCAAGTGATCGAAGGGAAATTTATTTCGCCTCAAATCATGGGGAAGTCGCTGCATATCCACCCAATCACGATTATCTTTGTTTTACTGACGGCCGGCTCGCTGTTCGGCGTCGCTGGGGTGATTCTCGGGATTCCTGCGTATGCGCTACTGAAAGTGGTGGCGACTCATGTATTTTATTTGTTCACGATGCGATATAATCGCTTTGAGACGCAAGAAGAGATGTATTATGAGACAGATTCGCTTGAAGAGTATTATGAGAATGATAGAGAGTAACCCGCCTTTTACTTGGTGGGTTACTTTTTTGTTGAAGGTGTTTGGTGAGTGTGGATAGGCGAAATGCTGAGGCTAATGAGCGGATACAGGTCTTGATAGAGCGCTTGATGAAATGTATGAGCGGTTACGGACCGTGATAGAGCGGTTGGAGATGGCCATAGAGCGGTTACGCATGAACTATGAGCGCGTAGACGAATTAATGAGCGAAACCCGTGCTAAACCTCACTAGTTACATAAAATCGATCAACTATGCCTACACCGTTTCATACAAAATAGTTCCAGTTTTCGTTAAGTCATAGCCACCCACCGCAGCCAATTGCTCTTTGAACGAAGCGGAGTTCAGTGTCTCTACTATGAGTTCGCGCAGCTTTTCATTTTCAGCCGTTTTGATCAGCACTAAATCATACTGCTCCTGAATTAATGGTATGAAGTCCACATCGATCAATCGGGCAGTTTTTTCGATTCCGACGCCTACATCTGCGTAACCGGAAGCAATGCGGGTCGCTACGGCCATGTGATTCAACTCCTCGTCGTCATAGCCTGTAATGGAAGGGGCTGTAATTTCTGCGAGTTGTAGTTGCTCATCCAGCAAAACACGAGCTCCTGAGCCTTTGTCGCGGTTCACAAGGCGGACACCTGGTTGTCCCAGGTCTGACCAGTTCTGTAGTTGCTTCGGATTATTCTTTTGTACATATAACCCAGCTTTTCTACCTAGCAAGTGGATGACCATATAAGAGCGCCCCGTAAGTAGCCGTTTAATATATGGCAAATTATATTCACCGGTTTCTCCGTCAAATAAATGCGTACTGACGATGTCGGCTTGTCCTTGATACATCTTGATCAAGCTATTCAAGCTGCCGGAGAATGATCGCAACGGTCGATAGAGTCCCGATTCTTCTATATGACTAGCTACGATGTCCAGACTCAAATCTTGTCCACTGATGATGACGTGGTTGTCTGAAACCGTTTCTGAAGCAGCGACTTGTGAAATCACTGAAGTCGTAGGCGCCGTTGCCGATTCGCCGCCGCTTTTCAGTCGTTCTTTATATGCTGTCAAATCTACGGCATCGACACGCATTTGACGTCCCACGCGATAGGCTCGGATTTCTCCTTTTTTAATAATGTCATACACTGTTAATTTCGACACTTTCAACAATTGAGCGATTTCATCGGTCGTATAGGAGATATCATTTTCTAGATTTGTCATGTCTCAACCCTCCACAAATAGTACATCTATCTTCTAACATATCATCCATAATTGCAAAATTGACAAGCTTTATAAAGCATAATATGATGATTCTAGATCTAACTAGTTATGTTTAGATATATCTAGTTATAAGTAATAGGGAAGGAGGGGGTACTACATTATGAAACGATTTTCATTTTTCACTCTGTTCATTTCACTAGCCGTTTTGCTGGTAGGATGTTCAGATACGAATGAAACGGAGAAATCAGGCGCAGTGGATCGAGAGAAACCTGAAGCTGAATTATTAATTTCTGCTGCGGCCAGTTTGACGGATGTATTGGAAGAGTTAAAAGGGCCATTTGAAGAAGCGCATGAAGGCATTACGGTGACATACAACTTCGGCAGCTCGGGGAAATTGGCAACGACTATTGAAAACGGCGCACCGTCTGACCTATTCTTGTCTGCCAGTTCAAAAGATATGAATGATATGGAAGATAAAGGGTTACTCGTCAAGGAGTCAAGAAAAGATTTTACTGAAAACGCACTCGTATTAATTACACATAAAGATTCCAATCGTACGATTTCCTCATTTGAAGACATAGATCCAGCAGCACTCGATCATTTAGCAGTTGGTGAACCGGAATCGGTGCCAGTTGGTCGCTATACGAAAGAGACACTTGAAAGCTTGGATCTCTGGGAGTCTTTGCAAGATAAATTAGTTCTCGGCTCAGACGTACGTCAAGTACTGACACATGTGGAAATGGGTAACGCAGATTACGGTGTCGTGTATTCAAGTGATGCATACATTTCAGATGATGTAAAAGTCTTAGCAGAAGCAGATGCAGTTTGGCATGAGCCGATCGTGTACCCGGGCGCTGTCGTGGCTGAATCTAAGCATCAGGATGCCGCACAGCAATTCCTTAACTATTTGACTGGTGAGGAAGGAAAAGAAACGCTGCAGAAGTTTGGATTTAAGTAAAGGAAGGGGGAGAAAGCTTGCTGGATATGGATTATTCACCTTTATTATTATCTCTGAAAGTAGCTGCTATCTCCACTTTCTTTGTTTTTGTAGCAGGCGTGTTCATTGCGTACTTACTTGCGAAGCGTGATTTTTTCGGAAAAAGCATATTGGAAGCATTGTTTTTATTGCCTCTCGTGTTACCACCGACCGTCGTCGGCTTCGGTTTACTCATTTTATTCGGTAAAAAGGGCTGGATCGGCAGTTGGTTACTCGAATGGTTCGATTTCCAAATCGTCTTTACGTGGATTGGCGCTGTTATTGCTTCGATTGTCGTATCGTTTCCTTTAATGTATCAAAGCGCAGCGGCAGCATTTGAAAGTCTCGATGAACGATTATCAAATGCTGCGCGTACGATGGGTGCTTCGGAATGGCGCGTGTTCTGGTCAGTCGTATTCCCGCTTGCTTGGCCTGGTTTACTGGCAGGGTTGGTGCTGTCATTCGCAAGAGGTCTAGGAGAGTTCGGTGCTACTTTAATGCTTGCAGGGTACATACCAGGTAAAACCGACACGATTCCGATGGCGATTTATTTCGCCGTAGAGTCGGGACAGATGGAAAAAGCGACGTTTTGGGTAGTGATCATCATTACATTCGGATTTAGTTTGATTTTATGGGTGAATTGGTGGAGCAAGCGTAATATTAGACGTTTTACGAAGTCTTGAGTGTAAGGGGGATTTGACATGCTACATGTGGAAATCAATAAACAACTCGCGCATTTTGACATGAACATTCATTTTGAAATGTGCAATGAAATCCTGGTGTTAGTCGGCCCATCCGGCTCTGGTAAAACGACGATATTGAACTATATTGCGGGGCTTGCACAGCCGGATCATGGATTGATTCTTTCGAATGAACGCACTTTTTTTGAAACGGATGAAAAACCAATGCCTGCTCGCGATCGTCAAATCGGTTATTTATTCCAAGACTATGCATTATTTCCACATATGACGGTCGAGAAGAATATTTGGTTTGGCGTGAAAAAGAATGAGCGAAAAGAAAGTAACAAAATGATTTGGGAGTTACTTCAAGTACTAGGAATCGAGCATTTACTACAGAAGTATCCCCACCAGGTTTCAGGCGGAGAAAAACAGCGTGTCGGATTGGCTAGAGCACTTGCTACCCAACCTTCCGTGTTATTGCTGGATGAACCGTTGTCTGCTCTCGATAAAGAAACGCGGAAACAGTGTCAAGATGAGCTCTTACGTTTACATGCCATGTGGAAAATTCCGTTCATTATTGTAACTCATGATCTTGAAGAAGCAGAACGCCTAGGTGACCGTATTATTTATCTTGATCAAGGACAAATAACGGATGAAAAGTGGAAAAAACATCTAGTTTCAACATTTTAAAACGTACAAAGCTCCGATTTTATATCAGAGCTTTTTTATATTTTGTGTAATCGAAGTAGAACAGCTATAATTCATAGTAACCGACTAATATAAAAATGGGTTTACTAGTAGATAGGAGTTAATATCATGGGCAAGCAACTGAATGACCGGAAAGCACAGCATATTCAAATCGTGTTGGAAGAACATGTGACTGGAAATGCGATTACGACAGGTTTGGAGCGGTATGAATTTCTGCATAATGCCTTACCTGAATTATCATTTGACGATATCAATATGGAGCAAAACTTTCTAAAAAAGTCATGCAAAACACCTTTTTTAGTGAGTTCGATGACCGGTGGTGCGGATTTTGCGGAAACGATTAACCGAAATCTAGCACTTGCTGTAGAACAAAGAGGCTGGGCACTGGCGTTAGGTTCGACACGCGCTTTAATAGAGAGTAAAGCATTCCGTCCTTCATTTGCATTACGAAAATATGCTCCAACGGCTCCCATTATCGCAAATTTAGGTGCAGTGCAGTTGAATTATGGTTTTTCTGCAGACGAATGTCGTCAAATTATCGATTATACCGATGCAGATGCATTAGTATTGCACGTAAATGTATTACAGGAAGTTATTCAACCTGAAGGTAATACGAATTTCAGTAATTTATTATGTAAAATCGAGAAATTATGCAATGTATTATCGGTTCCTGTCGGCATTAAAGAAGTTGGATGGGGAATAGATGGCCAAACTGCTAAGAAGCTCTTGGATATCGGTGTGTCATTCATTGATGTAGCTGGTGCAGGGGGAACATCTTGGAGTCAAGTTGAGAAATACCGTACGACGCCGATTAAACAGCAAGCGGCAGCAGCATTTAGCGAATGGGGAATTCGAACGGCAGATTCACTACAGTTAGTTAAACCTCATATGAACGATAAGTTATTAGTAGCAAGTGGTGGACTTCATACAGGTGTCGACGCTGCAAAATGTATCGCGTTAGGCGCAGATTTTGTCGGTTTTGGTCGAGCGATTTTAGAAGAAGCAACTATATCAGCTGAAAACGTTTTCCAAACAATGGAAGTTCGTGAGCTGGAATTACGCATGGCGATGTTTGCAACGGGCTCTGCGAATATCCAGGCGTTACAACAAACGGATCGATTACAAAAGATTAACTCGTGAATGTACTATTTGCGAGTTTTTCATATCTAAGGAGGAAATGACAATGTGGAAATTAGTGAACGGAAAAATGATTCAAACGACAGATGAAACACGGATTAAATTTCGCACGAATATCAGTCAAGAGATTTTACAGCAATTAGAAGAATTATCTGAAGAACATGATACATATAGCAATTATTTATTGGAAAATGGATTGTGGAACGTATTAGCCACAGGAGTTATTGAGTACGATAAGAATTTACGTCCAACAGATCGAATCCAGTACAAAACGACGTACGATAAAGAATTATTGGAATCCGTTAAACAGCTGGCAAAAGATCACAAGCTATTCATTAACGATGTCATTGAGTACAGTGTAGGACATATCGACTTTGAACACATCAAAACTAAAGATCATAAGAATCGCTTAGAAAGCTAGCGCGAGAAGGATACATCGAGAGTAGAATATGTATAGATCGTAGAACGCCCCGAACATAATATAAATTATAGGAAGTAATATTTCACTATTAAGTATACTTGCGATAGTGAGATATCAGCGAATTTTCCGCTGAATTTCGCGTTCGTCTTATTATAATTACTTAACCGGTTCACTTCAAGCTTTATGGTGTTTACGTTTCGCTTTTCAATTTCATCGGTTTCCTGCACTGAGCTTAATATGTCATTTAACTATATCGACAATAAATCTCACCAGCTTAACTGAACAAGCTTTTTTAATGTGTCGTTTATTTGGGCTTTTAACATGTTGATCCATCGTTATACCTTCTTCATACTAGTTATCCTATTGCCGAAAGTTGCTGACCACTTCTAACATTACTTTGATGACTTCTCGAAAAGACCCTTTAAGTAGCCTTTAATCGCCTTCCTTGATTGCTTTACGTGCAATAATTGAAGTGTATTGTGGTTATGTGATGCGAGTAATATTGTACTTAACAAGGGTTATTTGGAACCAGGTTTCTTGAGAATATCCTATGTGTTTAGTCTTTTCCTCCATATGAGCCCTGATTATAATTGTGTTAATAAACGCTTGTATGTTCGTATTTTGTTATTTGTTGATATGTAGTATAGCTTTTTATCATTAAATAACGTTATACGCATTGATGCATAATGCTGGCTTATTAAAACCTTTGCAGCTTGAAAATCGCGCTCTATATGGTTTATGTAGGATTTCAATATTTACGTTCATTGTTAGATAAATCTCAGATTGGTTTACCGAGGAAATGTTTTACATTCTTTTCCTTGGTAAATTAATAAATCATCTGAAACCAATACTTTTGCATGAAGTAACTCTTGTCGTTGCTAATCCCCTCTTCTTGATTGCTGCTCGTGGGATATTTATGGCATGCTGATTTATTTGATGCGAACTATATTAGATAACAAGGATTATTTGGAACCAGGTTTCTTAAGATTCTATAATCTTTTAAGTTTGCTTTTATCGATAAAAAAGCAAAGCTCGACAAAAACTGAGCTTTGCTTAGTATACCTTAGTATGGCGTCCGTATGTTCGCTTTTTTAAAAAGTTATATATTTAATTTTAAGTTAGCCGAGTTAAGCTGACAAGTATACTATCATGCCACCTTAGTTTAACCAATCCTTCATCTTTTTATAGACTGTTTCTGAAGGCAACGCTCCACCTCGTTCAATATTGCTTATATAGGATGTTGAAATATTCAATTCGTCAGATACTTGTTTCAGTGTTAAGCCACGATAGATCCGACATTCTTTAAAATCACTACCGATGTTCTTGCAGATTTCTTCTTTCGTTTGTACTAAGGAAAATTTGTTTGGCGCCTTGATGGATTTCTTTCTCTCGATCGGCTCGTAATAGCTCACAATCTCGTCAGGTGGCGCGATGATGATCGTAGAATCTAACCAGACACGCAGCCAACCTTTTTTCGACATACTGTCTTCGTTCCATTGATTGTACTGCCAAAACGTAATGACGCCTTCTTCTTCAAGTAGATCAAGAGCTTTCTCCAGACGGTCCCGAATGCGTGATGGAGCCTGTGAGTCAGCTTGTAGACCTATTTTTTCGAGCAATGTACTGATTTTATGTGGTTGCAAATAACTTGCTTTGCGTGCCTGTGTACGCCAGCGCCAGCTAATATAACGGATGAGTTTTTTCTCCCATTTACGCTGATATGGATTGAGTTCGATTGCTTGTTTCGGCAATAATTTCACTTGTCTCGCGGATCCCAGTAAAAAATGATCAAATACATCTCCGATCATGACATATAAACGTTCAGGCAGTGAATCTTCGATAAATGTAAATGGACTTCCGTCTTCATTTGTTAAAAAGAATGCGCGACCTTGCATCTTCTTGTTAACTGGTTTTCCTTGTTCATAGATTACTATGCTATCAAGTTCTACCCATAGTGATTGTATAACCGAAAGCGCTTTCACTATTTGGGTGCGTTGATCTTTTTCGTAGCCACCTCTTCGCCCTGTTCCTCCGAGTTTTGTTTTGAGTCCACGGATTGTCAATAGATCATCAATCCGAATTTCTACTCGGGTGTTAGCTTGCGGGGATTGTCTCAAATACATATGACATAGCGAATCCAGTACGTCGACATCGACTTCGGATAATGCACATGCATAGTGATGCAGCAGATTCAAGCGGCTTGCTGTTTGATCCTCTTCATTCGGAAGTAATTGTAGAGAACCCGCTAATCTAGTGCCTTGAATAGTTGCTCGTGGCCATTGATCGGGCTCGCAAACGAATTTCTGGTTAGAAATTGCTTCTGTAATGAATTGATAAACAACATTACTCATGACGACAAGATTATTTGTTTTTACCGTGGCTTCGATAGGTTGATGTATGGAAAACTGTGCACTAACTCCAATTAATTCATTAATCTGCTCCATTGAGTTTTTTTCCGATTCAAACTTCGCGAGTATTTCGGAAACCATTCTTTCGAAGTAAACGTTGACGTCAGTGGTAAATGTATTCAGGAAGCTATCATTAGAAGCGAAACTGGCGCTCATTTTTTCGAGGAATAATTCATTCAACTCTTTTTTGTTAAGAGCGTTCAGCGTATCGTAACCATGCTTTTCGATCAACTCTTTGATGGTATAATTCTTTAAATATGTCCTGTACCACGTGCTGAATACATTCCAGGAATTTTCATCATTGAGCCCGTCGTGTGCCCGCAGAATCTTATCGTATTTATCGTGTAATTTATTGATGATTTCCCATTTAAGTGTCGGCTTATTCGCAAGCAATGGTGCAAGATGACCTTCATAGGTGCTGAAAAATTTAGCTATCATGAACTCTGTCGCCTTCGCAAGCACTTCACGCCTCGCATCTACACGCATCTTGAAAAATAAATCAATATTTTCTTCGTAGTTTTGCTGACGGACAACGAATGTCTCGTTTTTCACTCTTGGGAAAATACGTTTGGCATCCACTTTTTTACGTACATTTTCAGACGGAAAGTTAAGTAAGTAATTATAATCAAAAAAGTTGGGCTGGCGATCATGAATGATGATCACTTGGAAGCGGTCGATTTTATTTGCAATCGTTTGATGGTGGGTTAGTTCGTAGTTCGTGTCATTCAACAGTAAATCGTAATTGATCAAAAATTATCCCCCCGATAAACCGTAAGTTTCAAGTAGTATATCATGAGTTTACAGAATTATCTATACGCCTCTACGGTAATAAAAGTGGCGTACGTAAGCGACTAAGGCAAAAAAGTCCGTACAGTTCAATTGTGAACTGTACGGACTTTTTAATTTTATGATATGAGCGCGCCTTCGACTTTCATTTCTTTAATGAGTAACGGAAGAACTTCGAAGAGATCCCCAACGATTCCGTAATCCGCCATGTTGAAAATATTCGCTTCTGCATCACTGTTGATTGCTACAATTACTTTAGAATTGGACATTCCGGCCATATGCTGAATGGCCCCCGAGATTCCTACCGCAATATAAAGGTCTGGTGTCACTACTTTGCCTGTTTGGCCGATTTGCAAGGAGTAATCACAATAATCTGCGTCACACGCGCCACGTGAAGCCCCTACAGCGCCTCCTAGCAGTTCTGCTAGCTCATACAATACCTTAAAGCCTTCGGCGCTCTTAACGCCACGTCCGCCTGCGATAACGATCTTTGCCTCGGATAAATCGACGCCTTCGGTTTTCTTGCGGATGACTTCTTTGACAATCGTGCGCAAATCTTTGACATCCATATCTTTTACTGTGATGTCACCGGTACGGCTTACATCGCATTGTAATGCAGAAATGTTATTTGGACGGATTGTTGCGAACAGTAGTCCATCGTCTTTGATCACTTTCTTTTCGAACGCTTTACCGGAGTAGATCGGTCTAGTGAAGACCACTTGATCGTCCTCTTTTTCAATCGCTACGGCATCTGATATCAAACCGAGCTCTAAGCGGCTTGCGATTTTAGGCGTTACATCTTTACCGATGGATGTATGACCCATGATAATAGCGGATGGATTTACGTCTTGCATGATTTCCATAATGACTTGACCGTAGCCTTCCGATGTATAGTTGCTTAGGTTCGCGTGAGCTACCGTAATCGCACGGTCGGCACCGTACTGAATCATTTCGTTAGCCGATTTTTGTAAATCACCGTCTCCCATGACCAATGCGATAATTTCTGCGTTGGCATCTACTTGCTTCGCGGCTGCTATCGTCTCATAACTTACTTTTCGAAGTTCCCCTTGCTGTAACTCCCCGATTACTACTATCTTTTTACTCATCATACTACTCCCTTCTGTCTGTAGAACTACTTACATTACTTTTGCTTCATTCTTCAATAAATCGACCAACTCTTTCACTTGGGCTTCCGTTTCGCCTGCTAGAATACGTCCTGCTTGTTTTTTAGGTGGTAGGAACACAGCAATCGTTGCCGTCTTGGCTGCCACATCGTCTTCATCCAGGTCTAGATCATCTAGTTCGAGCTGCTCAAGAGGCTTCTTTTTCGCTTTCATAATGCCTGGTAGTGATGTATACCTCGGCTCATTTAAACCTTGCTGGCATGTAACCAGAACGGGAAGCGACACTTCGATTCTCTCTAGATCGCCTTCCACGTCTTTTTCGATTGTCGCTGTACCGTCGGCAATTTCTAGTTTGACAATTGTCGTAATGAACGGCATGTCTAAACGCTCAGCAAGACGCGGACCGACTTGACCGCTTGCCTCGTCGATTGCTACGTTTCCTGCGAGGATCAGATCCGCTTCTTTTCCTTCAAAGAACTTCTCGAGAATTTTCGCTGTCGTGAACTGATCGCCTTCGTCAAGGTCGTCATCCGTGTTGATGAGTACCGCATGATCGGCTCCCATAGCTAACGCTGTGCGTAGCTGCTTCTCCGAGTCTTGATCACCAATCGTCACGACCGTTACCGTACCACCGTGTTCATCACGCTGCAAAATGGCCTCTTCCACCGCGTATTCATCGTACGGATTAATAATGAACTCCGCGCCGCTGTCATCAATTTTACCGCCTGACACGGAAATGGCTTCTTCTGTGTCGAATGTTTTTTTCAATAAAACATAAATATTCATCTAAATGACTCCTCTCTGTACGCAACAGAAAAATTATTTGATTTCCTCAATTTTCAAAGTTTTTGGTATGATTTTCGTCCCTAGTAAGTCATCATCATTCGTATGAATTCCAGGAATAGTCCGCGGAATCAACGGTAGGAACAACAATGCGATGACGACGAAGCCCATAATAATCCAGGAAGTACTCACTACTGCCCCGACGTTGTTACCACTTGCACTGAAGATCGAGAAAGCGACTAGAGCAAATGATGCGCCCATTCTTTGTGCAAGACTTTCAATCACTGTGTTCGTAAATGTCACGACATTCATTCGTTCAATTGATGCTTCTGAAACGATCAAGCCCTTAACTGCAGGTGTTTGGAATCCGACTCCAAGCCCGATCAGACTCATCGAGATGAACAAATAGATGAACGATGTCGTAAGGGTAACGAAATTCAACATGATAATACCGGAAGCAAATACGAGAATTCCTGAGCCTATAATCGTTCGAGCCGAAAGTTTCTTCAAAATTCTTCCACTGAAGTACGCCGCCAACGATGTACCAAGGAATACCGCCATTTGTAAAAATCCTACCGTCGTGGCCGCTTTTCCTTGAACGTTCTGGACGAAGAATGTCAGTAAGTACATGATCCCTGTGTACCCGAGGAAAATGAATACGGCAATCGTTGTCGGAACCCAGAAATTACGGTTTACAGCATACTTCAAATCAAGCAATGGCGCTTTTTGTTTTTTCTCTACAAAGATTAAGATAATCAATGCCGCCACAAACACTAGCAATGAGGGAATCCACATACCCGATTCGATACCGAAACTGTTGATGAATGTTGGAATCGTCAGTAGCCCCAATAACAGGATGATAACGAAAGCCAATCCAAGAACATCCAGCTTCTTTCTTGCTGGTACTTTGACATGTGGGACAAAAGCGAAGAGCGCAATTCCTACTCCGCCAAGAATAGCAGTAAACATAAAGCTCGCTTGCCAGTTGGCTGTATCAACGATCATGCCGCTAATAATCGGTCCAAACACTGACCCGATCGTAATGAATGCCGCAAACGTCCCAATCGCTTTAGCACGCTGGGTACCGACCATGAATTTTCCAGCATAGGCAATTCCCGACGGTGCGATCGCCGCTCCCGAGATTCCTTTAAAGAACAATCCGAGAACGAGTACCCAAAATGAAAACGAAAATGCGACAAGCAATGAACCGATGACCATGAAGATCCCGCCGATCAAGATCACGATCTTTAATCCGAACGAATCGCCAATCCATCCCAGCAATGGCTGAAAACCTGTCAATCCGATAGCCAAGCCAAGTTGCATCCACACTGCGTAGCCCGGCGTCAGATTAAATTCCGCTATCATATGTGGATAGGCCGGAAGATGGGTCGCTAAACTTAACATAATAAAAAATGCTCCGAAACTTATGAACAAAAAACCTCTATTAATCGATTGATCTTTCAATGCCGCTTCACTCATATAGTGGCCTCCCTTTATCGATGTTGTACTAGTTTGTAAGCTTTATTTATTATGTCAAATCTAGCTGTGGTCTAAAAAATCTGCAGAAGGAGGGTTCAGCATGCTTGGAGCAACACCAAAGCTCTCCCACCACAGATCTTAACGTTACTAGTTGATTAGCCTATATTGATGACACACGCTTTTTCCTGAGTATAATCGAGAATCGAGTCCGTACCGTAACCACTTTCCTTCACACCACTAAACGGCAGATCCGCTCCGACTCTAGCGTACGTATTGACCCATACATTGCCGGCTTGAAGCTTATCGATCATCCGGTGAGCGAGACCCAAGTTTTGTGTCCAAACCCCCGCCGCTAAACCGAAGTTTGTATCATTCGCTATTTGAATAGCTTCTTCTTCGGTATCAAACGGAATCGCGACCGCCACTGGACCGAAAATTTCTTCACGTGCTAGTCTTGTGCTGTTATCCGCTACCTTCACGAGCGTAGGTTGCACCCAGTAGCCGTCCTCGAATTCCGGCTGACCTGGTAGAACCGCTTCCCCGCCGTACTTTCCACCGAATACAATCTCGTAATCGTCTTTTGACGCCTCGTCGATATAGTTGCAGACCGATTGGTATTGCGCTTCATTGGCGATTGGCCCCATCGTATTCGTCGTATCCAGTGTATTGCCGTGTTTAACGAATTCCTTGTCCGTCATCAACTCTTTCAAGCGTCCAATCACTTCATCGTAAATGGAACGCTGGATTAACATGCGTGACCCACCTACACAAATCTGACCAGAGTTTGGTGTGAAGATGCCGTTGATCAACCCGTGTACCGCTTGATCGATATTCGCGTCTTCAAAGACGATATTCGGTGACTTACCGCCGAGCTCGAAGATCAGTGACTTCGGTGAATGAGCAGTTGCCTTCGTGATTCGTTCAGCTGTCGCCTTAGAGCCTGTTAGACTCACTTTATTCACTTCTTCGTGACTGACGAGATAATCCCCAATTTCGCGACCAGCCCCGGAAATGACATTGAGTACGCCAGGAGGTAAGATGTGTGCAATTAATTCACCGTAGCGTAAAGATCCAACCGCTCCACTTTCAGCCGGCTTGATCACGACGGTATTTCCTGCTGCGAGTGCATAGGCCGCTTTGATCGTGAACGTGAACAGCGGTGCGTTCCAAGGTAAGATTCCGACGACTACTCCGTATGGCTTACGCTTCGTGAATCCAAAATCCCCTGTACCCATCTGTACGGTACGCCCTTGTGCGCCTACTAATGTGGCCGCACCTGCTGCGTCGTACCAGACTTGCTTCAACACTTCTGCGAGATATCCGTATTCATCGAGTACCCAGCCATTGTTGCGCGTCTCCAGTTCAAGTAGCTCCGAAGCATTCTCGGAAATCATATCGCCAATCTTGCGCATATAATCCCCGCGTGTACGTGCCGGTAGATTCGACCAATCTTCAAATGCTCCACGTGCCGCCTGGATGACGAGTTCTGCATCTTCTTTCTTACTCGACGGGATCTGTGCCCACACTTCACCTGTAGACGGGTCGATACTGTTCGATAGGGCTCCGTCCTTTGCTTGTACGGTCTTCCCGTTGATGATATTACCGTAAGTCGTCAATTTGGATTTCTCGGATACGTTCGTCATATGTTTTCCTCCTTCAGATTACCAGCCTAGTGATGCGACTACTTGTTCTTGATAGAAAGGGGTGGAGCCTAAATACTGGTCATAATAACGCGCGCGTTTGACATATAAGTGGCAATCGATTTCTTCTGTGAATCCGATACCGCCATGAATTTGGATGTTGTGAGCCGAGACTTCGATGAATTTCTCCGTCGCATATGTACGGGCGCTATATACTGCCGCCTGTCGGTCGAATTCGTCCGTATCGACTACCCAGTTGGCATAATGGCTGAGGGAGCGGGCAATTTCCAAATCCACTTTCATATTGACGATGCTGTGCTTGATTGCCTGGAAACGTCCGATAGCTTGGCCGAATTGCTCTCGGATCTTTGCATATTCCGTAGCCATATTGACGACGCTTTCCATTGCACCAACAATGTAGGAACTAAGTGCGGCATTGAAGTACAACAAACCTTCTTGTAGCTGTGTCCATCCATTGTCTACTTCACCTATTATTTGCTGCTCCTCGATGACTAGATTGTGGAATTCGATTTTCGCTACATGTTTTGATTCGTCAAAGGATAATTGTTTGTCGATGTTCAGTCCTTCTGTCTTGATCAACACAAGCGCTAGTCCGTCTTCTTGATCTTCCTGGTTTGTGCGTACCACTACGAGTAGTGAATCCGCAAGTTCAACTTCCGGTACAAGGGTTTTCGTACCGTTTAGCACGTACCGTCCGTCTTGGCGCACCAATGTACATTGGATACCTGCAGGAGAGAAGTCGTTGAACGGCTCCAGTGCCGCGAATGAAACGAGTTTTTCTCCTGAAGCAATATTCGGCAGATACTGTTGTTTCTGCTCCTCCGTACCGTATTTCTTGAGGATCGGAACTACGAGTGCGGATGTTTCCATGAATAAGCCGGGTACGAGGGAACGTCCCATCTCTTCGAACGTCGGAACGAGATCGAGTGCATCAAGGTCCATACCATCGTATTCTTCAGGAATGTTGATCGCACTGCATCCCAGTTCCGCTAACGTCGTGTAAACTTTCTTCAAGTTTTGCGGATTATTGTCGATCATTTCGCGAGCCAGTTGTGTACCGCCAAATTTATCCAACATTTTGCGGATATGACCACGGAACATTTCTTGCTCATCTGTTAGTGAAAAGTCCATATTTCATCCCTCCAAGTCTATTAACGTCCCATGTCTTTTGGTAACCCTAGTACACGCTCGCCAATTGTATTGCGTTGTACTTCACTCGTACCGCCACCGATTGTCTGTCCGAATGATGCGAGGAATAAATGCTGCCATTTCGGATCGGCTACGGCATCCCTATCAAATAACACACCTTGGTGTCCTTGGATCTCCACTGCGAATGCCGAGAGTGCCTGGTTGAGCTCGGTTACCACCAATTTATCGATCGATGTTTCCGCTCCCGGTTGTCCGTTCTTGATCGTGGTTGTCAAATTCTTATAGTAGTTCAATAGTGATCCGCGCATGCGGGCATAGAAGTTCGCCAACTTTTGTCTAATTGCAGGATTTTCGATCAACGGCCGACCATTGACTTTATACTGCTGTGCCAGTTCCACCGTATCGTGGAATTGCTTTTCGAGTGTGAAGAGTTCCGCACCGATACCTGTACGCTCATGTAGCATTAACGCAATCAATACATGCCAGCCCGAGTCGACTTGTCCGACGATATCCGCATCCGTCGCTACAGCATCCGTCATATACACTTCGTTAAAGTCCTTATGTCCGTCCATCTGCACGATCGGAAGTGTTTCGACTCCCGGCTGGTGCATATCCATCATGAAGACCGTAATCCCGCGGTGCTTCTTTTCCGGGTGATTGCTTGTTCTCGTCAACAGGAAGCATTTATCCGCTACATGGCCAAAGCTCGTCCAGACTTTCTGGCCATTGATAAGCCAGCGATCGCCGTCTTTTACCGCACGTGTTTTAAGTCCTGTTAAATCTGATCCTGCGCCCGGCTCTGAATAGCCTTGGCACCAGATTTCTTCACCCGTCAGGATTTTTTTCAAGTATTTCTCTTTTTGTTCATCCGTACCAATATCGATCAACGTAGGACCTACCATATGGATTCCGATATAGTTGATAAGTGGCGGCGCTTTGACACGTACCATTTCCTGATGGTAGATAATCTCTTCCATCAAACTTGCATCGCGGCCACCGTATTCTTTAGGCCAGGCGATGGCTGCCCATCCGCCTTCGTACAATGTATTTTGCCATCCTCGTAACACACGGGAATATTCGTCGAGGTCTTCCGGCAAATCGCGTTTACCTTCGAGCCACCCTTCAGGAAGGTTGGCTTCAAGCCATGTTCGTAGTTCGGTTCTAAACTTTTCTTCTTTTTTTGTGAAAGAGAAATCCATATACGCTCATCCTTTCTTTCTTATCCATCCATCAGTTCGTAGCTGGAATCCACTGCGGTAATGCACGGTCTTCCGTAATATCCACCCATGTCATTTGGATCGGCATGCCGATTTCCAAATCCTTTTCTTCGCAATTTAAGATGTTGCCCATGATTTTCACTTCTGGTACATTGTCTAACTGTCCAAGTGCAATAATCGTTGGGAGTTCATCCTGGAAGCCTGGCAAGAACGGGCGGTAGGACACCACATAGGAATAGACTGTTGCTTTAATATCGTCGCCGAATTGTTCCCAACTGACATTTACACTTCCGCATTTGGCGCATGTCGGGCCTGGCGGTTGTGAGTACGCATGACAGTCATCGCATTTCTGCAGCGCCAGTTGGTGTTTATCTGCTGCATCCCAGTACGGGGCATTATCTATATCTTTCAACGGAATCGGTTTTTGGTAAGCAGTCGTTGATTGTGTCATAGTTATTCCTCCTAGTTTCGTAAGATCATGGCGCCTGCGATATCGGGTCCGGCCCAGCCGGTACATATACCGATCTTGCAATCTTCTACTTGGCGGTCGGTTCCGTCGTAGTCATGGCGCAGCTGTCTAACGATTTCAATGGCGTTATTCATTCCGTGCGTATAGCCTTCGGATAACATGCCGCCTGCTGTATTGGTTGGTAGTTTGCCGCCAATCTTCAAGTTGCCCGCTGCAACGAAATCTCCTACTTCTCCACGTTTCGCAAATCCGTAAGCTTCGAGCTGTCGCATAACGACCCAGCTGAAACAGTCGTAAATAGAGGCCACGTCGATATCGTCCGGTGTCACACCCGCATTTTCATAGAGTTCTTCCGCTACATAATCCGAAGCGACCTGGTCGATATCGTTCCAGTAGTGAGCGTGAGGATGACATTGTCTTGCCGCCATACCCATGATATAGACAGGTTTAGACGTACAGTCTTTCGCTTTTTCAGCAGACGTCACGATGATTGCATTTCCTTCATCGAGCTCAAGGCACGAATCATGGATATTGAACGGAGAACTGATATCCGGTGTAGCGAGATAGTTTTCCATCGTTAACGGCTTGCCGTGAAGGAACGCTTTCGGATTTCGTTGCGCATGCTCATAGAAGCTCAAGCAAACATGACCGAGATGTTCTTTCGTGATACCTGTTTCATGCATATGGCGCGTCGCATACATGCCGAACCATTGAGATGGGCTTGCCGATCCATACGGTATAACGAAACTTCCGCCAGCGAGCGCGCCCTGTAGCATATCGGGATCATATCCGCGGCCTACACGCGTTCCTGAGCTACCGTTCATGGAGCGATAGATCAATACCGTGTTCAGCTGGCCTGCTTCAATGAGCGCCACTGCATCTGCAATCAGCATTTCCGTACTCGCTCCGCCACCTTGAATATCCTTGACGTACTTCGGTCGTACACCGAGATAGGTGGCTAGTTGGTGAGATGTACAAGAATCTCCTTCGTTATAGTTCATGAATCCGTCAATGTCCGTTGCTTTCAAACCCGCATCTTTGATCGCTGCGTTTGCCGCATCAAGTGCCAAATGAAGAGGCGTTGTTCCAGATTTTCTTGAGCGTTCGCTTTCTCCTACGCCCACAATGGCATAGCGGTCTTTAATAGTTCCCATAGATACATTCCTCCTATTTCACGATGGCTTTTACTTCAGTTGTAAGATGGCGCTGCCGGATCCGACGATTTCTCCTGACGCTTTCTCGGCTGTCAATTCCAATGCGATGCACGGCTTGCCATTTTCTTCATACGTTCGTTCGACTATACCTGAGCAACGTATTTCATCACCCGGTACCGTCATTTTGCCAAAACGCATCTTCAAATTTGCGACGTGTGCTTCCTTGCCTGCGATTTTCATGACGTACTCCCCAAGGAATCCCATCACCAGCATGCCGTGCGCTATGACACCATCCATGCCGATCTTTTGTGCGAAATCATCGTCGAGGTGCAACGGGTTAAAATCTCCGGAAGCACCTGCATATTGGGCGAGCTGCACTTTCGTGATCGGCGGCTTCACCATCGGTTCAAGTTTCTGATCCACAGTTAGTTCTTCTAACACCCAATCTTTGATCATATGATGTCCCTCCTATTATTTCGCAAGTGAGCGATAGACGATATTCATTCGGCTAATACAAAAGAGTTCACCTGTTGTGTCTTTCATTTCCGTATCGAGCTTCAAGAACTGCATCTTGCCGCTCTTGCCTTCTTTGTCATACAGATCGCTTACTTTAATCTGGCAACGCAGTCGATCTCCTATGCGAATTGGCTTGTAGTAGAGAAATTCCTGCTCACCGTGTAACATCCGGCGTTGGTCGAGCTGCACTGGCAATTCTACTTTGCCATCGTTCATCGCAATCGGGAATGTTGGTGGGACAATCAGTCCTTCATATGCCGATTCTTTGGCATAATTCTCGTCTGTATATAGCGGATTGTCGTCTCCGATGGCAGTGGCGAATTGGCCGACATGCCGTCTTTCGACTTCAAATACGTATTCATTACTCGTTACACCTATTACGCTTTTATCCAAGTCCATTTTCCATCCTCCTCATCTATTACTTTGTAATGATTAATGCATCTGCTGCCACAATGCCTTTTTCGTAGACGATGAGCGGGTTAATATCGATTTCCTTGATTTCATTCGAATAATCTTGAATCAATTCGGATATTTTCAGCAACACATCGATAATCGCTTCCTGATCGACTGGCTTTTTATTTCGTACACCTTTTAATAGTTCATAGCCTTTGAGACTTTCCATCTTATCGATCGCGTCTTGTCTCGTGATCGGTGCGACGCGGAATGATACATCTTTGAACACTTCGACGAATACACCACCAAGACCGAACATGATGACCGGACCGAATGTCGGATCGTTCGTGACGCCTACAATGACCTCCACGCCTTCTGCCAGCATTTCTTGCACGGACACTCCGTGGATATTCGCTGTTGGACAGTTTCGAGTGGCATTTTGATACACTTCGTCAAACGCTTTTCTAACTTCTTCCGCGTTCCTTACATTCAAACGGATGCCGTCTACTTCCGTTTTATGTGGAATATCAGGCGAATCGATTTTCAGTACGACGGGATAACCCATAGTGTCGGCAAACGCTACGGCTTCTTCTGAAGTTTGCGCGATTGCACGTTTCGCTGTACGAATTCCGTATTCGTTCAAGATCTCGCTTGACTGCGATTCACTCAATGTCTGATTTTCTAGTAATAAGTGGCGGATGTTCGTTTTATTGATTTTCTTAGGTTCAACTTGCTTTCTCTGTTCTTTGGCTTTCTCGTAGGTTTCTCTGTATTCCACAAGTTTGGCAAGCGAGCGGATCGGGTTCATGTCGCCTCTAACGAATGCGATGCCGTGATCCTCTAGATATCCGACACCTTTTGGAACGGACATACCTTCTAATGGGAACGTCGTGACTAGAACGAACTTATCGGAGTTCTCACAAAGCTGCACGAATTCTTGTAGCTCAGGTGTTTTTTCATCCCAGCCCATTGGGAATTCGGAGAAAATGATGATGTCCGTATCCGGATCGTTAACGAGTACTTTCAATGGTTCAATAAACAATTCGGGATGAGTAATCGATGCTGCAGCCGTCAAATCAATCGGGTTGGAAGCACTTGCATAACTCGGAATATTTTTCTCGATTTCTTTTTTCACTTGATTACTTAACGGATTAATATTCAAACCGTATGATTCACAGCGATCTGCTTCGTTAATTCCTCTTCCACCAGAGCTCGTAATGATGACCGCATTTCTTCCTTTCGGTGTCTTTTTCGACATGAATAGTTTTGAGAAAGAAATAATATCTACGTAATCTTCCGCTCGAACTATACCGGTTTGTTTGAAGAATCCGTCATATACTTGATCGGCACCAGCAAGTGAACCCGTATGTGACGCTGCAGCTCGACTGCCTGCACTGCTTCGGCCTGATTTCATGATGACCATGGGTTTGTTGATCTCGAGTGCGAATTTCGCTAACTTGCGTAACTTCTCAGGGTTTTTCTCTCCTTCAAGATAGCCGGTTGCAATCGCCGTGTTCGGATCATGCAGCATGTACTCCATGACGTCAGCAAAGCCTACATCGGCTTCATTGCCGACACTGACAAAATAGTTGAACGTTAAACCTTGCTGGGCAGCGGCAATATACGTTAACACACCGAACGCTCCACTTTGTGTGACGAAGCCTGCTTCCCGTTTTTTATTTAATGGCACATTCGTCAACCCAGGAGAAAATGTTCCCATTAATCCATTCGTTGTATTGAGCAAACCAACACAATTGGGACCGATAATGCGGATATTGTACTGGTCGCAAATGTCTTTCAGGCGTTGTTGCGCCACTATACCCGCTTCTCCAATTTCGGAATAGCCTGAAGCGAAGACGATCGCTGCTTTGACACCGCTTTCACCACACTCAATCAAACACTTTTCCACTTGGTCGATCCCGACACAGAGAATAGCTAGATCGATTTCATTCGGTACATCTTTGACACTTGGGTAACACGTCAAGTCTGCAATTTGCTGCGCACTGCGATGAATCGGATAAATATCTCCTGCAAACCCACCGTCAAGTAATGCCTTCAGCTGCAAGTATCCAATTTTATTTGGATTCTCGGAAGTTCCCAAAACCGCAATCGTATGTGGATGGAATAAAGGATCCAATTCTAAGTTTGCTACAACCTCTTCATTTATCATTTTCATATACTCGTCACCTCTCCGCTCTCAAGTCTTCTATTTGTTTGCCTAACTTGTATAGAATCATAACAAAGCACATTATTTACTATTTTTACTTTCGGGGATTAAGTAATTAATATTATTAGCGCTGGAAAAGTTAGAATACATCCTGACAAAGCGTTGGGGATCAAGCGTTTTTCATTCTCATTATTTTCTGACTAACCTAGATACACCCGACTAGTATGCACGATAGCCACGACATGGAAGATCGATCACCGCTTTTTTCCTGTATGGTGGTGATAGGTGTGCATGGTAGGGGATACTGAGGTGTCAGCGAGAGGTCAAAAGTTGGCTGTGGTTAAGGGGGGAGCTACCGTGTGAAGAAAGGTAAACTATGAGCATTCGTTCACTGAAGGACCTACAATCCTAACTTTGATACACAACAACACGTATCACCCACTCACATTGCAAAAAATGCAAAAAAAGAGCTGCCCGAGCCAGTCGTACTATAACGACTGGTCGGACAGCTCCGTGGATATGAACTTATTTGCTTTCCTTTTTCACTGTAGAAACTTGGACAACCTTGCCGTCCTTAGCTTCATCTACGATAGCACTTCCCGTCGACTGACGAGTCGTATTCTTCAACGACATCGGATCAATCTCCACTTTATGATTCCGTGTCGTCAGCAAAACCATTTCTTCATCGTCTTTCACTGTCTTCATCGCAATCACTCGATGCGGATTAGACTTCAGTTCTTTCACTACCGTTACGCCTCTAAGTGCTCTGGAACTCACTTCAAACTCGGAAACATTCATACGCTTCACTGATCCACGTTGTGTAGCAATAAAGATATTTCGCGTTTGTGGTGTGATGATCTCAAACGCCACAAGCTCGTCTTCGGCTTTCAGATTGATTCCCTTGACGCCACCTGTACGGATACCGGTAATCGCGAGTTCTGACAGCGCAAATCGAAGTGAATAGGCTTGTTTACTGACCAATAATACATCTTCTTCACCCGTTATAATCCGTGCACCAACTAGTCGATCGTCTTTTTTGACGTTCATAGCTTTGAATGAACGGTTAAAACGTTGCACTTGGAAGTCGGTCAGTTTCGATATTTTCACATTCCCATTGGATGAAGCAGTTAAAATACTGCTGTTTTCATCGAATTTCTCAAGGGCGATCACGTCTACTAGCTCTTCGCCTGGCTCGAGTCCGCAAATGCTAGACAAATGCTGCCCTAAATCACGCCAGCGTATCTCTGGCAGCTCGTGGACCGGTTGATAGATGTAATTACCGAGTGATGTGAACAACAGCAAGTGATGTTGTGTATTCATGGCAGATTCGATTAGATTATAATCATATTCCTTCATTTCTTGGCCTTTTCCACCTGATGCGGAGTAAGAACGCATACTTGTGCGTTTGACATAGCCGCCTTTTGTGACGGATACCATGACTTCTTCGCTAGGAATTAGAATATCGAGATCTACTTTCAACTCTTCGATTTTTTCTTCGATGACAGAACGACGTGGCTCAGAAAACTGCTTGCGGATCCCTTTAAGTTCCTTTACCAAAACAGATATCAATTTAGCCTCGCTTGCCAGGATCGCTTCTAACTCTTTGATCAAGTCACGGAGTTCTTGTTCCTCGCGTTTTAATTCCGTAATATCGGTATTCGTTAATCGATAGAGTTGCAATGAAACAATGGCTTCTGCTTGCACTTCAGTGAAATCATATGCATTGACCAAGTTCAATTTCGCATCTTTTTTATCTTTTGACGCGCGAATTGTCTTAATGACTTCATCAAGGATCGATAAAGCTTTCATTAAGCCATCTACGATATGTAGTCGTTCTTTTGCTTTGCGGATATCGAAGTTGGAACGTCGTGTAATAACGTCTTTTTGGTGATCAATATACGCATCAAGAAGCATGGGTAGAGACATTAACATCGGACGTCTGCCCGCAATAGCGATCATATTGAAGTTGTACGTAATCTGTAGATCTGTATGCTTCAATAAATACTGCATGATGGCTGTGCCGTCTATTTCTTTCTTCAACTCGACTACGATACGCATGCCTGTACGGTCGGATTCATCACGAATTTCCGCAATACCATCCAATCGACGGTCATGGCGCAGTTCATCCATCTTCTTCACTAAATTGGCTTTATTGACGTCATACGGGATTTCTGTAATGACAATCTGAGATTTACCTGCTTTTAACTGCTCGATTTCCCACAACGCACGAATAATGAAACGCCCTTTGCCAGTTTGATAGGCCGTGCGGATTCCATCTGTTCCTTGGATAATCGCACCTGTCGGGAAATCAGGCCCCGGAATGACCGTCATTAGCTCATCTACGCTGACGTTCGGCTTCTTTAAGCGCATTAAGACCGCATCGATGACTTCATGCAGTGCGTGAGGCGGAATATCGGTCGCATAACCAGCAGAGATACCTGTAGAACCATTGACTAGCAAATTTGGAAAACGCCCCGGTAAGACAGTAGGTTCAAGTTCCGTATCGTCAAAGTTAAAGGCAAAGTCGACTGTTTCTTTACGAATATCGCGCAACATTTCACTCGCAATAGCAGAAAGTCGAGCTTCGGTATAACGCATTGCGGCCGCAGAGTCTCCGTCGACCGAACCGTTATTTCCTTGCATATCTATCATTTCATGACGCAGTTTCCATGACTGACTCATCCGGACCATTGCATCGTAGACGGACGTATCACCGTGCGGGTGATAGTTACCGATTACGTTACCGACGGTTTTTGCGGATTTACGGAACGCTTTTTCATGTGTATTGCCTTCATGGAACATCGCATACAAAATACGACGTTGCACCGGCTTTAATCCGTCCCGCGCATCTGGAATTGCACGGTCCTGGATAATATATTTACTATAACGCCCAAAACGGTCACCAATTACTTCTTCCAAGGGCAGATCTTGAAACGTTTCTGACTGTGTCATTTCGTATCCCCCTCAACATGTATATATGCATTGTCTAAAATATTATGTTCTTCAATCAAGCCGAAATCGACGTTCTCTTCAATCCATTTACGACGTGGTTCGACTTTATCTCCCATCAATGTGGTCACGCGACGCTCGGATTTCGCTCCATCTTCAATCGTTACACGAATCAACGTCCGTGTCGATGGATCCATTGTTGTTTCCCATAATTGATCAGCATTCATCTCACCAAGACCTTTGTAGCGTTGAAGCATATAGCCTTTTCCAACTTTTTCGATAGCTTCTTCAAGATCATCATCCGTCCACGCATAGGCAAGCTTTTCACTTTTACCGGTACCTTTAAATACTTTAAATAAAGGCGGCAGTGCGATATATACTTTACCTGCTTCAATTAATGGCTTCATATAGCGATAGAAGAACGTCAAGAGCAACACTTGAATATGCGCACCATCGGTATCGGCATCGGTCATAATGATGACTTTGTCGTACGCAGCATCTTCAATTTGGAAATCAGCACCCACTCCACCACCAACTGCATGAATAATCGTGTTGATTTCTTCATTTTTCATGATGTCTTCGAGTTTCGCTTTTTCCGTATTGATGACTTTACCACGGAGCGGCAAAATTGCTTGGAACGTACGATCACGACCTTGTTTTGCTGAACCGCCAGCTGAGTCACCCTCCACGAGGTATAATTCATTCTTCGCTGCGTTACGTGATTGCGCCGGGGATAATTTACCAGACAACAATGTATCGGATTTCTTACGTTTCTTGCCTGAACGCGCATCTTCACGCGCTTTTCGTGCCGCTTCACGTGCTTGGTGGGCACGAATTGCTTTACGGACAAGATTTGCACTCAGTTCCGCATTTTCTTCAAGGAAATACAGCATTTTTTGCGAAATGACGGCATCTGTCACCGTTCGTGCTTCACTTGTACCGAGTTTTCCTTTCGTTTGACCCTCAAATTGCAGGATTTCTTCCGGTATACGAACCGAAACGATTGCTGCAATCCCTTCACGAATATCGGAGCCATCGAGATTCTTATCTTTTTCCTTCAACAAGCCCGCTTTACGTGCGTATTCATTCACCACACGTGTCATCGCAGCTTTCGCACCGGTTTCATGTGTTCCGCCGTCTTTAGTTCGAACGTTGTTGACGAATGAAAGAATCGTTTCGGCATAGCCATCGCTGAACTGAAACGCAAATTCGACTTCAATGCCGTCGACTTCACCTTCGAGGTACGCTACGTCGTGCAGTACTTCTTTTTCTTCATTCAAATAAGCAACAAATGCTTCGATACCGGATTCGTAATGGAAGATATCTTGCTTGTCCGTGCCTTCTTCTTTTAGCGTAATCTTTAAACCTTTCAATAGAAAAGCGGACTCACGCAATCTTTCTGCCAGTGTGTCGTATTGATATTTAATCGTAGAGAAGATCGTCGTGTCCGGTTTGAAATGGATCATCGTTCCTGTTTCTCTAGTTTTACCGATTTCTTCAAGTGTCGTAGCTGGTTTACCACCGTGCTCAAAGCGCTGAAGAAATTTCTTGCCGTCACGGTAGATCGTCACTTCCAACCACTCGGACAATGCATTGACAACGGATGCCCCAACACCGTGCAAGCCGCCACTCGTTTTATAGCCGCCCTGCCCGAACTTTCCACCTGCGTGCAATACAGTCATAATGACTTCAGCAGTTGGTTTCCCTGACTCATGTTTCCCCGTCGGCATACCACGTCCATAGTCTCGTACGCTAATGCTGCCGTCTTTATGGAGCGTGACATCAATCTCGTTACCGAAGCCTGCCAGCGCCTCATCCACCGAGTTATCGACGATTTCGTAGACTAAGTGGTGCAGACCTCTCGTATCGGTTGAACCGATGTACATTCCCGGTCTTTTCCGTACCGCTTCTAAGCCTTCTAAAATTTGAATGGAACTATCATCATACGTATTTTGTATTTTCTGTTTCGTCAAAATGAAACCCCCGTCAAACAAATGTTCTGTTATTTTAATCATACATCTTCTGATAAACCTTGTCAAATCAACGTTTTGTTTCAGCTCAACCTATTGTATAGAAGAAATGTACGGATTGCAACGAGCAAACGATGACAACGCGCCGAACGATTTATGCGCAAATTCCTTTTTTCGCCTGTTCTTCATCTTCCTCTAGAATTCTATTATTGTCCAGAACTTATGCATCTGCTACACTAATAATAAAATCGTTTATCATGCATAAAGGGGTTCACTATGGAAAATTACGTTATCATTCTGGCAGCTTATTTACTTGGCTCCATCCCTTCCGCACTCTGGATCGGCAAGCTTTTTTATGGGACGGATGTTAGACAGCATGGCAGTGGAAACATGGGCGCGACAAATACATTTCGGGTACTTGGAAAAAAAGCTGGCATCGTTGTCACACTGTTGGACATCTTCAAAGGAACAGCAGCTGTCCTCTTACCGCTATTACCTTTCTTCCACGATACAGCGATTCATCCATTAATACTTGGAGTCGTCGCAGTTCTTGGGCACATCTTCCCTATTTTCGCAGGACTTAGGGGCGGAAAAGCCGTTGCGACTTCTGGCGGTGTATTACTTGGCTTTAATTGGCCGATTTTCTTATTGGTCGTCATTACGTTTTTAATTGCATTAAAACTAACGAAGATGGTATCGTTAACATCCATCATCGTGTCGGTCTTGGGACCACTATACTGTCTCATATATTACTTTATGGGTGGCGACCTGTATTTATTTTTAGTCGTCGCACTGATGGGCTTCTTCATTTTTTATCGCCATCGTGACAATATCAGTCGAATTAAAAATGGGACCGAGCCGAAAGTGAAATGGTTATAGGTTTATCCACTGGAAAGGATGTATAAAGCATGAATATTCACCTATCCGAACAAGCAATTCAATGGTTTGAAGAAGATATGGAAGTCGCTGCAGGCGATTATGTGAAATTTTTCGCACGTTATGGCGGATCGAGCCCGCTGCATGAAGGCTTTTCCATAGGGATTACGAAAGAAGAGCCAGATGAACTGGCAGTCGAAACCATTGTTAATGATGTGCATTATTACGTAGAAGAACGCGATGTCTGGTTCTTCGATGGACATGACTTGCATATTGATGTGGATACGTCAACGGAAGAGTTATCCTTTGACTATCAAGTAGCGTAAATGACAAATAAAATGGTAAGCACAACTCCTATAGAGAGTTATGCTTACCATTTTTTAATTGGGTTAATTGATGTAATTGCCCTTCTTGCGTTAAAATTTCCACTTGACGTTCGCCGAGCAGATCAAAATGTGGGTATTCCTCGCGTGCGTGGATCCATTCCGGTTGCAAACCATACTGTCTTCCCCACTGTATGAGCTTTTCCACATTACTACATCCCGCTTTCGTGACTGTATTTACTGTTGGAAACCGGTCGTCCAGCCAATAATGTGTCAAAAACGCAATTTCCTCACGTCGGACCGCATTTTTCCACTCTTTTAATTGCTGGCGATTGATTCCGAATGCCATCAGCTTTCGCCTCGCTGAATTTCCGTGTACAACGCGTCCCATTCTGGATGAATTTTGCGCAATGACACAGGACGGAAATTTTCTTTTTTGACTAGTACGTGCTCGGAAACCGCAGTTGCCGCAATCGATCCATCCGCATGCAAGATCTCATAGCCATAGACCGTACGTAGCTTGCCGTGCGACTCCACCCATGTTCTGACTGTAATAGTCTCACCATATGTAATCGACGCCTTATACTTCACTGACAGCTCTGTTACAGGCGCTAGGTAGCCATCACGTTCGAGCTGCGCATATTCGTATCCAAGGTCTTTGATCAACGCAGTGCGGCCGATTTCCATCCAAACTAAGTAGTTGGCATGGTAAACGACGCCCATCTGATCGGTTTCTGCGTATCGTACTTCGATTTCTTTTTCACTGGTAAACATGTCATCACCTCATCGTCTAGTATAGCGAATGGGAAAGTGGATTGCTTGTGATAGACATTATGATGGGGTCGAAATTATAGTTAGAGTCGCGTTTGGATTTGCGCGTTCTAGTTCAAAATGAGAAGAGAGGTGAGGCTATGAGCGGTTAGGGACTATGATAGAGCGATTGATAGTTGCTATAGAGCACTTAGGACGTCCTTATGAGCGGTTGCAAGTTGGGTATGAGCGGATACAGACTATGATAGAGCGGTTGATAGTTGCTATAGATCACTTAGGACATCCTTATGAGCGGTTGCAAGTCGGGTATGAGCGGATACAGACTATGATAGAGCGATAGATAGTTGCTATAGAGCACTTAGGACGTCCTTATGAGCGGTTGCAAGTCGGGTATGAGCGGATACAGACTGTGATAGAGCGGTTGCCCTTTATCATAGAGCGCTTCACGGTGACCATAGAGCGTTTACGCATGAACTATGAGCGCGTATACGAATTAATGAGCGCCTACGCGATGTTTTTCACTATTTCTTCGCTATTGTACTTGTAAAATACGCAAAAAAGATGCCCGGCAATGCCGGGCATCCTTATCTATTCCTTATTACTTTGCTGCTAATTTATTACGTAGAACCATTTGAAGGATTCCGCCGTGACGGTAGTAGTCCACTTCAACTTCAGAGTCGAAACGAGCTAGTACTTCAAATTCAGTTTCCTTGCCGTCTGGAGCTTTCGCTGTAACTTTAAGGATAGAACGTGGTTTTACGCCTTCAGCGATATTCACACTGATTTCTTCTTCACCAGTTAAGCCTAGAGACTCAACGTTTTCACCATTGATGAACTGAAGTGGAAGTACACCCATCATCACTAGGTTCGAACGGTGAATACGCTCGAAGCTTTCTACGATTACTGTCTTGATACCAAGCAAGTTCGTACCTTTTGCTGCCCAGTCACGTGAAGAGCCCATTCCGTAGTCTTTACCACCAAGGATAGCTAGACCCGTACCGTCTTGTTGATACTTCATAGCTGCATCATAGATCGGCATAACTTCTTTGTTTGGCCAGTACGTAGTGAATCCACCTTCAGTGCCAGCTGCAATTTGGTTACGAATACGAATGTTCGCAAACGTTCCGCGCATCATGACTTCGTGGTTACCACGACGTGAACCGTAAGAGTTGAAGTTACGTGGCTCTACGCCATTTTCACGCAAGTAGATTCCAGCAGGTGTGTTCAAACCGATCGCTCCAGCAGGTGAAATGTGGTCAGTCGTGATCGAATCACCGAACTTACCGATTACACGCAAGCCTTTAAGCTGCTCAATATCCGCAGGTTCTTTCGAAAGGTTTTCGAAGAACGGTGGGTTTTGAATATATGTTGAAGACTCATCGAAATCGTATAGAGAATCGTCAGTCGTTTCAATTGCGTTCCATGCTTCGTTTTCAGTGAATACGCGAGCATATTCTTTACGGAACAATTCAGGTGTAACCGTAGCGTTCAATACATCGTTAACTTCTTGTGTAGAAGGCCAGATGTCTTTGAAGAATACGTCATTACCGTCTTTGTCCGTTCCGATTGGATCTTTTGCGAAGTCAATGTTCACTGTTCCAGCTAGTGCGTATGCCACAACTAGTGGAGGTGAAGCCAAGTAGTTCGCTTTAACGAATGGGTGTACGCGGCCTTCAAAGTTACGGTTACCTGAAAGAACAGATGTAACTAGAAGATCTTCGTCACCGATTGTTTTTTCGATTTCTGGAAGCAATGGACCAGAGTTACCGATACATGTAGTACATCCGTAACCTACTGTGTTAAATCCAATTTGATCCATGTAATCAGATAGACCTGATTCGTTCAAGTAGCCAGTAACAACTTTTGAACCTGGTGCCAATGAAGTTTTAACGTATGCAGGAGGTGTAAGTCCTTTTTCAACAGCTTTCTTCGCAACCAATCCAGCCGCTAACATAACGTAAGGGTTAGATGTGTTTGTACAAGAAGTGATAGCTGCGATCGCAACGTCACCTGTTTTAAGCTCCACTTTACGTCCGTCTTCGAACTTAATTGTGCCTTTTTTCTCAAGCTCTTTTGGTGTTAAGCCAAAGCCTTGTGTTCCTTCTGGAGCTACAACTGCGTCTTTGAACGACTGTTGCATTTCAGTCAATGGAATCAAGTCTTGTGGACGTTTTGGACCTGAAAGGTTTGCAGCGATGTCGCTAAGGTTGATTTCTACAACTTTAGTGAATGTCGGCTCTTCCTTTTCAGGAGTGAAGAACATATCGTTTTCGATCAAGTATTGCTTCACTACTGCAATGTGCTCTTCGTCGCGGCCTGTTAAGCGCATATAGTTAAGTGACTCTTCGTCAACTGGGAAGAATCCACAAGTTGCACCGTATTCAGGTGCCATGTTTGCGATTGTCGCACGGTCAGCAAGTGGCAATTTAGAAACGCCAGGGCCGAAGAACTCAACAAATTTACCTACAACACCTTGTGCACGAAGGATTTGAGTTACTTTAAGCGCTAAGTCAGTTGCAGTTGTTCCGTCTGGAAGATCTCCAACCAATTTTACACCGATAACTTCTGGAATTGGGAAGTATGAAGGTTGTCCAAGCATTCCTGCTTCCGCTTCAATACCACCAACGCCCCATCCAAGTACGCCGATCCCGTTGATCATAGTTGTATGGGAGTCCGTTCCAACTAATGTATCAGGGTATGTTTCGAATGATCCATCTTCGTTTTCAACAGCGTGAACAACGTTTGCAAGATATTCAAGGTTTACTTGGTGAACGATACCCGTTGCAGGTGGTACTGCACGGTAGTTATCGTATGCTTTTTGTGCCCAGCTCAAGAACTGGTAACGCTCAGCATTACGTTCGAATTCAAGTTCCATGTTCAGTTGTAGAGCTTGTTGCGTACCATAGCTATCTACTTGTACTGAGTGGTCAATTACTAGATCCACTGGAATTTCAGGGTTGATCTCGTTTGGATCTCCACCTAGTTCGTTCATTGCAGAACGCAGTGAAGCCAAGTCCACTACAACAGGAACTCCTGTGAAGTCTTGTAGGATTACACGTGAAGGTTTGAATGGAACTTCAGCGTCTGCGTTTTGTACAGTGCCCCATTTAGCTAAATCTTCAACATGGTCGTCCTTGATTACGTATCCGTCGTGTTGACGAAGTACTGATTCTAGTAATACTCTTACGGAATAAGGAAGTTTCGATACTTTTGTTAGTCCTGCTTCTTCTAAAGCTTTCAAACGGTAGTAGTTATACGTCTTGTCGTTTACTGTAAAAGACTGACGGCTATTATGCAAATTGCTCTTTGCCATTTTTATGTTTCCTCCCTTTATGTACTGAAAGACGAAAAGTTTACATCTTTCCTCTATTCCATCTTAGTATATCAAAGAACAATAGTAAAATACATTTAATTTATAGGTATACATAAGAAAAGCTTATGACTATTCGAAATATCGTTAAGAATTCTCAATTAGTCATTTACATTCTCAAATAGCGCGAATTTCACTCGTAAATAGGCCGTTTATGACATTTATTGTATATCTTATCGGTAAGATAATTAATTAAAATATTTTATTTTTTATTATAATTTTATCTAAATGAATAAAGCTAAAGATGTCTTTACATTTGTTTAGACACCGAGCCGCCACTATGAGAAAATAAAGAAAAGGAGTTGTTCTATATGAAGAAAGCGTTACTCAAGGAGTTGTTCTATATGAAGAAAGCGTTACTCGTTGTAGATTATACAGTGGATTTTGTAGATAAGGAAGGAGCGTTGACTTGCGGCGAACCAGGTATCGCGCTAGAGGAGTATATCGTGGATCAGACAGCAGCTTATTTGAAACAACAACTGCCAGTATTCGTCATCAACGACCTGCATGAACAAAATGATCCATATCATCCTGAAAGCAAGCTATTCCCTCCTCACAATATTCGAGGCACGGAAGGCAGAAATCTTTATGGGAAACTGCACGATCTCTATACCGAACAGAACGAGGAAATGATCTGGATGGATAAAACACGTTACAGTGCATTCGCCGGAACAGACCTCGATATCCAATTGCGTGCACGCGGCATTACAGAAATTCATCTTATGGGTGTATGTACGGATATTTGCATTTTACATACTGCAGTCGATGCGTACAACCTCGGTTACACGATTGTCGTCCACGAAGGCGGTGTCGCAAGTTTCAATGCTGCAGGCCACGACTGGGCTCTCTCCCACTTCCAAAACACATTGGGCGCAACCGTTTTAGCCAAATAAAACGATACAAAAGTTCAGCAGGTATTTTTCCTGTCTGAACTTTTTTCGAAAAATGTTTGAGGTATTAAAAAGATGGTAATACCAATACTAAGCGAGAGCTACATAACAATTTGAAAAGGAGATGAGCAACATGAGCTTTTTATGGTTCTTAATTATCGGAGGTATTATTGGTTGGCTAGCTGGACTTATTTTAGGCAAAGATATTCCCGGCGGTATTATTGGTAACATCATTGCAGGTATTGTAGGTGCATGGATTGGTGGTGCACTATTAGGAGAATGGGGTCCACAGATCTCAAGTTTCTATTTCGTACCAGCGCTAATCGGTGCGATCGTACTTGTATTCATTGTGAGCTTGATTATGAAGAGTATGCGCAAAGCTTCATAAAACTAAACATCAAAACGTGAAGATGCCATTCGGTGATCTTCACGTTTTTTGTTTTGTAAATGAAGGTCTTGCAAGTTCGCTTTTTCGCTCATTAATTCGGCTAAGCGCTCATAGTTGATGTGTATCCGCTCTATCCTAGTTGGCAACCGCTCTATCAATGGTCCGTAAACGCTCATATTTTACATTAAGCGCTCTATCCCGACCTGCAACCGCTCAATCGCACCACTCTTGAACCTTCACCTTCAAATTTAAAGAAAATAAAAAACGTAGAGCCACCATATTCGGTGGACTCTACGTTTTATTTCTTCACTTGCTTCTCAGATGCTATGCGTTGCTCTTCGAACTCATTATAGTACCACAATACATCTTCCACATACTGATCGCTGTGATTATAAGTAAAAACAGCTTTCTGTATATCTCCGTCAGCTGCACCACTATCCGATAGATAATTGGCGGCGCTGAAGATGGCGTCTTCTATATCAAATGGATCTGCAATTCCGTCACCATTTGCATCGACACCGTAGCCGCCGTATTGCTCGATAACAGCAGGATCAATCTTGTCGCGTTCAGGAATATCTCCCTTGCCTAACTCCTTACAACCAGGATAATCCCAGCCAACGAATGTACACGGCATGAACTGCATCGGTCCTTCCGCTCCAACAGGCGAGACGTCAGTTTTCATTGTAGAGAACCTGGTCTCAATGCGGTGATGTGCTGCAAGCAATGTCCAAGGAATATTGTATTCTTTTGCTGCTTCGATATAAATCGGAATAAATTCCTGTGGTACGGCTTCTCCAGTTTTACGGTCTTGTATATGAAATAACGCCGTAGCAGTTTCTGTGATGGTGTCGTGTTTTCCGAAATTCACCCAAAGAATGGCGGAAATCGTAAAGAGTGTGACAGCAACAGGTACTAATAAAACCAAAAAAGCGACCATAACGCGTCCGGATCGACTCAGTCTCTTTTTCTTTAATTTCTTCATTGCCTCACCCCTTCTGTTGATTACTTGCCATCTTTGATGAGTGCTTTTATGTCTTTTACGATTGTATCATAGTCTACATCTTCGTTCCCACCATACAATTTTACTACTTCATTGTTTTGATTTACTAAGCCGAAAGAGACACCATGAATGACCTGATCGTCGTTAGGAATTTGTTTCACCAATTGTTTAAATGATGAAGCCGCTATTTTTTCAATCGTCTTCATATCGTATCCTGTCAGCATTTGCCATTTACTTTCATCCGGCGCGCTAAACATGTCGAGATACTTCGCAAGTTCTTCTGGTGTATCCACATCCGGATCTACACTGAATGACACGATGTTGTAATCCTCGATATTATTATCAATCAATTTTTCCTGCAACGTGACCATATTGCTCATCATTGGCGGACAAACGGTTGTACATTTCGTGAATACGAACTGCGCCAGCCATATGGAGCCTTTCAGGTCTTCATCGGTTACAGTTTCATTGTTTTGGTTAGTAAATTCAAATGAATCCACTTTGTATTTATGGTCCGGTTTAAAACCGCCACCACATGCACTCAACATCAGCACGAATATAAGTGTCAACGGTACCAAAAGCTTTTTATACATTTTCGATTCCTCCACCTTGTAATAGTTACTTTATCATAACGAAAGTTCACACCTCATACAAGGTGAAGGCGTCCCCCATTTTGGCTAAATCTTGTCCGAATCATGAAGTTCCTATGAAGTTATCTGTTTTTGATATCCGAGAGAACGCCATGAATCGCTTCTAACTTCACTTCCAAACGATGTAGTAGATAAAACGATACGAAGATCGGAAATCCGACATCTTGTATAAGCTGTAGCCAGTCCTCCATTGTTCACTCCTCCTCTCCAGTTTTCATTCAATGAAAAAGCCGGCTTCCAGTACGTGACTGAAAACCGGCCGCAACTTATCGACTGACGATGTTTTGTGTATCGCGTGCAACGATTCGTGCGCTTTTGATCGTTGCGAGTGGAGATTCTTCGACGCGGAAGATATTGTTTGCGATCACTTGCTGCATCACCGCCTCGACTTGCCCTTCCGTAAGGTCTTCATGCGGTTCATCCACCGTTAATTTCACCGGCTTATTCGCCGCGGTTAAAAATGTTAATTCTAATACTTTTGCCATATGCACTCTCCTCCTGTACGGTTTTAGTTATGAATATCTTCTGTTACAACTTTCTCGAGCTGAATAAACGGGTAGCTTGATAATGAAGCAAGTTGTGTCAAAGCGGTGTACATATTTGCTGGTGTTGCGTCATCATTGATGAATTTGTACGTTTTAATCTTGCGAATGAAGTGACCTTTCTCATTAACGCCTGCGTTAAAGTGGATCTTAGCCGTAGCCTGACTGAATTCTAGTGATGCTGCCATGTGTATCACCTCCTTTCATCCGCTATATAGATAGAAATCATGAAAAGGATACTTTGTTAGTGAAATATTTCTCAATTGCTTTTATAATGGAGGATAGAATGGAAGAGGTGAAAAAACCGTGCCAGACCTATTTATGTGGTTTATTATATTTTGGGGTATTGTGATGATCGGCTTATTCGCTATCGGTGGATTCTTTATGTTCCGGAAATTCCTCAAAGTATTGCCGAAAGAAGACGGAAAATCGACACTGGATTGGGAAGAGCATTACGTCAATGAGTCGTTGCATTTATGGAATGACGAGGCGAAGAGTATGCTCAACGAACTCGTTACGCCTGTGCCGGAGTTGTTCCGCGACGTGGCGAAGCAGAAGATCGGTGCCAAGATCGGTGAGATTGCGTTAGAAGACCGCGCCAAAACTATTGAGTTTGATCATATTATCAAAGGTTATATTCTGGCTACGCCAAAGCGCGACCATAACTTCTTGCGCAAGAAGCTTAATCAGATGGAAATTGATATTCAGCCGTATGAGCATTTATTTACTTGAATACCAAAACAGGATGTCTCCTAGTGAAGGGGGCATCCTGTTTTTTGCATGGTTTTAAGATTCAAGTCATTGCTATGTGAGGTAGGTTACATCACGGGATTACAACTACAGATGGGGGACGCTTTCCCGAGGGCCCGCGGTGAGCCAATCAGGTCGCAAGCTCCCTTTGATTGTCTCACCTGATCGGGCTGATCCTCCGGGAGTCGCCCCCATCTTCCGTTGCAATCCTTACGTTAAAAGTGGGATGGAGATAGATCGCTTGCTTGCAATTGTAGTTGAATTATTGTGGTATAACTTTTAGTATATTCCTACCTTTCATAAGTAACGATAAGCGTTAGATGCACATCTTTACACTAGCGAAATAGGTTAGCTCTCCGCCACGCGTCCCCTTCGAAGTGCCAATCGCCCCACGAACACCACCGCCCTCTACTTCCCTGCTCTGAACTTTTGCTTCTAAGATATAAAAAAGAGAGCCGCCACAAGGACAGCTCCCTTACTACATACTCTTCTCAAGCTTCTTATACTTCACCAACATACCGATTCGCCACGGTAGAATCATCGAGAACGCGAGGATGAAGAACATGCCCCCGAGCTCGCCGACGTCGATTGTGTTACTGAGTACGATCTTGCCGACCATGCGAATGACCAGCAAGCCGAGCAAGATGATCAGAAACGCCTTCGACTTTTTCATGTAAATCCTGTCGTTCTTCATCTCGAACGTTGTCGTATAAATCAAAAACGCAGAAAATAGTATACCGACGAGACTCGCCTCGAGCACTTGCGTCCATGGCACACGGAACTCGTCGAACAAAAACATTAACATCCCCGTCGACATGAACAATGGCGGTAAGATGATCTTCTTCGCCAGAATCGGCTTATTTGACGCCTTCGCTCGCATCGTATAGACAAACGTCGTCATCACTACGAAAATTACGGTCGAACCGATAATCAAGTAAATTGATGGAATACTTGTGAAGACATAATCTATCAGTTCTTGTATTTTATGCATCTGTGTTCCCCCACTGCACCAGCTCATCGAGGCGTTTTTTCAGGTCATTCATTGGAACAATCCGTGCGAAACGCGTCAACTCTTTCTGTTCGTTAAATAATAATACGACCGGCGCTGTAAAGAGTGACAATTGTCCAGCCATTTCCGGAACTTCCGCTGCGTTCACGCGGTAGAAGTCAAACGGATAATTGCTTTCAAGTGCCGCCACCTGCGGATAAAGTCCTTCGCAGACAGAGCAATTATTCGTCTTCACGAACAACAGAAACTGCGGCGTCTCATTCAATACATGCTGCCACTCGTCAAAAGAAGTAATTTCTTTCATCATACACCTCTTTTCTGCTTATCAGCTTACATTAAAAGCCTTGGAAGTCGCCAAAGATTGGGCTAAGCCAACTTGTGAAATAGACCATTCCGTTAAAGAACAGTATAATACCGAACACGATCATCAAGTAGCCGCCTACTTTCGTAATCTTCATACTGTGTCTGCGGATCCAGCCAATTCTTGTAATGAAGAATGACAAGAAGAAGAATGGAATCGCGAAACCAAGTACATAGAGCATCATATACAACATACTAGATGCCGGATTCGTCGCTGCTAGATAGATGATGGCACCGATGATCGGTCCCATACATGGCTGCCATCCAGCGGAAAAAGCTAGACCGATCAGCGCTGTACCGAAGTAACCCGCAGGACGATTCTTAAATTGTAGCTTTTTCTCTTGCATTAGAAATTCTGGTTTAAATAGTCCAATCGTCATCAGTCCGAAGATGATGATGAAAATCGCACCTACCTGACGAATCAAATCTTGATATTGCAAGAAGATGGATCCGATAAAGGACGTACTGAATCCTAAAATAATGAATACAATCGAGAATCCAAGTAAGAAGAACAGCGTGTGCAACATGCCTGCACGGTTCATTCCTTTTTTCTTATCTCCGAGTTCATCCAGTGACATGCCGGTGATATACGATATAAATGCCGGGTATAGTGGCAGTACGCATGGAGAAATAAAACTTAGGAAACCTGCTCCAAACGCAAAGAAAATATTAACATCCGTCCCCAACAAAATTCCTCCTTTAACAGTAGGACAAGTAGAATGCCGGCAAGCACCAACATTCCCACTCTATCGTACCAAACAAGAGGCTAGATTACGCTCCATTTGATTGTGAAATCTTTTTGACAATCACAGAAATTTACGCTTGCGCACCGTTTTGCAACTCATACATCGTATAATACAAGCCTTTTTGCGCAAGCAACTCTGCGTGTGTCCCACGTTCAACGATCTCGCCGTGGTGAAGTACGAGAATTAATTCTGCATCGGCAATCGTACTTAGACGGTGAGCGATTGCAATCGTTGTACGGCCTTCTCGCATCTTCTCTAAACTCTTCTGGATCGCCACTTCCGTTTCCGTATCAATATTCGCTGTCGCTTCGTCGAGCACAAGAACTTTCGGGTTCATCGCAATCGTCCGTGCGAACGCGATCAATTGACGCTGTCCACTCGATAACGTCGAACCGCGTTCTGTCACTTTCTGTTCGTAGCCGTTCGGCAACTCTTCAATAAAGTGATCGGCTTGTACGAACTCTGCAGCTTCCCGCACATCTTCATCCGTTAACTCTTCGTTATGCAGACGGATGTTGCTTGCGATATCACCGTAAAACATGAACGGATCTTGCAGGACGAGTCCTACTTTCTTCCGCAATTCTTCTATTGGATACTCTTTTAGCGATACGCCATCAATGAAGATGTCGCCGCGCTCGTATTCATAGAAACGCATAAATAGATTGATGATCGAACTCTTTCCGCTTCCTGTATGACCGACAAGTGCGACCGTTTCGCCTGCATTCGCAGTAAAGGAAATATCTTTCAGCACATCATTTTTACCATCATAACTGAACGTCACATTACGGAATTCGATCGTACCTTCTTGAATCTTATGAGTAGACGCTGCTTTTTGTTTCGGTTCAATTTCCGGATTATCGATCAGCGCGAATACTCGTGACGCAGATACGATTGCTTGTTGGAACATCGACAAACGTTGCATTACTTGATTGATCGGCTGGAATAGACGTCTTAGCAACGTAGTGAATGCATAGATAATCCCGACGTCGACGACCGACGTAAGAGATGCCGTTCCGAAATAACTAAGCACCGCAACGATCGAACCTGCATACATCAAGTCGATGAATGGCCCTAGCATCAAACTGTCAAAACGAATATTTCGCAGTCCGAAGCGGTAATGTCCTTCATTGACTTCAATGAATTCGTCTGACAAGCGCTTCTCCTGGCGAAAGGCCTGAATCATGTCCATACCGGATAATGACTCGGAGATTTTCGCATTCAGCTGACTGAGCCGTTCCCTTATATCCTGATAGAAGTCTGCACTATAATAGCGATAGACCGATACGAGAATCAGGAATAGTGGCAACAGGATCAGTGTATAGAGCGCAAGTTTCCCATCCAGCGTAAAGAGCGCAATATAGACGCCGACAATTCCGAAGATCGCCTGCATGAACGTAACTGCCACGCTGACGAACATTTCTTTAATCGATTCCGTATCATTCGTTACACGTGAAACGATTCCACCAGCAGGCGTCTGATCGAAGTACCGTAGCCCAAGCTTCTGGACTTTCGAGAATGCATCGATTCGGATTTGCTGGATAATTGCGAGGGCAAGCTCCTGGAACCGCAATGTTTGGAAATACGACCCGACAATGTTGACGAGTTGTAGCCCGATGTAAATGAGTGCAATGATCCATACTTCTTTCGCTGGGAAATCTAGTGGTACAACGTAGTCATCGAGGAATCGCTGGATTACTAAAGGTCCAAGAATCGTCGATGTCACCGTCAACAGCAATAATAGAATCGCAATCAGTGCACTTTTCTTCATCGGCAAGACGTATTTCGCTAGCCGCATGAACGTTTTGAACTGATCTCTGGCGGACATCTTCTGTTTGTTATTCATCTGCGCCGCCTCCTTGCTCTACGATCGACTCTAGCTGTTGCAGATCGTACATTTCCTTATACATCCCGTTTTGTGCGATTAAGCTGTCATGGTCGCCAATTTCAACGACTTCGCCTTCATCAAGAACGATAATCTGATGAGCATGCTGAATAGCACTTAAGCGGTGCGACGTAATAATGGTCGTCTTACCCGTTCTTTCTTCTTTCAATGAACGAAGAATCGCTTCTTCCGTCCGGGCATCTACTGCGGATAATGAATCATCCAGCAACAATAGCTCCGGATCCATGAGCAACGCACGTGCTATCGACACACGCTGACGCTGTCCACCGGATAACGATACCCCACGTTCTCCGACCATCGTTTCGTAGCCTGCTTCAAACGTCAGTATATCATCATGAATATGCGCGGATTTTGCAGCCGCCACAATTTTCTCCGGATCAATCTTTGGGTTCGTAAAGGCAATATTTTCACCGAGTGTAGTGGAAAACAAGAAATGGTCTTGCGGCACATAACCGATCGCCTGGCGCAAGCATTCCTTCTTATATCGCGTAATCGGAATACCACCATACGTGATCGTTCCTGTATACCCTTCGAATTCTCGCATTAATAACTTAAGAATCGCCGTTTTCCCTGAACCAGTCTTTCCGATAACGCCAAGTGTTTCCCCCTGCTTGATCGTAAAGTGTAAATTACGCAATGATGCCCGTTTATCGTCTGGGAACTTGAACGTATCGATATCAAAAACGATATCTCCATGCGGTAATTGACTCACCGCATTCGGACGATCTTGAATGCCTGGCTCAACCGAAAGTAAATCCTGAATTCGGCTGTACGATGCATTTCCTCGTTCGACAATATTGAATAGGAAACCAATTGCCAACATCGGCCATGTTAACAGTCCTAAATAGGAAGTGAACGCGACCAAATCCCCGATCGACAACTCACCTGATAAAATGAAGCGCGTTCCGAAATAAAAGGATAGAACATATGAGATCGCAAAAATCCCCGCAATCGTCGGATCGAACAACGCATCCACTTTCGCCACGCGCATATTTTCCTTGACGACTTGTTCGGAGCGTTTCGTAAACGATTCGACATCTTCTTTTTGCTGGCCAAACGTCTTCAGCACTTTAATGCCTGAAATACTCTCTTGTGCTTTGTCGTTCAAATCGGAGAATGCTTCCTGCGCCACACGGAATCGATTACGTAATAACCGTCCATAATAACTTGTCAAGATGATCATCACCGGGATCGGTAGAAGGGCGATCAGCGTTAATTTCCAACTAATCGAAAACGCCATCATCAAGATGACGAAACCACCTGTCGAAATCGAATCGAAGAGTGTCAGAATTCCTGACCCTGCCGTTTGTTGCACCGCATTGATATCATTCGTTGCGTGTGCCATTAAATCTCCGACACGTCGTCGCTGGTAAAATGAAGGCGACATGCGCGTGAAGTGTGTAAATAGACGCTCTCTCATGACGCGTGCGAGGTATACCGATGAACCAAATATCATCACGCGCCAAATATAGCGCAAGACATACATCAAGATTCCCGCTACTGCCAAAATAATCATCCAGCGTGTTAGCATCTCTGCGGTCAATTCATCTTTCGCGACCGCGTCGACAATAAAGCCGATAATTTTTGGCGGTGCCAGTTGCAGTAACGCAACAATCATTAGGGCCGTGATCCCTATGCTGTATTGTTTTTTTCTCTCAGAAAAAAACCAGCGTAAATCCAGTAATACTTTCACTGGCTTTCCTCCTTTGTTCTGCACCACTTCTCTTGCAGTATTTTTTACAATGTTCGCTATTTGAGTTTAGCAAAAGTTTTAGGATATCGAAAGTTCCGGAACTGGGATATTTCAGCATTTGAAAAAAATTCTTTCTATATAGTGAGACTATACGACTTAATTCGACTGATTTCATTTGTAATGACCACCGATTAATTGATTCCTTCTATATGCGGTACCGCCTGGCGTAACGGAAACTGCGCGAAGAATAGCAGCAGATCCATACTTCACGCGAATTTCGTCCATCACCTGACCGATTTTCTGTTGCTTCCAGTTCATCGGTTCGAATAAACTGAGTTGGAAACTGTCATGTTCTTCAAGATTCGACAAGTTGACGGAAATATGGCGCACGGGACGCCCGTCATGGAACGTCTCAAACAGCTCCTGGCAGACGCGATAAATCGCCATCGTTTCATTCGTCGCTTCTGGCAACGTTTTTTGACGATTGAAACCGCCACCGAGCGCGTGCTTTGAATAACCGAACGACAACGTAATCGTGCGCCCTTTCTTTTTCGCAAGCCGCGCACGCATCGCCGTATCCTCGCACATCTCAAGCAAAACGGCTAACACTTCGTCAGTCGTCGTATAATCGCGCAACAACGTCTGGCCTTTGCCATAACTCACTTGCCCCTCGATCAACACGGAGCCGAGGTCGGAATAATCGATGCCGTGTGCATGATAATAGAGTTGATTACCCATCACACCGAACTTCTTCTCCAAATTCTCAAGCGGCGTGTGCGCGAGATCACCGACTGAATAAATGCCCATATCTTCAAGTGTCCGCTCCACTCGCTTGCCGATGCCCCACATTTTATGAAGCGGGGCAACAGGCCATAGCTTCTCGGGTACATCTTCATACGTCCAATGCGCAATCCCCGTTTTCTTCGCTTCTAGATCTAGTGCAAGCTTCGACAGCAACATATTCGGCCCGACTCCGCACGCCGAACGCAACTCGAATTGCCGGTACAACTCATCCTGAATTCGGTAAATCAACGTCTCAAGAGGTCCCCACAATTTTTCCGTACCCGTAAAGTCGACGAAACTTTCATCGATACTGTACACATGAATCGCTTCTTTTGGCACATAGCGGTTCAACAACCTCGTTAATTCCATCGACACATCGATATAAAACTGCATTTTTGGTTCAATTAAACGAATGCTTGGATCGTCCGGAATCTCATATAGACGCATACCTGTCGTCACGCCAAATCGCTTTTTCAATGGCGGAGAAGCAGCCAGTACGACACCGCCTTTTCTTTCGATATTGCCGACAATCGCAATCGGCACTTCCATTACGTCGAGTCCTTCCATTGCCGCGGCACAGCTCGCGTAGAAGCTGCGCATATCAAGGCACGCAATTTTTCTATTCGGTAATGGTTTCATATGGTATTCACCTCTCAAAGGAACGCATGTTCTTATGAGTAGTATACCCCCATTTATTGCGTTCAAGCAATGGAAATTAGCGGGATTTGCGTGTATTTGTGGTGAATTCTCCAACCAGACAAAAATACCCCGAAAATCAGAGTGCGACCTCTCACTTTCGGGATATACTATTCATGTATACTTTTTTGGTATAGTAATTATTTACAGGGAAATATCTTGAGGGGGTTGGCCTGATTTATTCATCAAACGAATCGCTTCTGGTTCGATTTTCAAAATAACTAAATTCGGATCTTCAGGACCATCAAACCATGCCTTCATATGATCGTTCCAAATCTTCTCTTTTAAGCTTTCGTCATCGGAAATCGTGACACGACCCGAATACTCCACAAAAGCATCACCAAATCCTTCGCCTTCATAGCCAAGAAGAATATGCGTATAAGGATTATCTTCGAGCTCATCCACCTTTTCCGTTTTCTTATTAGTAGGTGTATACAAAGTCAAACCATCACTCATGAACGTCATATACCGGCTGTACGGTTTATTGTTATCCACCGTTGCCATCGTTCCGGTCATGCTCTCATCCAAGATTTTCTGTACTGTGTCTTTTGCAGTCATTTATTTCCGCTCCTTTCGCGATTACTCCTAGTCTTCCCACCTCGACATTTTCTAAACCTTAAAAGGATTGCAAGCAACTCACTTCAGCCAATATTGACTGCCGTTGCGCGTCTGACCGAAATAGCCGTATTCAATTAAATAATTCCGAAGTGTAATGAAATCTTCATGGATTTCCGAAAGCCGATCATTCATCTCATGCTTACTGTACGAAATGTCACCGTCAAAGCGCTTACTAATTTCCTGGACAATAATTCTTCGCTGTTTTTCTGTCGCTGGCATCTCTTTTAACTGGCCATCGGTTCCTTCAGGGAAAAACGTTCGTAGTATCGCTTGCTGCTCATCCTCGGCAACCAAATAATCATCGTGGAATAACTGAGATGCCTTATGCGGTGGAATAAATGCCTGCTCGTACGATTCGCGTTCTTTCAATAACTCCATCATCGCAAGGAACACTTTCGCCTGCCGTTCTTTTTCTTTTAATGCAAAGCGATGATGCCGCACAGTCGTCGCACTGCCAATCTCCAATTCTTCCTGTATACTTTTATCGCTTTTTCCTTGATAGAATAAACGCAACAGATCACCTTGATGATCGGTAATGCCTGACCATTTCTTATCGAGTTCAAGCAAATAGGCAAACACCGACTGATGCGAATGTTCGATATGCACATGCATAAATCGCTCCGCTTCATACAATGCATTCTCGTACGGATAAATGACACCTTTTTCGATTTGTTTACCGCATAATAAACAATTATACGATGTGGAACTTTCTATATACCCTTGCTTTAATTCCGTTAACGAAGCATCCCAAAACGTTTCCGTAAACTCCATGCATCCCACACTCCTATTACATTTAAGCACTAACAAACAAAATCACTATTTGTTTATCTGTTATGATCTATGATACCTCGTATATACTACGACTTCAATAGTGTAGCAAACAATATATCATTTTGTTTACTCACTAGTTTACAGCACTATCCATACAGTCGCCAAACAAATTCGCACGTGATACACTAATTTCATACGTACACAAACGGGGTGACATTATGTGTTTACTTGCATTTCAATTACAAAGCCATCCAAAGTATCAACTCGTCATGATGGCGAACCGAGATGAAGCGTACGGACGTCCGACAGCACCAGCCAACTTCTGGAGCGATTATCCCGACATTTTAGCAGGGCGCGATCTCGAACAAATGGGCACGTGGCTCGGCATTAATAAACAAGGGAAAGTCGCTGCGCTGACGAATTATCGTGACTTCACGCTACCAGAAACAGGCAAACTCTCACGCGGTCACATCGTATCTTCCTATCTACAATCGGAGCTATCAGCACGCGCATTCATGGAGCAACTGCATACAAACCGAGAGGATTACGCTGGTTGCAACGTACTTGCCGGGTCAGCTAAAGAGATGTATTACTACTCGAACGTCGAGCGATCTATCCAACAGCTAACCCATGGCACACACGGACTGAGTAATGCATTTCTAAATACTCCGTGGCCTAAGGTGGATAAAACGAAAGCTTTGCTGGCGGAATATTTGGAACAGACGGAGACGATTGATCCGAATGTATTATTCGGCATGATGCAACGAGCGGAACGATTTCCGACCGAACAACTACCTGATACTGGCGTTGGTGAAGATCTCGAGAGTTTACTGTCTTCGATCTTTATTGCGTCAAAAGACTATGGCACACGTTGCACAACGGTACTGACAATAGATAGCGAAGATCATGTAGAATTCGAAGAGCGCACATACGAAAAAGGCGTATGTACAACCACTCAAAAATATTCATTTCACATTGAAAAACCGGCTCACTCTTAAAGGAGTACAGCCGGTTTTTATCTGTTTTTCATACATTATTTTCATATAATAATTACAGTATGTCCATATACTTTTTGAATTCAGCTAAAGCTTTTTCACGGTCCCCCGTACTAAATAAACGCTTATGATCCGCTCCGATTATGCGATAATGTCCACCCGCGGTATGTTGTTGCAACTTATATTGCTGCCATTGTCCAATCTCCGTCCACCAATTAATAGATGCACTCGCAGCAGTTTCTCGCGAATGAATCTCTGTATGTACTGCCATTTCAGCTAACTCAATCGGATCTTCTCCCATGACCGAGCGCAACAGAGCACTCTCACGAAATAGGGCGCAAACTACTACCGCTGTAGCCCAACCAATTTCCTGTCGGCCTTTCTCTAGCTGTACTAATGTCTTCTTTGAGATGCCTATAATCTCCGCCATTTGATCTTGTGTGTAGTCCATTTCTGTCCGAATTAACTTCAAGCGGGGCGACACTAAGTCCATAACCGTCTGCTTATTCAACGCTTTATTCCTCCCTTTCACTTAAGTGTATATTTACACTATTAGTTACTTAAGTGATTTAAATTGTAATCTAGATATCTTTTGTGTGTATTTTCTTCATTCGAGTAAATGGTCTTTTAACTCCACTAACAGTGTATCACAATCTAAATTACTATATAAATCTACATAGAAAAACCTGCTGAACCGAAGCTCAACAGGTTGTAAATATAGCGTATTAAATTGTTCTTGTAGAATCCCAGTTTGTAATATCTTCCTCTAGTGGAATTTGTGCAGCTCGAGCTTTTACTGCCGCGTTAAAGAACAGAGCTACTAAGAAGATCGAGATGACAGTTGCACCAATCAGGGAGACATTCATCGGTAAGCCGAATCCAATGGCTGCGTTTAGTATATACGTCGTCGTCGCCATCAGCATGAACGTCCCAGGTATAAGTGCGACCCAGTAGTTCTTACCGGCAATGAAGAGATACATCGCTCCGACAAATAACGCAATGACGGCCGTTGACTGATTCGCCCAAGAGAAGTAGCGCCATAGGATGTTGAAGTCTATTTGAGTTAAGGCAATCGAGATTGCGAACATCGGAAGCGCAATCCATAGACGGCTCATGATTTTCGCTTGCGGGTACTTAATGTAGTCCGCAATAATCATGCGTGCACTACGGAAGGCTGTGTCGCCTGACGTGATCGGTAAGATAATAACACCAATTACCGCAAGTGTTCCTCCGACAGCACCAAGCATCGTGATGGATACTTCGCTGACAATAACTGCTGGTCCGCCAGCTGCAAGCAATTCATTCAATGTTACACCGTTGAACAACGCCATACCAGCCGCTGCCCAGATCATCGCAATAATAGCTTCTGCAATCATCATGCCGTAGAAAATTTTGCGACCTTGGCTTTCATTCTTCGTTGTCCGGGAAATAATCGGAGACTGAGTCGCATGGAAACCAGATAGCGCTCCACATGAGATCGTCAAGAACAATAACGGGAAGATCGGAATATTATCTGGATGTAAGTTCGCAAATGTCAATTCCGGAATCGGAACACCTTTGATGACCATCATGCCGCCGATACCAACTGCACTGATCACGAGTAGTGCGCCGAAGATTGGATAGAAACGACCGATGATTTTATCGATCGGTAATAGTGTGGCCAAAATATAATAAAGGAAAATAAGTGCAAGGATGATTCCCATAGCCATCCAACCATTCATCAGGTTGTACAGCAATCCTGCTGGTGCCGAAACGAATACGGTACCGACTAGAACGAGTAATAAAAGTGCAAATGCGTTGACGACGTGCTTCATAAATTTCCCGAGGAATTTTCCTGCCAGTTCAGGCAAGTGTGCTCCGCGGTTTCGGATGGAGATCATACCTGTCAAATAATCGTGTACAGCGCCTGCGAATATTGCCCCGACGACGATCCAGATAAATGCGACGGGACCGTATAACGCTCCCATAATCGGGCCAAAAATCGGGCCTACACCTGCGATATTTAGTAATTGAATCAATGAGTTTTTGCTAGTACTCATTGGCACATAGTCGACTCCGTCCGCGCTCGTATACGCCGGTGTCGCACGTTCTTCCTTGACGCCGAACATTTTGACGATGTACTTACCATACGTAAAATATCCGACTATTAATAATACAATAGAAAATAAAAATGTAATCATTGCTTCTTTCCCTCCCTTATAGTGATAACGCTTACATTAACTATAATAGAAAGGTGTCCAAATGATGACAAAATCTCGCAACATGTCAGTATCGCGAAGTAAGATGCACTCCGGGAGATTAACATGTTACGAGATTTTTTATCCCTCGAGACGTTGACGTAATTCTTTGACATAATTTCGGCTAACTGACAATTTCTCCGGACGTTGATCGACCTCTAGTTGATACGCTCCGTTGAACCACGGCGTCAAACTACTGACGTGCACGAGGTTCACGAGAATGCTTTTATGGATACGGAAGAACGATGAATATGTCAATCTGTTCTCAAGTTCTTTTAATGTCATGCGCGTTTCGTAATCTCGCGTAGGCGTAACAATCTTCGTCCAATTTTCTTCCCGGTGTACATAGAGAATGTCGCCAATCGGGATATAGTGGATCTCACCTTCCATTTCAACCGGCAATCGATCGATTCGTTTCGGTGACGCATCGGTTTTTGGCTGTAGCAGCAACTGTTCCACACGGGCAATCGTCTGCCGCAATTGCTCTTCATCATACGGCTTCAGTAAATAATCTATTGCATGAACACGAAACGCTTCGGCCGCGAATTGCGGATAGGCTGTCGCAAAGACGACCAGCGGTACTTTCTTTAGCGAGCCGAGTGTCCTTGCCACTTCCATACCATCAACTTTCGGCATTTCTATGTCGAGAAAAACCACGTCCGGCTGCAGTTGCATCGCCTTAATAATCGCTAACTCTCCGGAATCGGCTTCCCCGACAATCTTCACCCGTTCAAATTGCTCAAGCAAATAAATCATTTCTTCGCGCGCGTATCTTTCATCATCCACGACCAATGCGCGAATCATTTCCGTCATATCCGTTCACCTCCGACTTCGGAATGTAGAATGAAATCTTCGTTCCTTTATTCGGTGTACTTTCTATTGTGAGTCCTGAATTCTTATCAAACGTCATCAGTAATCGTCGATTGACGTTATAAAGACCGAGTCCAGTACCTTTTTCAGACTGAACTTGTTCCTGCCCAAGCATGGCGAGACGCTCAGGAACAATTCCCTCACCGTTGTCCTCCACCATAATATGAATGACGTCTCCACTTTCATGTATCGAAATATGAACCTCCGCGTTTGCGTCCAAATCTTTAATTCCGTGCGTAATCGCATTTTCAACAATCGGCTGCAACGTCAGTGGCGGAATCTTCTCTTGCATGACGCTCGGATCGACGTCGATACAAATCTTCAGTTTATCAATGAAACGCGCTTCTTCAATCATCAAATACGCTTCGACGTGCGCAAGCTCTTGCTGTAACGTAACCATCTTCGCAGTCGTCCCTTCAAGATTCTGACGCAAGAAGAACGACAACGACGACAGCAATTTCCGCGCTTCATCCGGATTTGTCCGTATCAACGATATGATAATATTCATTGAATTGAACAGGAAATGCGGACTGATCTGCGCTTGCAACGCCTGAATTTCAGCTTCCTTCGCTAGTTGATAAGCATGATCCGCTTCGGCAATTTCAAGTTGGTTACTGAGTAATTCAGCGAGTCCCGATATTAATTCAATCGTGGCATCCGTAATCGCTTTACGTGAAGGATAGAATAGTTTCAACGTTCCGATCGTTTCACCGCGCGTTTTGAGTGGCGCAATGACGATGGCCCCTGATGTCGAGACGCTCGGGTGATCATGCGCGACGGAATCCGTGACAATGAGCCGTCCTTCTTGAATTACTTGACGTGTTAAATCCGTCTGAATCGAGCCTTGCATAATCGTGCCTTTGGAGCTGACAAACGCCAAAATATCCGTTTTATCTGTCATCGCGACAGCACCTGGCTGCAACTCGTTCATGAGAATACCGCACACGGCCGAAGCGGTATCTTTTCGCATACCTGTCCGTAAATAGCCAAGCGTCTGATCCGCGATACGTAATGTTTTCTGCGCTTGCAACGCTGTCTTTTTATCCTGATCACTAATCACGTTATACGCAATCAGCATGAATAACGCAGCCCCCATACCGTTTGCTAAAATCATCGGCAAGCCAATCGCTTGTACCAATGCAAACGCTTTCTCAAACGGGTCCGCAATAACGAGAATGAGCAACATCTGCAACGCTTCCGCAGCCGCACCAATCGCGAATGCTAAAAGTGGACTGATGTGCTTGCCCTTCTTATAGAAGTAACCTGCAAGGATACCAGAAATAATAGTGGAAATCCCACACGAAATAGCCGTGAATCCACCTAAAGACATCCGGTGAATCCCGGCGATGAGTCCTGCACCGATCCCGAGTCGATAGCCACCAAGTAAACCTGCGACGACCACCCCGATCACACGGGAATTCGCAATCGCCTCATCAGTCTCAAGTTGCCACGACATATTTTCAAAATGAAACGTCTGCATATCCAGTGCCACACCGAAATACGTTCCGAAAATGCCAAACAATCCAAAAAAGAGTATCGCTGTCAGCTCTTGCCGACGATCCAATACATCTTGATGGATCATATTTTGGAAAAACCGAAAACGAGTCAGAAGGAAAGCGACCGCCACAATCATTCCGACCCGCTCGAACATAATGATCAGTAAATCTAGCATCGCAATCCTCCATTCATTCGATTAACTATGCATTACTTTAGAATCGCTTTGTTCACGACTGCTACGACTTCGATCCGCGACATTTTCTCGCGTCCTTCTTTCAATGCATCGAGTGTACTATGCGCAAGTGCCAATGGTATATTACAGAAGTTCAAAATCGTCTTCGTATGAATGTCTTCAATATACGCATCCGCTAGTGCTAAGTTCTCTTCAGCATACGCAAACATTTCCGGCAACTTCCAGTCATTCGGGAAGAAGTTCACGTCACGCACTGCGTCTTCCTTGTAGTTACGAAGAATATTAACAGACTGCAACCCGCGGCCAAAGCCTATCGCAAGGTCCCGATCCGTCTCGGTGCCATCATACCAGCGCCAAATATCCGCAAGCATAACGCCCACTAATCCAGCGACATAATACGTATAATCATCGAGATCTTCACGCGTCTCGATCACCCAGTCCTTACCTGCCCACTCCGCCATGCCACGCCCCATGATCACAGTCGATTCGAGGACTTTATTACGTGCTGTTTCCGGACAGAACTCTACCCAGTCAGCGAGACGTAACGTCACTTCAGGTAACTGGTCGCGGTATGGTGCGAATAACTCGTCCAATGCAGACGCCATCGATTCACCTGTTGCAATCGTGTGATCTAGTATGTCGCTTACTCTATTCAGTAAGTCAATGACGATCGTCACGTCTAGTTGTTCATGATCTTCGATTTCGTCGATTGCACGCATACACAAGTACGCAGACGCAACAGCTTCTCTAACGTTTGGCTCGAGTAATTTAATTGGTATGTAAAATGTACGGCTTGTCTCTTTAAGGACTTTCATTGCTTCTTTTTGTAGTTTCGCTTCGGTTTTCATGTAAGGTTCCCTCCATCAATCTTTGCACAGGTAGTGATTATATAGAATGTGTTTATTATAGCATTGATTGTATTGAGGGTGCGACTGGAAAGGTGTTGGAGGTGGAAAAGCTGGATTGCAGTCAATGAAATGAGAAGGGCTTTAGCGCTGTTTCGCTTCGCTGTGATGTATTTAATTATTAGCCAGTGGTCTAATAGCACAAATGATTTTTCGAATTCAATCAGCTGGAAGTACTGATTACGAAAGACATTCACCAATTTCTGATGATCATTATACACATATATCCAGATGATATATAAGTTCTACTGGAGATTGATTCCGTTAGAAAAGTCGATATTTTATCATTGGCCTCAGGAATACTAAATAAGATGTAGGAGGTTATTGTATTGATGTCGTGTTTTTGCGAAGAGAGCAAAGTGTTTCATTTAAAGGTGGAGGGCGCTGCTGTGATGAATGCTACAGTAACTTAGATTATGACGTTGTAAGTTTGTAGGTAAGAAATATATTGCAATATAATTGAAAACCGACACACTTAAACGTTAAGGTTAGTTGGTTTATTTTCGAGCCACTTAAGACGTACCTGTTCGTCAAGTTTACACGTTTGTTTTATTAAGAATGTTTAATTAGATAGTACTAATTATTTTTCACCCCCACCTCAATAATAAAAAGACATCTACTCTCCCCTATAACAGGTCGAAAGTAGGCGTCTTATCAACTATGCCGTGTATATGAAGTGCCAGTTTCTGAAACATTGAAATTCATTCGCTACAATTTACAATCCTAATTTTGCTTTCATCTCTTGTACACACTCTAACGATAACCCCGTTGTTTCAACTACAAGTTCAATATCCAGATCCTTCAGTATAAGTTTACGTGCTATATGTTCCTTTTCCTCTGTTTTTCCTTGTTCTATTCCTCGTTCTATTCCTCGTTCTATTCCTCGTGCCATTCCTCGTTCCGTTGCTCTTTTTTCAGCAACTTCTAATCTCCACTTTGCTTCATTGACCGCAGCTTCCTGATCTAGCACCTGTTTCAAGCGCACTTCATAAGCAAGTCGTTCTTCCGAATTGAGGCTCATTTCATTCCAGCTCGTAAATGCTTCCTCTAAATGTTTGTCAGTCATCGCAATCGCCTCCAGTTCTTTGTATATGTCTTCGTAAATATGTTGTTTCCGCTGATCCACTATACTCAACAGAAGCAACCAACGAGCCAATACATCACTCCACGGATCCAACTTTTCATCATACCAATGCGCAAGTAGCTTAGGTATTTCAATGAAATGTAACTCCAATCCGTCCGCTATACGAAATTTCTTTTCATCCTCGTGTAAATGATACGCATCGGTTTGCGTAATCAAGTCAAAGTTTAAGATGTTCATCATGATCGTAGGTTGTAGCGTCTTGTATGCCATTCCTTTTTTGTTTTGCTCACTGTATAATCTGGCCCAATAATAGAGACTTCTATTGACCATGTCGTATTGATTGGTAAATTGCATTTCAATATTAATAGGATGTCCGTCTTGCGTGGTGACAAGAATATCCAGACGCGATAGCTTGTCGTCTTCATATACCGCGCCGATTTCCGGATTTCTGAAGGTTACTTCTTTAATGGAATCCCGGCCGGTTCGTTTGAGAATGGCATTCAGAAAAACAATCGTAATTGCTTTGTTCTTCTCGCTGCCAAACAATTCTTTAAACGCAAAATCAATTTTCAAATCGACTAGATTCTTTAAATAAATCCGTTTTATTGCCCGCTTGTTCATGTGTTTTCCTCACACTTCTTAGAATAGAGTATATCATTTTTCCGATTACTTTTCTAACTGTTCTGTTAGTAGCTGTATTGAAATCAGCATATGACAGGAGCAGAAAATTGTCAAAACGTGGAAATTGAATTGTGTAAGGGAGAGAATGCGGTAGATATGAGGAATTTGATTTCGAGAATTCGTTTTTGAGGTGTTTTTTGAAGGCGAAATTGAATTGTTCATATTTTTATAAAAGAATGTAGTAGTTCTCTGACTGCGACGAAACAGAACTTGAAAAAAGCTACCTAGAGTCAACGTACTGACTTTCTAGGTAGCTTCTTCTATTTTCGCTATTACTCAGTCCGTGTATCATCTTTCCCACGACGAACCAAATACAAAATCCCTTCGACCGCAAGTACAACCAACAATGAAATCCCAAAGAGTGGCATGATGATACCTAAAATCACCATCAGCACAACAAACCCTATCGAAATTTTACTCGTCGTCTTAGGTGGTGCCGAAATATTTCCTTTTCTCTTGCGTGACAACCACATGTTGAAGCCGTAGAATATCAGGAATAAAAATGCCAGACAGACAATTAAATTGATAATTTTATTCGGCAAGCCAAACAGATGACCCTCGTGCAGCGGAATTCCCCACGTAAACCACTTCGCCAAGATTCCATACTCCCCGTAGCCTACTTTGGAGATCAAATTGCCGCTGTATTGATCGAAATAAGAAGTCATCTCTTCAGAAGGATGTACATCTAACCCCGTTACGCCGGTGTTACTACCTTTGGATACCGTGAACACACCATCTTCAGAAAACGGATAGACGATTGAATACGGTTTCGAAATCCTTTCATCCTGTACTTTCCCCATCAATTCTTCAACAGAAACCCCGTTATGGCCCATTTCCATTCCAGGCATTTCCCCATTCCCACCGTGATTCGCGTGAGGATCTGGTTTTTCGGATGTAGGGGCTTCTTCTTTACGAGTTGCCCAAGGAATCTCACTCATATCAGAAGTGGGTGGCTGTTGTTTTAGCAACGGTGTTCCGATAGAAGGATGTTCTTGAGAGGCGGTATAGATGTAATTCCCCATGAATGCGGACCAGGGAAGACCTGTGAATATGAGAATAATCATGGGAATAGTGATGATTGTACCGATTAACGCATGAATCCGTTTAAATTGGAGTCGACGTGTTGATTTCTTCGGTTTCTTTAGCGCACGGCTTTTGAATGTCATATACAGTCCGGAAAATAATAAAAAGATAGCCCAGCATGCAGCTAATTCAACTAAGTAATTGACGACAGTTCCGCCCACAAAAAGTGAACTATGAACATTTCTCATAATATTAGAATACGTATACTTTGGATTTTGAGAGCCGACTATTTCGTTATGGTCATCTAAAAATACGTATTTCTCTTCACCTGACTCGGACTTCAACGTCAGCCTCGTATTATAAGGCTCATCCAGGATCATGATCTTCGAAACTTCAAATCCTTCGTTCTCCTGTTTCACAAGAGAAATTCCTTCGTCGATCGTCAGTTGAGACGTTTCTTCGCTAGTACCAAAGAAAAGATCCTTGTAGGCAACGTTTTCAACATCATTGTAAAACAAGTACCCAATTCCGCTCAGCGTAAGCGTAATCAGAAGTGGAGCCATGAACAATGCACCAAAGAAGTGCCATCTCCAAAAACGATTGTATGTACCTTTTCTCATTGTGTCCCCTCCTCATCTAGTTAGTTATCATTTTATAGCTAACGCAATCGATCTCATTTTGGATCACTATATCTTCAACATTATGGGCGTTTTTAAAGAATGAAGTGAACGAAAGCATGATCAATTGCATATAAGCTTATGTAATTAAACCAGGAAGATATGAACTATAAATGAATTAGAGAACATTTTTTTCATTTTCTATTATTCAGTACCAAGGACTTCTTTATTAATAGTAAGTAGATTCTTTTTCTAATTTGAATACTTTTTAAACAAGAGGGTAGAAAGTAAAGAGGTGATTTAAGAGGAGTGAAGCGGGATGAAACATGTATTTGTATTGGGCGGAACTGGATTGCTTGGATTTGAAACTATAAAAGAATTATTGATGCAGGGGTTAGTCCACGGTACCACGATAGGCAAACAACTGCTTTCTATTCCGGCAAATACGGACTAAGTATGGGCATCGACTGACAATACACTATATACACGAGCGAGAGGTTATGCCTTGGATCGGTCTTCTAGCAATGAATCGTCTTGAAGAATGTATGTGAAAGCTAAGTAGGCTTCCAACTGTCCGCGGAAGTTTAGCAATGCAGGACCCGAAAGGCCATGTACACCTGAGACGCTTACTCCTTCGCTCCATTCTATAATTTTTCGATAAAGTGTCGTGACAACGATGGAAGATATGTCATCCAACTTTCTTTTGGATGTGGTTGTTACGTAGATCGTTTTTAATTTCATCGGGCTTACCTTCTTATATAGTTTATGGCGTATGGTTTTCTTTCATTTTAAAGTCTGGCGTACTCTCTTTAGTTTACTAGTTTGAACATGTGTAGAAGTGTTGAATAAAGACGAAGAGTAGATCCCGAAAGATATTTAACAAGTTCTAGTGATAGTGATACACTTATATCCAAGTGATATATTGATTCTACTGGGGGGTTGATTCCATGAATGAGGTGGAGATTCTTTCATTAAATGTAGGGAAACCTAAAGATATGGATTTTGGAAAGAAATCTGTTACGACCGGCTTTTTCAAAGAGCGGGTGCAGCAAGCGGTTTTTTATCCTCTGTACACTTCATTGGAGATGGTCAGGGAGATCTCGTTCATCACGGTGGTGTTCATAAAGCAGTTTGTGTGTATCCATATAAACATTATCATCACTGGGAACGAGCATTGGAAAGAACGCTTCCGTATGGTGCGTTCGGTGAAAACCTTACCCTAACAGGGATGACGGAAGAAGACGTATGTATCGGTGATTCTTTTCATCTCGGCGAAGCGATTGTTCAAGTGAGTCAGCCTCGCCAGCCTTGTTTTAAGTTGGCGCTTGTCTATGACCGAAAAGATTTGCCGCTTCTTGTACAGGATACAGGTTTTACGGGCTTTTATTTCCGCGTGTTGCAAGAAGGGTTGGTTTCGCCGACCGATCGGTTAGTTCCGTTAACACGCCAAGCACTTGCTATTTCAGTAGCGGAAGCGAATCGGCTGATGCATCAGGACAAGCATGACTTGAAATCGGTGCGTCGATTGCTGGAAGTTGAAGAGTTGTCCCCTAGCTGGCGGAAGACTTTTGAAAAGCGGTTGGCGGGTCAAGATGTAGATACTAGCGAACGGATTTCTGGTGAGACATAAGGTGGATGTTGAATCCAAGTTATTTCACGAGAAGAGGTGCAAAACATGGAAAATGATAAAATACGAACAATGACTACTTGGTTCCGAAACTGGTTTTTGGATAATAAAGTAGTCGCTATATTATTGATATCATTAGTCATTTTATTGAACTTACTAGTTTTTTCGAAAGTTATGCATATGTTTCATTTTGTAAAAGAGTTTCTCAGTGTAGTGGCATTACCTATCATCATGGCGGGGATTCTATTTTATCTAATAAATCCATTGATCGATATGATGGAAAGAAAGAAGATCAAGCGTGTTTGGGGAATTGCACTAGTCTTCATGGTCATCAGTGGATTAGTGGCATGGGGCGTGATCATCCTCATTCCGATTATACGCGAGCAAGCTACAAGCCTCATTCAAAACTGGCCGGAATATTGGACTCAATTATTGGCACAATTTGAAGGCTTATTAAGCAGTAATTTATTTTCTCAATTGCAAGGAAAGTTGGACGATATCGATCAAAGTATTATAGATTCGATAACAGAACAAACGAAGGGTTTCATGGATTCTGCTTTATCGGGTATCGGTAACATACTCGGAACTGTGACCAATGTGGTCATCGCATTGCTCACTATGCCGATTCTTTTATTCTTTTTATTGAAAGATGGACGTGATTTACCGTATCATACAATGAAACTGTTGCCGACGAAGATGCGTGCCACTACGTATCAAGTATTAAAAGAAATCAATACGAAAATCAGTCAATATATCCGTGGGCAATTATTAGTAGCGTTTTTTGTAGGATTGATGTTCTGGATTGGTTTAGCGATTGTCGGCCTTGAGTATGCCGTTCTACTTGCGATCGTAGCAGGAGTCCTAAACTTAGTTCCTTATTTAGGATCGTTCCTTGCGATTATACCGATTGTCATTATTGCATTAGCATCTTCACCTTTCATGTTGGTGAAAGTCATTATTGTGTTTGCCGTTGAACAAGCACTTGAAGGCAGATTGATCCAGCCTTTGATTTTAGGGAGTAATTTGAAAATACATCCCGTAACTATTATTATCGTGTTGCTGACAGCTGGGAAATTATTCGGCGTGCCAGGTGTTATACTAGGAATTCCAGCTTATGCTGTTATTAAGGTAATTGCCGAGCATATCTTTACATGGTATAAATCCTATTCGGGTCTATATGTAGAGCCCTACAACCCTGCACCTACGCCGAATGTTCCCATTGAGAAAAGGAAAGTGAAGAAGCGTAAGGGTTTTAATTTATGGAAAAAGCGTTAGATTATGCTGCTCACGGAAAAGTACAAGCCCGAAATGAGACAGCTCTTCTTTCCAAAATCCATAGGGTGTTGAATAATAGAGCGTGTCTTCTAGGGTTGTAAGTTACCTAGAAGACACGCTCTAAAAGTTCTCATTTCATAAATTAGATTAGCGTAATGAATGGAACAAATCGAACAGCTATAACTTTTTCGAGCTTCGTTCATTTCCCCTTGCAAAGTGCCAATAAGCCTAGAACTCCACCAACAACCACAGTCAACGCAGTGAGCTTCTTCACATCCAACGTAGACTCAAACTTCACCTGGTCTGGTGTAATTACATAAACGCCAATGGGTTTAATCGTGAAAGCACCGCCTCCACCTTCCCCTCCACTACCGTCACCACCCCCACCTACTGCATATTTAACTTTCGCCACAGGGACTACTTTTTGCAAACCAAGTTCAATCGGTTCTCCGTATATGAAGGTCACGTCTTTTTGGTTGGCAAATTTATTGAAAATCGTTTTAACAGGTGTTTCGATATACTCTTTCTTCCCAGCATTCTCGTTCGGTTGAGCTTGTCCATTATTCATATATATTCCCCCCTACTTTACTCATTCGCCTTTTTCGATCAATCACCTTCAATCTATATGCTTCAGTGAATCCAATCAGTCATCCAATACGCAGAGCAGATATTCGTCAGCAACACGGAAATCAGAGCGCCTCGAGTCAAACTCTCGTGTTTGTTTAAGTAATGATGTTTAATCAAATAGTCATATTTATTTATACCGATGCCAATTATCTATATTCGGATCAGAAGTATGAATGATGAATTCACAAGAAAAAGTAGAAGATATCCGTAAAACCGTCATACTCAATGCGCAGCTTGAAAAAGTAAGGGAAGCAGTTTCTACATTAGAGGGCATTGCAGCATGGTGGATGCTAAATTCACGTAAACCGATTGTAGGATCTGAATCTGTACTTCATACAGAGCAATTTGGCGATTCACCTTCTAAAGTAACTGAATTTGAACAACCCCACACAGTCGTTCGTGGATTTATGGAGAGCGGTTGGGAACGGATTGTAAAGAGAAATTTCCTGCCGCACAGCAGTAAATCAGCATCTTCATATTCTTGTTAATGCAGGTCTTGTCAGACGTCAGAGGGTTGGACATGAAACCCGCTTTATGCTTAATTCCGAGCCGTTGATTGAATTAAGGGGCTGGCTTAGTTTCTTTGGACCATATTGGGACGAAAACCTGCTCGCTCTTAAAGAATATATAGGGATAGATAATGATTAGCACGAAGCTAAGTTTCTCTACTTCATGGCCACATTACATGACGCGGTTACGACTTTATCATTCGTTAATTAATCGCCTTAACTCATCTGTCATTTGCTCAACTAATTCCGGTCTCCCATGAAATTGAGCGGGCGTATTTTGGAAGAGCTCAATTTTCCAATTACCGTCTTTGTTAACTGTGACGAGAGTTTGAAGGGCGTTTACTGTGGGCTCAATATCTGTTTTTCCAGGTGGAATCATCCCTGCTATAGCTTGTACTATTGCCGTATCAGTTCCTATTGCCCGAACGTCTTTTACTTTAGTTACAAAAGAGGCAGTGCGATGATTTTCAAAGATGGATGCGAGATGCGATAAGATATCTTCTCGTCCAACCATTTTGCTTCCATCAAAACCAATTTGAATGCCTTGTTCTGTAAATAGTTCAGCCATTCCTTTTGCATCACGTTTGTTCCATGCTTCTATTAATCTTCGATAAAGACTATTGATTTCATCTATTTTAGAGATATTCAAGCACTGTTCCACCTTTACATATTAGGATTTTTTTGTACTTCGCTTGTTGAACAACGGTAGCCACTACATACTTCACCATAAATATCTACTTGCATTTTTTCAAAAAGTTAACTCGTACTCTACGTGCGATGCTAGATCATGCTCTAATTTAAGATTAATTGGCATGTGATTTCGATTTGGTTATCCGTTCACTAATAAACCCCATGACTATGCCAACACCGATCGGTACTAGTGAAATCTCAGTATGCGAGAGTGAAATATTAAATATAAGACTATCTATATTCGCTATAAAGCCTATGATATAGAGTACTATCATCGTTCCAAATGAAACTATTAATGGAATCCAAAAGGTCTTATTCACAACTTCACCTCTCAATCTTCTTAGCGGGTTGTAAGTGATATTTTTATTATGAAAACAAGTATTCTACTCTAGTTCCACTTGCATCTTTTGCACATGTTACTCATTCAGTGCAATCACCTACAGACACTACTTAGTATAAAGTATATCATTTCTCTGGTGAATATTCTAACTACTCTGTCATTTATTTCATTAAACTCTGCATAAAACCGTCAAAGTGAAAAATAGGATCTGAAAATAAAAAAGCATCTATATACGACACAAATGTAGTTGCTTGCACAATCACATTCGTTTCCTATACAGATGCTACTCACTCTTCATTCACAACATATTTCAGCTTGGATAAAAGACGCTAAACCTTTTAATCAATAAGGATCTGCTTCATGGCCTTTGTCCACTGCATCTTTCACAGCCGTTTTAGAATCAGGTGTGCCCTGTCCAAATTTTGATTGACCTGACTCACGACCAGGGATGTTAGGTTCTGCCGCCGATCCTTCCAGTTCTTTTATTTTCTGTTCAATACCCGCTTGTACAAGACGCCCGTATTCATAATCCGCTTGCGTGAAGTGTTCGATCATCGCTTTTTGTATGCGTACATCACACGCTGCGAGCGCATCGGAAAGATTATTGATTAATTCCTCTCGTTCCCATTCTTCAAACTGCCGGAACGTCTCGCCTGCTTGCCCATAATTATTCGGTCGGTCAATTGGCGCGCTCATTGCCGCTGCGTTATACGTAGGTCTGTGCGGAGGCCGGCTTTCCCCTGTTGCTTCTCGAAATCCACCGAGCATGGATGGTTCATAATTAATATGTGGATTGTCTCCCGACTCGTTGGCGTCGCGTTGGTCCATTTGACCACGTTGCTGGTTTGTCCGTACTTCTTTTTTCGGTGCATTTACAGGCAACTGGAGATAATTCGTGCCGATTCGATGACGTTGTGTATCGGAATACGAGAATGTACGGCCTTGAAGCATTTTATCGTCTGAAAAATCCATTCCATCTACAAGTACTCCGGTTCCGAAAGCCGCTTGCTCAATGTCCATATGGAAGTCATCAGGGTTGCGATCTAACACCATCTTCCCTACTGGCAGCCAAGGAAACTGTTCTTCCGGCCAAAGCTTTGTATTATCAAGCGGATCAAAATCCAGTTCTGGGTGATATCCATCTTCCATAATTTGCACAAAAAGTTCCCATTCAGGGTACTCTTTACGTTCAATAGCTTCAGATAAATCTTGCGTCGCATGTGCAACGTTTTTTGCCTGTACCGCATCGGCATCCTCCTGTGTTAAATTACGGATACCTTGCTTTGGCTCCCAATGATACTTCACTAGTACCGCTTCGCCTTTGTCATTGACCCACTTGTATGTATTCACACCAGAGCCTTGCATGTGACGATACGTGGCGGGAATGCCCCATGGTGAAAACAAAAACGTAATCATATGGATAGATTCTGGGGATCGCGAGACAAAATCAAACATGCGTTGTGGATGCGGTATATTGGAAGCTGGATCAGCTTTGAATGCGTGAATCATATCGGGGAATTTCATTGCATCCCGAATGAAAAATATCTTCAAATTATTACCTACTAAGTCCCAGTTGCCATCTTCTGTATACATCTTCACCGCAAATCCCCGTGGATCTCGTGCAGTTTCGGGTGAATCTTTAGCGCCCGCTACAGTAGAGAAACGCGCGACTAAAGGCGTTCTCTTTCCAGCACCCGAAAACACTTTGGCACGGGTGTACTTTTCAACTGGTTCATTCCCAGCTTTCCCATATGTCTCAAAATAACCAAACGCACCCGAGCCTCTTGCATGGACTACTCGTTCAGGTATTTCCTCACGATCAAAATGAGATATTTTTTCGATAAAATGATAATTCTCAAGCGTAGCAGGGCCACGGTCGCCAATTGTTCTGATGTTTTGATTGTCCTGTACCGGATGACCTTGGCGCGTCGTAAGTATTTCTCGCTCTTCCATTTGACCCTCGTTCTGTTTATGTTGTTTCTTTTCCACTGTATTCCTCCTCGACAAAGTGCTTACCATTTCTACTAACAGTATGACCAGAACAAAGAATAGATAAACACCTATACATCGAAGGATAATCGTTTCAATTATTACGATAGGTTAGACGTATATTGGGTTTCTTATGAATTTTCAACGCTTCAAGGTTTCCCGGGAAATCTCAGAAGTACGCATTTAACGGGAGCAGTACAGATCGTAGATGTAAAGCAAAAGACACCAGATCTCTGAACAATGAAGTACTGTTCGGGGATCTGGTGCCTCTTGTGAAAATAGGAATCAAGCTTTTCTGCCGTTCTTATACGTCCACCATTTCTAGAAATTGCAGTGTTCGTTCATTTGTTGAGTGATTAAAGAACGTCTCTGCATCAGAATCTTCAATGATGACTCCTTCGTCTAGCATAATTACTCGATCTGCAACATTTTTCGCGAACTTCATTTCGTGTGTAACGACGATCATCGTCATCCCTTCCTCCGCTAAGTTTTGCATGACTTGCAACACTTCCCCAACCAGTTCAGGGTCTAAAGCAGAAGTTGGTTCGTCGAATAATAAGACTTTCGGTTCCATGGCAAGTGCTCGAGCGATCGCAACACGTTGTTTTTGACCACCAGATAATTTATTAGGATAGACTGCTGCTTTTTCGGATAGACCGACCTTTTTTAATATCTCGTGTGCCATCTTCTTCACTTGTACTTTGTCCATTTTCTTGACCATTAAAGGCGCTTCCATTACATTCTCTAAGACGGTTTTGTGCGGAAATAAATTAAAGTGTTGAAACACCATTCCCACTTCCGCTCGGATTTTGGCTAAATTGTCTTTCTTCTGATTGACTTGCTTTCCATCAATTGTGATTACGCCTTCATTTGTCAATTCCAAAAAGTTTAAACACCGCAAGAAGGTACTCTTTCCTGAACCACTGACCCCGATGAGAACCACCACTTCTCCACGGTGCACTTCCATTTCGATACCTTTTAACACTTTCAAATCTCCAAATGACTTGTGAATATTTTCTGCTTTAATCATCGTATCTGCCCCCATTATTTATCCACATCCAATTTGTTCTCATACCATCTTAATAGAGCGCTAAAAATAAGAACGAGAATTAGATAATAAAGACCCACTACGAGAAACGTTTCGAATTGTTTAAAGTTAGAAGCAGCTACACGATTTGCCACACCAAACATTTCAGATACACCAATGACATAGACTAGTGACGAATCTTTTAATGTAATGATGAATTGATTTCCGAGCGGCGGAATCGCACGACGTAAAGCTTGCGGAAAGACGATCCGTCTCATCGTCAATGAACTATTCATCCCAAGTGCAAGACTTGCTTCTCGTTGCCCTTTGTCAATTCCTTGAATAGATCCACGGAAAATTTCTGCAATGTACGCACCGTTGTGGACACCTAATGCAATGGCACCTGCCCAAAAGTTATCTAAAACAATAATGGATGTGATACCGAAGTATAGAAACATAATCTGAACAATTAACGGTGTTCCTCGAATTAGCGTAATATAAATATTTGCGATCATCTGCAGTATTTTGGAGTTTGAAATTTTCATAAGGGCGAAAATGACACCTAAGACCACTCCGATTACAACTGCGATCGCCGTAATTTCGATGGTTAGTAAACCTGCTTGTAAAAATCCTTTGTACGTATTTTTGAATACGACATAAAATGTTAGTAAAAACTCAGGCACCGGCACACCAACTTTCTAAAAAATGGGTGGATATTGTATTTACTCCAATAACTCGACACCTTCTAAATCAATATCAAGTAAATTACGACCGAACCATTTATTTGAGATTTCCTCATACGTCCCATCGTCAATCATCTGTTGTAATGCCTGATCAAGCGCTTTTGTTAGTTCTGGATTTTCTTTATTCACCGCGACAGAAGGTTGTTCTACCCACATCGGCTTGTCGACCTCTTTGATTTCAAATCCGTTTTCAATCGCTTCATAGCCCACGATGTCCGCAGTGATCACTGCATCTAAACGACCTGTAACGGTTAAATCCTTTAATGCTACTACATCACTACTGTAATACTGGATATCGTCCGACAATTCTTTAGCAGGTTCTTCATATGTGGACTGAGCTACTACACCAATTTTCTTGCCATTTAAGTCTTCGGGAGATGTAATTTCGTTATTATCCTTTGCAACGAAAATCATTCCACCCGAATAATAGTAAGGCTCGGTGAAGTCCGCTTGCTTTGCACGTTCTTTTGTATACGCCATAGAACCAATAATTGCATCAAACTTATTCCCAACTAGCCCTTGTAAAATCGTTTCAAATGGATTCGTCACGGGGTTCGCTTCAAGTCCCATTTTCTCAGCAAGCGCATTTCCAATTTCTATATCAAAGCCTGTAAGTTTACCGTCTTCTTCAAAACTAAATGGTTTATACAGCCCGCTTGCAGCAAATGTGAATTTTCCTTCATTCACTAATTTATAGCCTTGATCTTCAGTACCTTCAGATGCTTTCTCGTCATCGGTACCACAAGCGGCAAGTACTAATACAGATACAGCTAGTAGTACGATCATCAGTATGAATTTCTTCATTTTCCAAAACTCCCTTTTTAGTTAGCAACATCGCTAATTTTTACATTTCATGAATGATTTCTTTTTTAGTGAAATTTTCTATTACGAGACGTGCTTTTATTTCTGAAGTGAGGGTATGGATTTGTTTCGAGGCTAAATATGCTTTCCAGTTTGAAACCGCTTACAATGAATGGTGGTCGTTGAGATTATTTCATTCTATTATTATACCTTTCCCCCTTTTTCATCGAGACTCATAAGATACTAAACTCAAAATGAATTCATCATATAACCGAAGTGAACTTCGAATCCTCAATACTCTCTCCTCACTTTCTAACTAGTAAGTTATTTACTATTAAACCATCATATCATAGAAAAGTGTACGTTTAATTACATATTCACATAATCTTTTTATTCATCTCAATAAATACAATATTTCTTTTTTTACTATGTTACGCTTATATAACTGCCTATACTATTTAATCAGTACATTAAAAAAGGTACACTTGTACATCCCCAATGAGTATTTACTCATTGGGGATGTTTTTAATTTCCCTATTCTCTTTCTTCACTTTCTTATTCTCTATCTTCATCTCCTTCTTCTCTTTCTTACTTTGTATAGTCTTTACCATTTCATCATCCAAGGAATCGGTATCTTTTATAGCATTTTCTCCAAACCAGTCAGTTACTTTATTTTTTGCGAGTTGTTTTGTATCTTCATCAATATACGTAGCTACGACTAGCAATGCTCCCACAACGATCGCCAAATCATCGGAATATCCCACGATCGGTGTGAAGTCTGGTATAAGATCCACCGGTAGTATAAAGTATCCTAGAGCACCCAAAATAGTAGACTTTACCTTCTTCGGAACTGTTGGCTTTTTAAATGTATAGAATAGTAATAGAGCCCCGTACGTTAACTTCACTCCTGCTTTTTTACCAAACTTAAGAATTTTATCCCAAAACTTTTCTTCTGAGAAATGGCTAGAATAATCTTCATTATTATTAACCAAGATATTACCTACTTTCTTTTGTTTTCTGAGTTTGTATGTCTTGTTTATTTTCATTCCCTATCATCACCTCAACGACTCGAAACGTTCGGTTGATCATATGTATACCCTCCATGCTCTGTATTGTAACCCATGAAATTTGATTATAAAATATGCTTGATACACCTTTTGAAAATTTCTCGTTTATCGAAAGAATGATATGTAATGAATGAACTAGTTATCACTAGTTCTCTTACAACAATCCACTGCATTCTTTATGCTATGATACGTATAATACATAGCAATTTACGGAGGATTCCCCATGAAAAAGGTTGCAATTATTCAAGATTTGTCTTCATTCGGTAAATGTTCACTCACGGCCGCGATTCCAGTACTTTCCGTAATGGGCGTGCAAGCGTGTCCATTGCCTACAGCGGTTCTGTCTGCACAAACAGAATATCCGAGCTATTACTGTCATGATCTTACGAATGTCATACCGCGCTATACGGAGGAGTGGAAGAAGCTCAATGTTTCATTTGACGGCATTCATACCGGTTATATTACGGGCAAAGAGCAAATTCACCAAATCCTCACGTTTCTCGAAAGTTTTTATACTGATCGGACACTTTTGCTCGTGGATCCGGTGCTTGGTGACAATGGAAAAGCGTATGATAATTTCGACGAAGAACTTCTTGATCAAATGAAGGTTCTTGTCGCGCGGGCGGATATTATTACGCCGAACATTACGGAATGCTGTTTGCTGACCGGTTATAGCTATGATGTATTGCACAGCTGCATGGATGAACAGGATTACTTGAAGAGCGTAGAGGACGCAGGTAGACAACTCCAACTATCAACCGGCGCTGAAATTATCATTACAGGAATCCAGCCACCTAGCCGGCAAGATTCTATCGGCAATATGTATATTAACGAGACGGATTCACTTTTCACTACGGTGCCGTACAATGGTAAAAGTTATTCAGGCACTGGTGATTTATTCGCATCGGTACTGATGGGCAGTCGACTTCGTGGGGTGAGCATGGAACAGGCGATCACGCTTGCAAAGGAATTTTTGCTCGCTGCCATAGAAGATACTGCTTTATACGATACGTCAGTAGAGGCGGGAGTGAATTTTGAGAAGTATTTGCGGATGTTGTTGTGAGAAGTACATACTATAAAAGCACCGATCCACGAAACTATATTGTGGATCTGGTGCTTTTTTGTGAATTTCATTGTTTCATTTTCATTAGCAAATAGAATCATTGGATTTCGGTACCGTAAGTCCGAACAAAGGCCGGAGATATAAGGCCAAGAACGTTCCAGCAAGTGCGAGAATCCCCCAAATATATCCGTGTAAACTAAATGATGCAATGCCGCCGAAGTAGGCACCGATATTACAGCCAAATGCAAGACGTGCGCCATAGCCCATCATCAAACCACCTATGACAGAAGCTGCGAAATTACCAACAGTCACGCGTGTGAATTTGAATAAACCGCCAGCTGCTGAAGCGACGAATGCTCCGATTATAACCCCAAGGTTCAATACCGTAGTGGAATCAGTGAAAATGGATGCTTCTAGCGCGGATGCGTTGGCCCCTTGCCAATACCCCCAACTCGCTACATCAAAGCCCAGAATAGAAGCTATTTTGGAACCCCATAATGCGAAAGCAGAAGTAATGCCCCAAGGCGTACCACGCGTAAGTAATGTTAATGCGTTCAACACTGCTAATACAATTGCAGCTGCAAACAAAGGCCAAGATCCACGAAAAATTCGTTTCCATCCTCTTTCAGTAGGAAGTGTTGCCATTTTCGGCGCTTTTTTCTTTTTCTCGATAATCAAAGTAATCCAGGCAATGAATCCAAATAGTGCAATCGACACAAGCCAAGCGCCACCATAGCCTAAACCAGTAGAAGTAGCCAATGAAATTGGAGCGAATGCAGGCATTTCTTCCGTCCAGAATGGTAAGTGGTACGCGCCAACTGTAGCACCGACAATGAAGAATGCTAGAGTTACGAACATAACAGTACGTCCACCACCTATAGCGTACAGTGTACCGGAAGCACAGCCACCGCCAAGCTGCATGCCGATTCCAAAGACAAAGGCACCTACGATGAGGCTAACACCTACAGGCGAAACATAGCCGGCTACCGGGCCACCAAAAAATGTAGCGCCATAAGCTAAAATCGGAGCAAATAACGTTACCGCTATGCCCAACATTAGCATATGCGATCGCATCGCTTGGCCGTTTCCGACTGACGCCATGCGCCGGAATGCGGATGTAAAGCCAAAGCGTGCATGGAAGAGAGTGAAGCCAAGTAATAACCCAATGCCGAGAAGCATCGATTGAGAAATATGCTGAGTGGCTAGTAAATAAGCGAATAACACTATTGCCACAAGTACGCCACCCGCAATCAATAGTTTTTGCGGAGGATTCAATAAAAGATCTTCCCGTTCAACCGGTCCTTTTACGTCATTGACCGGTTGTACTCTTATCGTAGTCATTGTATAACACCCTTTTCCTATTAATTTACTAGGTATACTAATTCATATTAGTATTATATGTTTTTAAAGTCAACTTGTTGAGCTTATAGCGGTTTTTACATAGATTTGCAGTAAACCACATAAAAAACCTCAACCCTTTTGTAAGGATTGAGGATTCTTCAGTTATTTGATTCCTTCCACATCTTCCCGTGGAGTCGCACGGTACACAATAAACGACAGCACAACCGCCACAAGCGACATGGCAAACGCGATAAAGTACACAAGCTCCACACCAGCAACGAGAGCCAAATCAGCAGTAAGTGCGTCTTCAGGCGTCGTAGACTTCTTTAAGAAGTGCAATTGTCTCGCGTTCATAATACTAATAAATACCGACACGCCAATAGCTCCAGCAACAGGTTGTAGCGTCGACATCACGGCCGTGCCGTGCGGATATAACCGCTTAGGTAATTGATTCAGTCCATTCGTCTCGGCTGGCATCATAATCGCAGAGACACTGAGCATAAGCAAAATATAACTCGTGACAACAACCCAAATCGGTGTATCGAGCGTCAATCGACTCATCATGAACATCGTTCCACTAAGAACGATTGTGGCTGGAATCATCAGCACACGTGGACCAAATTTATCGAATAATGACCCCATGAATGGAGACATAATACCATTCAATATACTGCCTGGCAGTAGGATTAAACCTGCTGTCGCTGCGCTAAGTGCCAGTGGTCCTTGCATATAGATAGGCAAGATGATTTCAGAAGCGAACATCGCCATAATAATGATCAGGAACAAGAAGACCGCGTGCGTGAACATTGGGTAACGGAACACGCGCATATCCATGACCGGCTCCTTCAACTTTAGTTGCCTTATAGCAAAAAGCGCAATTCCGATTACACCGACACCAATCAACAGCAAGACGCGAGGATTCGCAAATCCATCTGCACTTTCACCGACTGAACTGAATCCATACACGAGTGATCCGAAACCAATCGATGAATAGACCAATGAAATATAATCAATTTTAGGTTTTGTAACTTCCGTAATATTGATCAAGTATTTATAACCGAATCCGATAGAAAATAATGCGAATGGAATGACGAGGATAAATAAGTAACGCCACCCAAGATATTCCACGATTACACCTGATAACGTGGGACCAATCGCTGGTGCGAACATAATGACGAGTCCGATGATGCCCATAACCTTGCCGCGTCTATGCGGTGGATAAATGAGTAAGAATACGTTGAAGATGATCGGCATCAGTAACCCTGTTCCAACAGCCTGTATTAGGCGACCCATTAATAGAATAGGAAACGTCGGAGCACTCGCAGCTACGATCGTTCCAATCGTGAATACGGTCATCGTACCGAGGAATAATTGCCTCGTCGTGAACCATTGTAAAAGTAAAGCCGAGATCGGGATGACGACTGCCATGACAAGCATGAAGCCCGTTGCCATCCATTGCACGGTCGGTAACGTGATGGAAAACTGATCCATCAGTGTGATCAGTGCAATGTTCAATAGTGTTTCATTCAAAATGGCGAAAAATGCACCGATAATAAGAGCCAACATAATAGGCATTACTTTACTATTTGGGTTATCCGCCAAGTATTCGTATTTCTGTTCTTCCATCTCAAAACCTCTTTCGTTGATCACGTGTATTCGGCAATATAGTTACCGTACATTTACTCTAATCATGCTTTTTTATAGGCGACGTGTCAATCTTTCGAGATCCAAAATGACAATCTTTTTTCAACGTTATAGTTTCTCGTTTACACAGGCGGTCTAGCCTAAATTTTCCCCTTGGCTAAAATCCAATACAGGTGACTGAGGCACGTGTCTTTGCGTAGCTTGTACAGGAACTGCCGGTTGTTCATTCAAATAGTTTTCAAAGTTCGTCGGGTTGAATAACGTCGAAGGACGTAAGTATGCTCGGTATTCCGGATTGTTATTCCACTGCGACACTTTGAGATCAATGACCTGTACGAAATCCTGTTGTGTATAGCCTTCTTTCACTCTTGCGTTAATAAATTTCTTAGTAGCTGCGGATGTAGCTTTAAATTGCTTACCGGTTTTCTCATTCAAATAAGCAATGACGAAATGCGTAACGTCGAGAGGCTTCTCGACAAGCTCTTTATTCTTTATTTTTCTAAGTTCTTTAAGTTCTTTGGTTATAGGCCGTACCACATTGGTACAGTCCTTCGTTTCACTTTGGTACGACACAGCGTTTCGAAGTGAAACGTCCGTTGTATCAGATTGAAACATCGCATCGTCTTCTTTTTGATCTGTTGATGTATCAGATTGAAACGTCGCATGATCTATTTCCAGTTCACTATTTGCCGGCATCACTTCTTCAACCGACGTATCATTTTGAATAGAAAAAGCGGGTAGTTTGGTGTAATCAATCCGATACCATTTCGTCTTATCAATTTTCATCTTGTTGTATTCTGAAGTCGAAATGAGGTATCCTTGTTTTTCCAAATTATAGATCGTGCGTTTAATTGTCATACGTGACAAGAACGAAAATTCCTCTAGCCATTGATCATACGTTTTATACACCCACTGATGGCCGTCGCGCACGTTTTTTGAAATGAGTGAACGGAAATGCAGTTGCTGCAGAAATAACGCCTCATTTAAACCCACTAAATGTACAAGTGATGGTAGTAATTGTAATGGCTGTTCATTGATTAATAACTTCATATTGAATTCCTCCTAGAATGTATGTAAGTGATAGCAATCCACCACTTCACTTACTATATAGAAGGCTTTTTGCATAAGGATACTGGTTTTGAAAATATTTTTTCGAGTTACAAAAGCACACGAAAAAAGAGCGGATGCGTTAGGCCTCCACTCTTCTGTATTAGTCGTTAATTGATGTTCAATACTTCTTCACTCGCTGGTTGTAGCAGATGTATCGCATTCGACTCACATACTTCATAATTTATGAGATACATCTTTTCCCCAAAGTTCTGTCGCTTTGAACGAATGTAGCCGGATTTCTCCAGTTTTCGTATCGCGCGGATAATCGTAGCCATTGACCAGAAACTCATCACGGTATGCCACTCCTTATACGACCTACTCACCCACTGCGTTCCTTCTTCCGTATCATTCGGGCCGAAAGATAGCTCATGGATTTGTTGCAGGAACATCGATTCATTGAGTCCGATCTTCGCTGCTGTGTGTGGATGAAATTGTAGAAATTCTTCATGGTTCATTTGCATTATGGTTTCCCCCTACTAACTAGTTGTAAGCGACAGCTATTTGCCTCTTCACTAGCTATATAGAGAGCTTTTTGAATAAGGATACACCTTTTTAAAATTTTTTAAAGATACGCACTAAAAGAAGCTAGTTCAGAATGAAAATGTCGTTTGTTAAAGATTTCACGAACATTTAAACTCTAATCACTAGCTTCTTTTAGTATATACATCAGTTAAAGATCAGTAGATGTGTTGTAATTTACGCCCTAACTATTCTCTAAAGCCACTAGATCGTTTAGTCTTCGTTACATACGTCTACCCGTTGTTCCCAAAACGTTAGCGCTCCAGTCGAAACACTATACATTTAGCACCAAACCATTTATTATGAATTCGAGATATCAAAGGATAAAACTACAAATTTTATTGTAGCATATATAACCTGACGAACTTTCGGACACGGTTATCTTCTTAACACGTTTTTCTTTTCTAACTAATCTACCCCATACGTAATGCTACTACTGGCAATGAACACTTTCTCATCATTTTTTGTAGTGGTTGATCGCCTTTTCTGTAAATGAACTCAACAATTGCAAATTCATTATGCTGGATTCACTTGAAGTTCTACTGTGATTTTAATATCATCGCCTACTAATACGCCGCCTGTTTCTAGTGTTTGGCTCCAAGTTAAACCATATTCTTTTCTAGAAATTTTTATTGCTGTTTCAAAACCAACTACATCTACACCCCAAGGATTTTTTCCAGCTCCGGTACGCGTCACGTTAAACGTAGTTTTCTTCGTAACATCTTTAACTGTCAGATCCCCTGTCACATCATATTCGTCTTCTCCTGTTTTAACAATTTCAGTTGAATCAAATGTAATATTCGGATACTGTTCTACATTAAAGAAATCAGCTGAACGAAGGTGGTTATCACGATCTTCATTATTTGTATGAATGGTGTTCACATCAATCGTAAAGTGAATTTTTGCATCTGTTAAATTGTCTAGATCTCCAGTCACTGACCCTTCAAGTCCAGTGAAGCTACCTCTCACATTTGACACCATCATATGTCTAACCGAAAATCCTACGTTCGTGTGCGCTGCATCTACATTCCATTTTGTCATTTAAAACTCTCCTCTTTTTATAAGTGTTAAGATGATCACATAGCGTAATTATCTCTAATTCAATATATTTTGTTTGATTATAACTTAAATCATGATTACTTAGTTCATAGTTCTACTCCTATAAACCATTTAAAGACTTTTTACTATTGCATTATTTACGAATTGTATTTAATGCCGTCGTCCATGGGATGACTTGGTCTAACATTTGATTGACTGAAGCAGCTTGCACATCAGCTGGTTTGAGTTCTGTGCCGTTTTCAAAGTCTGTAAATAATGATAATGCAGGGTGAACACGAACATGTGCCACGGATAATTCACTCAAAATACCACGTAAATGTTCTGCAGCACGAGCTCCGCCTACTGAACCGTATGAAACGATACCTGCTGCTTTGTCGTTCCACTCTACACGAAGGTAGTCTAATGCATTTTTAAGTGAAGCCGAAATGGAATGATTGTATTCTTGTACGATGAATACGAATCCGTCTTGTTTTGCGATGATTTCTGACCAAGCAGCTGCGCCTGATGCATCGCCACCCGCTTCACCTAAAAGTGGTAATTTATAATCAGCGATATCAATAATCGTGTAATGTGCGTCTCCACGTTGATCTGCCAATTTCCTTACCCATGCTCCCACTTGTGGACTAACGCGTCCCTCACGTGTTGATCCTAAAATTATCCCTATGTTTGATTTTGTCATAGTTATTTCCTCCTCTTGTGTTGTTCCAAATATTTTACTGAAAAAGCCCATTTTACATTCCAACTCCAGACAATTACTCTTTATCGATTGGTTTCACTGCTGCTATCATTTTGTTCCTTTCAATGAAACCATTTTTTCACGAAACGCATTTCTAATATATAGGTGAAAAATTTATAATTCTTTACCATAGCTAAATATAGCTGTTACGTAATAAATTGCTTTTAATTTATACGAAATACTCCCCTCTATCATTAGACTGAATTAATTTATTATTAATTCGAGGTAATTTCACTCAAAAAAATGAGATTGCGTGAATTGGAAATCTGACTATATTTGCAATTAATTAATTTATCTCGAATTCGATATAAATATACCATGGGTCCATTTCATATGTCAACACTTTAAATTATGTTAATGAATCCGTCGGCTAGTTCGTCCAACCACTAATAGTTCCATCTATAGACATGGGCGCATTCAGATCAACAAAGAACAATACAATAGTAGCGTCTTCATTCGCAATAAACGATGGGAGTGGATTGACTACATCGGTTACCGCTTCTTGTTTGCCGATTGTGAGATGCTGCATCGTGATCTCCCCATTCATGACGTATAGAAAAGGTGTAAGACCTGTATAGGCTGGAACGTCTAGCGCTTCACCCGCTCTAGGATGCGCGTCTAGTATGTAGACGTGTTGTCGCAAATAAAGAGGTGCTTCGCTTCCTTTAGGACCTACCATGACATACCAATCCTCATTGTCTACCGGCTTATTATGAAATTGAATTTCTGGTGAGAGATCGGTTTCATTTGGTCGGATGAAGATTTGAAGCATTTCGACCTCATCTTCTTTCACTTTTTCTTCATGCCAAAAGCCAGCCCCTGCATTCATCATCATTAATTTTCCTCGTGCAATAGGCGCTTCAAAACCCGCCGAATCTCGATGATGCATGACGCCTGAGCTAATATAGCTTAAGATTTCATCATTTATATGCTGATGCATGTTAATCGTTAACCCTTTTTTCATTACCGCATGATCAATGATCGCTAACGGTCCAAATGCAGTGTCTGTCGTTTCATCTCCAAGAATATTCCCCGGTTGAATGCGTGTAATGGTGAATGGCCCTCTAAACGGCACCGTATGATTTCCTGCTGCAAGTTTTTGTAACACTAGTAACTCCCCCTTTTTCACCGTATATAATAAAATCGACTATCCAAAGTGTTTATACAAATACTTCAGTTTTTATTTTACGGGTCCTCTATTAATCGCAGTAAGTGCAGAATTGACAGCAAAGATTTTCGTGTTAATGTCAGTGATGCCAAAGCTAGCTAATCTCTTTGTATGCATCTCTACATATTTTTCAGCTGATTCCTTTGTTTCGAAATTGTAAATTCCACCGGCTTCATTTGCTTCAGGATCTTCTGTCCATATTTTCCAAATGAATCCCTCTTCTTCATTGATACTCTTCGCTAAGTCAGCAAAGCCCTCTGCCATTTCTTGTCCGAATGGCCCATTCATCTTAAAATCGACTTGTAATACGTATGTCATGATCATTCTCCTTTGGATTCAGTCGTTGTGAAATAGATTTCTCCTAGCATTTCTATTGCTTGATAACGATTTGATGGTAGTTCTTTTTCTACATAGGAAGGTATATTGGATTGTTCAACATCGTACATGACTTCAATTTCTTTTGAAAAAAGTAGTCTCTCTTTTTCAAGTAAGCTAGAAAGTGCTGGTTGTTCCTTCGGCTGAAGTACTTCCACGTCTAGCACTTTTTTTAATCCGTCTACGTATGATTCAAATGGACGGCCACCTACAATTTTCACGCCCTTATTTTCCGCATTGATCATCAGAATACTTGGGAAACCTCTAGCGCCTAAACTTCTAGCTAAAGCAAAGTCTTCATTCAATAATTGTTGTCCGATTGGTTGTTCAGCTTCATTGACAACCGCTTCCCCATCCAGGCCTAGTGTATTGACGATCTCCACCATTACAGAGCGCTCCGAAATATTTTGATTGAATACGAACAGTTCTTCTCTTGTACGACGTAGATAAGCAGATGCTAGTGCGTCACTATGGTTTTTTTGAATGATTTTATATACACGAGATGGTGGATACGAAGATTGTACGGGATGATCAATCATTACACTACCATCAATCGGCATTCTTGAATGTTCTCCAACTTCTCTCCAGTGACCCGCGACGTCAGCTGGCTTATAAATTCCATTTGCGCGATCAATAGGCCCATCATGCCATTTTTCTAACAAACCGCCCATCACCGTATGCATGTTGAAATAACTACCATACTGCTCTACAAAACGACGGAGCTCAGGTTCAATCGCCCAACAATGAGAACAAATAGGATCCGTCACGTAATAAAGATTAATCTTTTTTGCCGGCTGATTAAAGTCGATGATTTCCATCTCCTCATTTCCAGCTTCTCCACATACACCTGTTTCTATATCACATATCATATTCTTGTTGTTTTTCAATGAATTATTCCTCTTTTCTATACAATACGTATCGATCAATTTCGTCCGCTTAAATTAAGTTACTGATCGTGTTTACTCCTACTGTGTATGCATATTGTAAGAAGTATTCATTACTTCACGGGTTAATCATTTGAATACAACTACATTCTATAACATAATGAAATTTATCAACACCAATAGAAACTGGATTTTGTCGCTTATGCAACACATTGATGAAATTGTTGGAAAAGTAGGAGGGATAACAACATGAATCAACCAAAGACGGACCCACGAATTCAACGAACTCGTAAATTAATCATGGATTCTTTTATGGAACTGTCGGGTAAAAAAGAATTTAAAGATATTACCATTACAGATATTGCAGCTGAAGCGATGATTAATCGTGCCACGTTCTATTACCACTTTGAAGATATATATGACTTATTGGAAAAGGTACTATCGGAAGTATTATTAGTAAATTTGGATTGTAGTAATTACCAACACAAGGAATTAAATGAAGAAGTCATCACCAGTATATTTGTAGCGATCACGAACTTCCAACAATCATTATCGAATCGTTGTCACAGAGGATATGAGGATACCATTGCTCGGAATATTAGAGAACAGCTCGAAATCATTTTTTATAAAATGCTGTTAAAACCACATCACACGGAAGAAGATGAAGGGTTGAAAATTACCGCTGTTATATTAAGCTGGGGAATTTACGGAGCTTCTGTAGAATGGAAAAGAAAGAGTAACGAAATTACACCGGAAGATTTTATTCAATTAGCCATCCCTCATTTACTGCCAAGGGATAACGGTGTATAAACATGTAACCTGTACATAATAGACGAGTTATGAAAATATATGATTGGATTATTATACAGGGTTTCGTGCTGTCTTAGTCAATCTCTGCGTATTGCTGTTGCCATCGATAGTTCTTGCTTCGGACAATGCATCCCACAGCGCGCTGAAATCCATAGCCTTAAGTAAAAGGTTGATTCATGAACAGGATGTGCAAAAGCGTGACAATGGCTCATCACTCTTAAAAGTCTTATCGTTGTATTAACAATTAGTATGATGGCTGGAATCGTCTTTGCATACACCAACTCCGCCATGCCCGCTCTGCGTAAATCGGGTTTGTTGTAGTAGCCGCTTCGTTGCAGCAACTTGATCAAGTCTTTTTAGGACTCGGAGTGCTAACCTTTTATATTGCTACTTTCATATATCATTTTTTAGGGAACCTTCCGCTAAATGAGCAATAATCTTTGCAGCGCTACCTGCAAGCGATGCTAAATGGAATGAACGTAGAGGTCGTTTTGAGTGTCTCGACGCTAGTCAAAGCGTTACTTAATAGATACCAAGGAAAAGTATTAACTAGCAAAAAAAACCTTGTAATCGGCGATTTATTAAACCTATTCTCGATACTACGATAGAAAAACTCTAAACTTTCCACTTTTGGCTGAATTTTCCTCCTATTCAAGCAAATAATTCCGTGTTAATATTCTGAATATATTAAAAGGTATTGACCTTTCTAATAGTTGTCTGTTAAATTATATTGTAGTATATAATATTCAGTGACGAGAAAAAGTACGATAAGAAACTTGTTCCCCAGAGAGTCGGCGTTTGGTGAAAGTCGATGGACAGATCATATCCGAAAATCATCTCTTAGATGCAAAGTTGAAAACAGTAAATTTTGCCGGATTTCCAACGTTACATGGAACACGTTTAATCGTACGATGACTTAGAGTCAGATTTTTCATCGTTTTACGAAGTTTTTTGAAACATAGGTGGTATGCGAGTAAAACTCGTCCCTATTAGGGGGCGAGTTTTTTATGCGCAAAAATAAAGAAGAGAAGATTGAAGATGCACACCGCACCAGGTTGACAGGAATCATCTTGTGCAGTGAAATGTATAGGTCGAAATTAACTGTGTCGGTAAAATAACCGACATAATTGACACTATATTTTGCAAAGTCTCAATATTCTATATTACAATTACACTATATTTCAATATTATATACTTTCATTTTTGTTCTAGACAGATAAACATCAGGAGGTACTCTAATGAGTAAAAAACACATACTATTCACAGGATTCATGCTCTTCTCTTTATTTTTCGGAGCTGGAAATCTCATCTTCCCCCCATTTCTTGGGTTAGAATCAGGAACGAACTTTGCCCCGGCAATTGCTGGCTTTCTCATCACAGGCGTTCTACTACCGTTTATGGCGGTCATGGCGATCGCCTTGTCTGATAACGGTCTATTATCGATGGGTAGCCGGGTACATAAAGTGTTTGGAATCGTTTTCGCGATTATCATCTATATGTCAATCGGAGCTTTTTACGGCATACCAAGAGCTTCAAATGTTGCATATGAGTTAGGGTTCAAACAAATAGTTCAAGTCGATGGCAATTTCCCTTTGCTTGTATTCTCTATACTATTTTTCGCCTTAACATACTACATCAGTTTAAACCCTAAAAAAATCGTGGATCGTATCGGCCAATTTTTAACACCTATTCTATTGTTGGTTTTAGGAGTGCTAGTCGTCCAAGCGTTTATCAAATTTGATAATATATCCTTTGCTCCGAAAGAAGATTATGCGTCAGCTCCATTTGTTAACGGGTTCTTGGAAGGCTATTTCACGATGGATGCTGTCGCAGCGCTGGCGTTTGGAATTGTCGTAATCAATGCTTTAAGAGATAAAGGTTCGAAGTCGAAGTCGGAACTTGTTAAAGGCACGTTTGGTGCCGGCATCATAGCTAGCATCGGATTGGCCACTGTCTATTTCTCACTAGGATGGATTGGCAAGGTGATTCCAAAAGAACAAGCTCTTGGAAATGGCGCTGAAGTATTAACTGAAGCAGCCCGCATGTTGTTCCCAAGCGGTGGTGGACTTCTTTTCGGAGTCATTGTCATGCTGGCATGTTTAACGACTTGTGTCGGTTTAATTAATGCCTGTTCAAGATTCTTTAATGAAATATATCCGAAGATCAGTTACCAGGCATATGTCGCGATTTTTGTATTATTCGCCTTGTTAGTATCTAATTTAGGATTGAATGCTATATTAGCATTGGCAATCCCTTTATTAGTATTTATTTATCCAATCTCTATTGTGTTAATCATTTTGTCTTTAGTCCAACATGTCGCAGGTGGCGGAAAGATGATGTATCGGCTTTCCATATGTATTACATCCATTTTTGCGTTATACGAAGTATTGACTAGCACAGGGTACAGTCCGGATCGGGTTACCGAGTGGTTAAAAATTATCCCGTTTTTCGAATACGGACTTGGCTGGGCTTTACCAGCTTTCGTCGCAGCATTGGCTGGTTACATAATCGATAAGTTCGGCCGGCAAGGAAATAAGTAAAACAAATAGAAAATCCCGCTTCTTTTATAAAAGGAGCGGGATTTTTTGTCTTCAGGGTTACTTCTGTACTGTATTCGTCAATCCAATAAACTCTTCTACGTCTTTTGCAACTAGCGCAATGCCGGCTGCCCAAAAATCTTCTTTCGTAATATCTACATTTAGATGTTTCTTCGCTAGGTCTTCTACTTTCATCGATCCTGTATCACGCAATAGCGCAATATACTTCTCTTCAAATCCTTCAGGCTGTTTCAAGTATTCTGCGTAGATCCCTAGGCTGAACAAGTACCCAAATGTGTACGGGAAGTTATAAAACGGCACGCTATCGATAAAGAAGTGCAATTTGGCTGCCCAGAAATGCGGATGATAAGTAGATAAACTAGTACCAAATGCTTCTTTTTGTGCTTCTACCATTAATTCATTCAAGCGATTTTCTGATACAATGCCTTTTGCACGTTCAGTATAAAAGCGGTCCTCAAATAAGAAGCGAGCGCGGATATTTAAAAACATCGCTGTCGCGCCTTCTAATTTATTGGCTAAAAGAGAGATTTTTTCTTCATCCGATGCAGCATTTTTCACCGTCGCATCCGCAATAATCGTTTCAGCAAATGTACTCGCTGTTTCTGCGACGTTCATCGCATAACTACGGTTCAGTGTCGGTAAATCTTTCATTACGTGACTATGAAATGCATGGCCTAATTCATGCGCTAATGTACTCGTATCACTTGGTGAACCCGTGAACGTCATGAAAATACGTGACTCTTCAAATTCAGGCAAGCTTGTGCAATAACCACCTGGACGTTTGTTTGCACGATCTTCCGCTTCAACCCAGCGATTTTCTATTGCGTGTTTCGTAAATTCAGTCAATTTCGGACCAAATGAAGCGAAGTTATCAATAATAAAATCACAAGCTTCGTCATATGTGAAACGTGTCGGCTTCGTTTCGCCTACCGCAACTGGAGCCGCCACGTCTTGCCAACCGAGTTGATCCATGCCAAACAAATCTGCTTTTCTTCCTAAATAATTAATAAATGTTTGCTTCTGCGCGTCCACTGCGGACCACATCGCAGTAAGCGTATCTTCAGACATTCGGTTATATTCAAGGGGCTCTTCTAAATGGCCCTCTCTTCCGTGAGCCTCTTGTAACGTTAAACGATACCCCGCTAAATGATTCAAGATGTCTGCAAAAATTGGTCCGTTTGTCGACCATGTCTTTTCCCAGTTCTCAAAAAGCGCTGCACGCACTTCTACATCAGGATCTGCGTACATTTTGTTCATAGCTTGCCCAATAGACAAGTCGATTGTTTTTCCGTCTTGATCTGTAAAGGGAACGGTCATAGTAGAGCCTACTGTATTGTATAGATCACTCCATGCAGCGAGACCATCTTTATTTAATTTAGCAATGAGCTTTTCTTCTGCTTCTGATAATAGACGTTTACCGTCTTCACGTATTTCATTTAACGAGAAACTAATTACGTGTAAATTATCGTTTTTAAGAAGTGTATCCCAGTGTTCATCCGAGATGGCTACTAATTTTTTAGTAAAGATTGTAGATAGTTGCTGGATTTCACTGCTTAGTTCCATTACTTGGCCTTTGACAACGCTTGCATATGGATCATCCATAAAGGCGTCACGCCACATATTGATAAATGTTCCTACTTGGCCCAGACTTTTACCGATGACTTCTTGCTTTTTTAATAGTTCTTGCAAAGTAGCGGCATCGTTTGCTGGCTCACTGTTCCACGCGTTTAACTCATCTGCATAAAGGGCAATATTTTCTTTGACAGCCAAAAGTTTTGTTTGTACTTCCTCAGAATTAGTTCCACCCGCAAAAATACTTTCTAAATCCCACGTGTTACTATATTTCACTGTATGTCACTCTCCTTTGATCTCTCTACTGTAAACTTTGTTACTCAAATAAGAAAGTTTTGTTAACTGAGTCCATTATAAACCAACTCGTCATACAGTGTTTTCATTCAGTTTGTTTTCAAGTCGGTATCCTTCTTTGGCATACTTATTTAATAATCTATCGGGTATATGACAATAATCAGTTGGGCATTTAGCTAATCTGTCTTGATGTTCGTCTGCACTTCTCACATAATTTGTAAGAGGAAGTACTTCCACCACTATACGGTCAGCATCACTTCTCTCCTTAAGAAACGCTTTTGCTTCTTTCAAGTGTTCAGGATTTTCACTATAGATACCTGTTCTGTACTTCTCGCCAATGTCTGCCCCTTGTTTATTCAAACTATATGGATCAATGATTTCAAATAAATACTCCATTAATCTCTTGATTGTTACAACTGTAGGATCAAATTCTGTTTTTACACATTCAGCGTACCCATCATAATCGCCTTCCAGTGTACGGCCCGATCCATTTGCCCTCCCAGCTTCCGTACACGTCACGCCAGGTAAGGTTTTTATAAAAGCCTGTACTCCCCACAAACAGCCACCGGCAATATATACAACTTCCATATTGAGACTCCTCTCATGTGTGAATAATCGACATAATGAATATTAATAAATAAATTTTAACAAATAAAAAAAGACCCTACAAGTAGGGTCTCTTTCAAGCTGTTATTAAGCTTTTTGAACGTTTGTAGCTTGTAGGCCACGTTGTCCTTGTTCGATTTCAAATGTTACACTTTGACCTTCGTCTAAAGATTTGAAACCTTCGCCTTGAATTGCTGAGAAGTGTACGAATACGTCTTCCCCTGCTTCACGTTCGATGAAGCCAAAACCTTTTTCTGCGTTAAACCATTTTACTGTACCTTGTTCCATAATTAATTGCCTCCTAGTGTGGTTGTCCACACAATAAGTTACTATACTTGCTCAAAACTTTAGACGAAAAACAAAATATATTTACTGGAAATATATTCTCGATCTGAAAAAGAACAAAGATAATACTCTTTAAATATAACAGAGATTAAATAAAAAAGCAACTCAAATATTTTTTGTGAATTAAAGACCAAGAAGAACATCCTTCAAAGATTAAAAACACTTCTCCATACGGATATCAGCCCACATGTCTCCTTCATAATATGTGAAGTTTTCTATGCGTCCTATTTCTTGATATCCTAATTTCTTATACAGCTTCAACGCAGGCTCATTAAACACAAATACGCCTAGCTCGATTCGCTCGAGACCATGCTTTCTCACTTGCTCTTCCAAGTACTCCAAAGCCATTACACCAATCCCTTTTCCGCGACATTCAGGCTCACCAATCAAAATACTGATCCATGCTGTTTCCGACTTCTTGTGAAACAGATGTTCAGGGTCAACGGTATAACTCATTTCACCTATTAATCGGTTTTCCAAATAAATCAGGTATACATGTTGGTATTTTAAACGATGGCATATATCTTCTATAGTCAAAATGCTTTCTCGTTCCAATTCCGCTCTACTTGGATTAGGTTGAGACAATGATTTTAAATTCAGGTCGTTCCCCCATCGATTGAATGTATTCACAAGGATGGATGTTGGTTCGGTTAATGGTATAATTTCAATATTCATTGACAGCACCTCCTGTTTTCTACGTTCTGCAATTTGATGACCATTTTTAACGATTACGCTTTAGACACTATCATTATAATATAACTACATGCTTTCTACGTACTATAAAGAACATGCATCATTTATAAAATGATGCTGTAAGTTGATTTCCTTCTATAGTAGTAATCCACTTGAAGTCACTATGTGAAATAGCAAACATGTTATAATAAAAGAAACACCTAGATAGACAAGGAGCGGACACGTTGAGGTTGAATCAATATATTAGTTCTTCGGGATTTTGTTCCCGAAGACAAGCGGAGCGCTATATTACGGCAGAGAAGGTTCTAGTGAACGGTGAGATTGCCTCACATGTTTATTTTGTTGAAGAGGATGATTACGTCGAAATAGACGGACACACCATCACGCACACGGCACAAGACATTTATATGATGCTTAATAAACCGAGCGGGGTCACTTGTACAGCCTCTCCTGCTATTGCCGGTAATATTATCGACTTTATATCCTATCCTGAACGTATATTTCCCGTTGGACGACTAGATAAAGAAACGGAAGGTCTCATTTTATTAACCAATGATGGCAGTATTGTAAATGAGTTAATGAAAGAAGAAAACCAGCAGGAAAAAGAATATGTCGTAACCGTCAATAAAAAAATCACGAGGACGTTTATACAAGATTTATCAAATGGTGTAGCTATTTATAATCCAAGAACAAAAGGCTATACGACGACTAACCCTTGTCCCGTTACTCAGTTGGATGACTTTACGTTTCGCATAACATTGACACAAGGATTGAATCGACAGATCCGTAGAATGTGCAGACGGTTTCAATATACCGTTACGCACTTGCAGAGGGTTCGTATCAAGCATATTGTGCTTGGGCCATTGGAACGTGGACAGTGGCGTTATTTGACTGAAGAAGAGATAGCGAAGTTGAAACTTTAATTCGTTAAAAATAGCCTAGCATCGCATTTGCGACGCTAGGCTATTATGATAGGCATTCCTACACGTGCTGTTGTAAAATTACGCTTTGCTCGTTTGTTTGGCTTCTACTAACAAGCCACCCTCACCGCCAAGGTACTCGATCATACCTTCTGAAGCACGGTAAGCGAACGCACCGATTGTTTCAGTAGGATCATGGTTACTGTTATGCGGGAAGGAAGATCCACCAAGCACAAACAAGTTGTCCATATCCCACATTTGCGAATAATTATTCACAGCGGATGTAGCAGGATCTTCACCCATTATGGCACCACCAAGGAAGTGGTTTGTATAAAACTTACTATCAAACTTCACGTCGTCCGGCACGTCGACTAGGTCAATAATATCCGCGCCCATTTCTGTCATGATTTCTTTACACGTTTCAACGCCATGTTGTGCACGTTTAATGTCTTGCTCTTCATAATGCACAGTCGCACGAATTAGCGGATCGCCTAGTTCATCTTTATACGTAGGATCCAAATCCAGATACGTATAGCGGTTAGGCAGGAAAGCAGTTTTCGCTCGAATGATTAAACTACGGTTATGATAAAACAAATTTTTCTCTTTGTATTCCTTACCCCATGCAGGCGTGCCCTCTGGAACGTGGTTATTATCAATCGGACGTTGCCCCAAATGGTAGTAACGGATTTCATAACCATGAAGGAAATCAAGGTCCGTATGATCTACGTTATCACCTGCATAGTCATCCACTTTTGCACCTAGTGCGCCTGTACCCATTGATAAATTCCACTTTTCATTATCAAAGAAGCCACGTGCACCTATGTAGGTACTAATATTACTAAAGTGACCTGTAAAGTTTTTCCCGATCACACCTTCTTGTGTTTCCGGATTATACGGCTTACCTATTTTAGACTTTAATAATAATTTATTATTCGTAAAGACAAATCCAGCTAACACGACAATATCTGCAGGCTGGATATATTCAGTACCTGTAATATTATCAATATACTTTAACCCGATAGCTTTCGTTCCATCATGAATGACTTCAGTTACTGTGGATTCATTACGAATTTCAAAGTTCCCTGTCTTTCTCGCTGTTTCCAATACCGTTACGATTGGATCTCCTTTGGCGCCGAAATCACAACCATACTCTTCACAGAACGCACAATACATACACGCATTGATCGTTTCCCCGTCTGGATTTGTATAAGTCTCAGACATATTAGCGGCTGGCAAACGATACGGGTGATATCCAAGATTTGTCGAAGCTTTTTTAAACAACTCAATCGATGGAGTTGTTTTCAAAGGTGGATTGGGATACTTATCCGAACGTGGAGGTCCAACAGGGTTTTCTTCACCAGACACTCCAGCCGTTTTTTCGAATTTATCATAATACGGTTCTAGTTCATCGTATGTAATGCCCCAGTCTTGAATTGTACAATTTTCCGGAATTTTTTTTGCGCCGTATTTTTCAACTGTTTGACTATGAATCTCAAAGTCATACGGTAACCAGCGTAAGCTGACGCCATTCCAGTGGACACTAGCGCCGCCTGTATCATTTCCAAATCGTGCATAGTTATTATTTCGGACCGGCTTTGCAGTTTCTTCCATACTACCTCTAGCCGTCACAGTATCTTTGGATAAATCTTGCATCATATCGTAACGAATGGAATACTTTAATTCATCTTTCGCACCAATAAAGTCGTTTCGTGATTGTTCTTTACCTCTTTCAAGCGCCACCACTTTGTAGCCTTTTTTAGAGAGTTCAGCAGCAGTAATTCCACCAGCCCAGCCAGTACCCACAATTACTACGTCCACTTTTTTTAGTTCTTCAGCCATATCTTCTACCTCCTGAAAATGTTGAATTTATTTCTTTCTTTGATAGTCCGTCAAACTAATTGGATCTAGTTTAACAAATTCTTCACTTTCAATGACGTCTGCATAAGATGGTCGAGCCCCAGCAAATTCTTTCATACGCCAACCGTCCATGTTTTTATTGCCACCATATAAAGGATCTGAAAACGCACCTTCTAATGTGGCTTGCTTGAGTAGCGCAAAGAACGCATCTGAAGGAATAGATTTCATGTCGAGCTTACCCGCTGCAAGATCACCCATGATTTCATGTTGTTGCTCTTCAGTAGCCTGGTCAAAAGAAGCATCAAACCGCTTCATACTTTCTGCATTCATCAAGCGTAAACCTTCCAAGAAAATTTTCCCTCGGTTCGCCCGTGAATGATTCACTTTTTCATCAGCCTTCTCGATCTTCTTCAAACCTTCAAGATTGGTAAAAGGCGCTTGGCGATAGTCGTCGCCATTTATACCCCAAGTCCCAGCTAGTTGTTTATCGATAAAATACGGTACATCTAAACCGATAGCCCCCGGGCCGTTGTCGTCTTCAGGGAAAATCAATTCTGTAGCCGTTGCTAGCACGATAAAGTCTTCAAAGCGCCCGAAAAACACCCGTGCATGGGACGGATCCACTTTGGCCGTTTCTTCATTCATTCCTTTTTTTCCGTCATCTGATTTCATCTGATTCGTAAATAAACCACCTAGTAAAGATCCACCTGCTACGCCACCTACAACTAGACCGGTGTTTTTCAGAAAGTTTCTACGCCCTGGATCATGACTTTCTGTTTTTGGGTTATTGTTATCAGCCATTTAATCACTCCTATGCATGAAAAGTAGTCATTACTAGTATCCATCGCTTTATTGCCACATAGAGAAAATGTTAATTTATTCAAACAAAAATAGAGATTACCTATATTGACAAAATGTTAGCAATTTCACCATAGTCCCCCGACCTTACCACAGTTCATTTTGCTATTCAATACGTTATGTATGTATATTTTTAAATTATTTGATAATTAAATATAGAGATAAGAGCCATTTAAATAAAATTACATGAATAATTAAAAAGGCCTGACAACGCTAATGCGCTGTCAAGCCATTTCTTACTCATTTATTTCACACTGTTATTAACCAATTCCTTGACAGGTAAGAATAACTCACCCGTTTCCAAATACGTCACTGCTAGCTGATCGCCTTCTTCCACATAAATCGAAAGAGGCTCGACTTCCGATGAAACAAGGAAGTTTCGACCATCTTTTGCTAAGATTGAAACGAGTGTAAAATCACCGACGCGTTCTTTAAACACGCGCATCGCTGTAATCGTCGCTTTCGCTTCTTCTGCATCAGAACTTCCATCGACTGTACTACCACCACGTTGAAGTGCTGTCTTATACAATTTCAACGCTTCGTTTGGTGAATTTGCAAATACCGAGATCTCAGGATTCGCAGCGGAAACAATAAAGTAATTTTGCAAGAATCCATTTGAATCGAGTACCGGCGTCAACCAGCTTGCTTCACCGTAGAAGTTATACAAGACAGGCATTTCACCATTCCATTTCTTTTCGATAAACTTCTTTTCAATAATCTGGAGCGCACCTTGTGAATCCATGTACGACTCTTCCAAATCCCCCGTATAATACGTAGCTTTCCCTGTTCGACCATCTGTTAACGCATAGCCAAGCATGGAATCCACGCCTTCTTTCGGACTGGTGAAATCAGTGAAGTAATACATATGTCCTTCCGCATCAAAGATCGGGCTAACATTCGCTTCTGTCCCTTCATCTGAAGGAATCTTCACATCTTTTTTCCCAACAAGTGAATTCCAAAAACCATGAATGTAATTCCCGAAATAGCTATTTTGAAGACTTACCGCTTCAGGTGAAACCGCTCCATTAATAAATTCAGGAACATCTTTTAACGCATACTTCTTCGTAGCACCTGTTTCAGGATCCAACATGACAATTCCTTTGGCGTTAAATCCGTTACGCGCCGTAATGAATTCCCCATACGTGCGAATATAATGCGGCTTCCCTTCATCATCAATTTCTAATTGAACATCTCCGTAAAAAATCAAATCCGGCATTTCCATACGCATTTTACGATACACTTTTTTATGGAAGTAAGAAGATGTCGTATAGGCCATTTCCGTTTTAATGAATTTCGGATTATCCGATGAATCCGTTGCACTCATCGTGAAGTAACCAGGTGTTGTTTTGCCATTAAACCATTTGAAAAACCCTGAAAACTCAACAGGTGCAATATAGACAAATTCGTCATTCACTTTTTGAATTTGTAAATGTCCCAGTTCATAATAACTCGTATCCGGTACTTGACCAAACGCTTTTTTCATTTTATTGCGCGCAAACTTTGGTGGTACACTAGCCGGCGTTTTCGTTTCATCAAACGCAGTAATTTCCACTTTTTGCGTCATCGCAACCGTTTCATACTTTTTATTTGCGTTGAAAAGAGGTGCACTTAACACATACACTCCAACGAGTAACGCAGCCAACGATACGACCATTTTGACTTTACGCTCCATACCTTGGGAAACAACTGCCCCTAAAATAGCAACGATCAGTAGCAATGCCCACAACGAGGTCCAGTTGCGATCTAAATTCGTCACGTAATAAAATATGAATACCCCAATCGAACTGATCACCGTCAGTGACCCAAAAGCGACCCAGCGGTTAAAAGACAATGGTTCTTTTTTGTTATTTACAGAGAGGAACGGCACGATCATCGCACTTGCCACAACCCCTACAAGTAATGAAAATAGTAGTAAACTTAACATATCCAACACTCTTTTCCGGTTACTAGATTTTGTTTCCTACTACGTATACGGATAAGGTGGGAAATTGTTTCATATTTATTGAAATTGTAAAAAAGCACCTATGCACGAAACTTTCATGGATGTTTATACATTCACGTAAGTTTCTCACATAGGCACTCATTTTTAATATATATCTGAGAATTCATATTTTATTATCTCAACTCGATCAATGTCAGTCGTATCTTCTTGGTTACTATTTGTAGTATCTATTGTCTTAATAGGAAGTTCAATAGTAAATGTACTCCCTTTGTCGAGAATGCTTTCTACGGTTAGACTCCCTCCATGAAGTTCAGCCATAGACTTAGCTAAGGGTAAACCAAGCCCAGTGCCTTCAGATATACGATTTAAATTCCTGTTTAATTGTATGAACTTTCCGAATATAGAGCCCATACTCTCCGGAGCTATACCTATACCTTCGTCAGTTACAGAAATACTTACTGTTTGATGATCTGTTACCTCTAGCTGTATAAATATAACTTTACCCGTAATAGAGAATTTTATTGCATTCGAAATAAGATTGAGTAAAATTCTATCAAACTTATACACATCCAATGCTATTAATAGTTCCTCCACATCTGGGTCAAATATAATTTGAATATCTTTAGACTTGGTGTATTCTGAAACTGATTGTACAATACTATCTATGATCTCCACAATATTGTAATTGCATAAGTATAATTCATTTAGTCCCGATTCTATTTTTGAAATATCTAATATATTATTTATGAGTTTGATTAGTCTATAACAATTCCCTATTATTGTTTTATTCATATTAAAAATATCGTCTCTACAATCTTCCAGAGAATCATTTTCCAAATATAAATTCAATAATTGAGCTCCACTAAATATTACACTTAATGGTGTCTTTAGTTCGTGAGATGTGTTGATGAATAATTCTTCTTGGGCTGTAAGAAGTTTTTCCATTCTTTTGTTAGCTAATTCTTCATCGGAAATATCTAACCCCAAGGCAATAATCTTTTCTACTTCATTATTTTGATTGAACATAGGTTGAAAAATGGTTTTTGTATAGTGAGTAGTCCCATCTACACAAAAACTAAGTTTATGTGTATACGAGGATTTTTTTTCAATAGATTTATAGATTTCTTTAATCAATTCATCTACATCTAAAGTCTTATAAAAGCTAAAAAAACTTTTCCCGATTACATCTAATTCTGTATGTACATCGGGTATTTCTTTTTTAAATATTTCAAATGCATAGTCATTAATATATGTTATTTTGAAGTCTTTGTGAGAGAATGACGCATAATAAAGTGAAATATCTTCTACATTTTCCTGCAAAGCTTTATATTCTTCAGTATTATAAATATTTTCTATATTTTTATAGTTTAGAATACCACTGTCTACATTTCCTTGCTCTTTATAATTAGGCGTTCGATCACATCCAAAATAAGTAGTGAGAAATTCACTTTTTACAATTCCCGTATGATCAATAAGCTTTTCTCCACGGAATATCCTTTGATTGGCAGTATCTTCACAGAGTATTTTATTCCCATTCACATCGTTCATTTCAAAAGAGTTATATGCTATTTCACTAGTTACTGAGTGTATATCCGGAACATGCTGTGGGATAGGTTGGGATAGGTTTTGCCTGCCGACTTTTTTTATATCGGTATGTCGTCCGTCCATATCTATGCCATTTATAATATTTGACATATTGTCTACTGTATCTATAGTACTTGCAATATTTGGTGTGTTGCTAACTAGTAGTTCCATTTCGCATCTTTGTTTAGTAGTACGTTTTCTTTCACGGTTGATGTCTGTCACATGGTAAATAGAAAATATTGCATACTTGTTGTTTTTATTTCCACATATCATTTTTACATTTATATCCCAATAAGTCGCTACTCCATTAGAACCTTTTGATTCCACCTCAAATTCATGAAAAGAAGTGCCTTGTTTTAATAAATCTAAAATATTATTCGAAAATGAAGGATGTTTACCTAGTGGATTTTCTGAAATCATGTTCATTAAGGACAATGTATGAATATAGTTCTCATCATGTTGTAGAAGAATACCATCCGGATAGCTAAATATTGCTACAGATCCATTTTTATAAGTATCAGTACAAACAAAGTTATCTAATGTAAATTTTAATGCTGAATCTTTCATTTCTTTAAAGTAATAGACTTTAGCGTCTCCATTATTTACGAATTCAATACTTATTTCAACTTCCATTGGCAAATTATTCCTAGTGAAAATATATAAATAATCTGTCACTTTAATCTCTTGAATAGATATTTGGTGTTCAGATCGTAATAATGCATCTATATCACTAAGGGATTTTCCTAATACATCACACTCTTCATACCCAGTTAATTCCAGGAATCCATTGCTCACGTAATGAATTATATTGTCTTTAGTATATAGGTGTGGGTTTTTAGCTACTCTCTCTACGTCATTTTTCATAATCTCTCACCTCCATGTTTTGTACTTTACTGCTATTTGGTAATGGTTCGAAGTATTCAAATTAATTTTACTTATTATACCATTAAACGAGATAAAAAGGTACCAGATCCCTTCATTTGTGGGATGCTGATACCTTTTATTTTTACAAATTTGCTGTTGTCAGGCTCACGTACTTTATTAGAAAATACACATTACTAAAGCAATGCTCTTTTATACTTCCTTAGTAGAAGTTTCTTTCTTACAAAAAGTAGCCAACACAGGCTTCGCTTTCAACTCCGTCACATCCACATCCACCGCATGCGCATTCATTCGAATCGTCAGCAAGAACGCCAAAGCGAGTAGGACACTGCACATAATTAGCGCGAGTGGAATTTGCTCGAAACGGTCGATGATCCAGCCACCGATGCCCGGTCCGAGCAACTGTCCTGCCGCAAAGAAGAACGTTACATAGCCTAGTGCAACCGGTGCGTACGTCGGATGCACTTGTTCCGTAGACAACGCTTGGCAGAGCGACAGCATCCCGACAATTGTCGCACCCCATAGGAATTGACTGACGATAAGTCCACTATACACGGGGAAAATCACAGGAATAATGAGTGAAACTGCACCTATTCCGAGTGTCGCTAGCAACGCAGATTTTCTTCCGATCCGGTCAGATACTCCGCCCCATAATGGACCACTAAAAATCGCCATGATTCCGCTGATTGCCATGATCTGCCCTGCTTGGAACTTCGTCAATCCCACTTCGAGAATATAGCTGAACAAGAAGCTTTGTGGGACCAAATAGGCAAATCCAACGAGTCCATAAATGAATGCGACACGAAGTACACGTTTATCTAAATATACTTTCGTCCAGAATGAACGTTTCTGCGTTTCCTTTGGCAGTAACGGTATCGGTGGATCACGTAAAATGATCATCGCGATGATGATAGATACAATCGACAGAGCGCCATAGAAGAACCATAGATAGCGCCAGCCCATATCGCCGAACCATGTGGTGAAGAACGGAATTAACGCACTTGAAATGAGTGTTCCTAACCCCATGCCACTAACGAGAAATCCGATAAGCATCCCACGCTTCCTCGGAAACCAACCGACAAGTATGGTGATGAGCGGCGTATATGTGAAAGCGGTTCCTATTCCGAGGAGCAGCATGGCGAATAGTGTCCAGCCATAACCAGCTACGAATGAAAGCATAAATAGTCCAAATGATACGAGACCTGTTCCAAAAATCACGAGCTTTTTCGCACCGTATTTAGTCACAAGCAATCCAACAAATATCACCATCATTAAATAGCCAATTGACACCGTCGTTGCGAGCAGTCCTGCTTGTTTATAGGACATGGCGAGGTTTTCTTTCATGAACGGCATAAGGATTCCATATGACATCCGTCCAAAACCGAGAGAACTAACGGTGACGGCAACGCTTGCAAATGCGTATTTCCAAATGTTTTGTTCGTGTTCCTTAGCTAGCATGCGGATCCCACCCTTTTTCATTCATCGTAAAATTTCTAGTAAAGATATTCACTCAGAGTTGCGTCAGGGTGTTTAATCATAGTAGGTTTGGCAACATTTCTGAAATGGTTAACATATGTCTAATGTGTGAACTCTAACATTTACACTATAGCATTCGTGATAGAATATTCCAACTTCTTTATAATGAAATTCATTCTAGTTTACATAATAATATTATTAAAAGATTGAAATGAAAAGCGAGTAGGATGGCACCGTTGATCGACGTTCCAGGTGGACGCTTTCCCGAGGGCGTGGCTTGAGCCAAGCGAACAGCGCAGGGTTTGCTTTGCCGTATTTCTGTGTACTTTACAGAAATTAAGGCACCTCACCAGGGTCTCAAGGCGCACGCTGATCCTCCGGGAGCATTCCTGTTTGGTTAGTGGAGCCCTATTGAAATAGAAAAGTCCCCTTGGTATGATTCGGGGGTGTCAAGGCATCGACTACTTGACCCCTAATAATAACCAAGGAGGACTCACATGAATTCTAAAGTGAATC